>NZ_JBEXPY010000063.1:0-43493 GCF_040612315.1 Streptomyces sp. NPDC006435
CCGCAGCAGCGGTGCCTCGACGGCGGCGTCGACGGGCCCGGCCCCCGCCGCCTCCCCGGCCGCCACCCGGCCGGCCAGTTCCCCGGCCCAGTCGACCAGCCCGCCGACGTCGAGCCCGTACGGGTGGTCCGGCACGAACGGGGCGAGCGCCGCCGCCCCGCGCCGCAACAGCCGGGCCCCGCCCGTCGCGTTGCCCCGGGCCGAGTGCGTCAGCCCCACGGCCAGCTGCGCCAGCCCCCGCCACAGCTCCCGCTCCGCCCGCGGACCCGACTTCCACGCGTCCTCGAACACCTCGTGCGCGTGGAAGGGCATGCCCGCGTCCAACAGCCGCTGGGCCTCCCGAACCGTCTCCCCGGGCGTACGGACCACGCCCTCGGGCTGCCGTTCGACGCCCGCCGCCCCACGGGGGAGGGGGCGCCCCAGCCCGTCACGGGGACGCGCGTTGCGCGCCCGGCCCTCGGCGTCCCGGTCCCTGCGAGTCTCGTCCACCCCACGATTGTGCCCCGCACCTGCGGTGAACTGTCGGAACCACTGTCCGTTGACCCTCGTGCACGACTAGTGTCGAAACCAATCCGTACCACCCTAGGGGAGGGTAGGCATGAAGCCGTCCCGGCCGCTGTACGAGCGTGAACCGGAACTTGCCGCTGCCGCACAGGCCGTGGACGCCCTATGCGGCGCCCAGGCCGCCGACCGATGCACGATCTGGTCCGCACGCGGCGGCGAAACGGTCACGTCCGTGCCGTTCCACGTCGTGCGCCAACTGCTGCAGCCCGCGCTCGACCAACTGCCGCCCGACGAGGTGCGCGCCCTGTTCGGGACCTGGTACGAGATCGCCGCGCCCGCGCTCGGACTCGCCGAGCCGAGCGGCCCGCAGCCGGACCCGCAAGGCGTGCGCGACGGCCTGGACTTCGTCGTCTCCCGGCTCGCGTCCCGGGTCAGCCACCGCCCGCTGCTGCTCATCGTCGACGACGCGCACTGGGCGGACGGCGAATCCCTCGCCTGGCTCGCCTCGTTCACCGCCCGCCTCGGCGAACTGCCCGTACTGGTCGTCCAGGCCCACCGCCCGGAGGAGCTGGCGGCGCGGCTGAAGGAGAGCGGGCCGGGCAGCGGCCACCCGTCCCAGGTACGGGTCGCGCTGCGCGCCCTCACCCCGGACGCCACCGCCGAACTGGTCCGCGCGGCCCTCGGCGAACACGCCGACGACCCGTTCTGCCGCGAGGTGTGGGCCGTCACCGGCGGCAACCCCTACGAGGCGGTCGAGCTCGTCGCCAAGGTGCAGGACCGCGAACTGGCGCCGCTGGAGGAATCGGCCGGACTCCTGCGCGAACTCGGTGCCTCCGCCCGCGGCAGCGGACTCGTCGCCCGGCTCGAACGGCTCGGGACCAACGCCAACCGCTTCGCCTGGGCCGCCGCCGTGCTCGGCACGGAGATCTCGCAGAGCCTCGCGGCCAGCCTCGCAGGCATGAGCCCGGCCGAGGCCGCCGACTGCACGGAGCGGCTGCGCGAGGCCCGCATCGTCACCGGCTTCGACCCGCTGGAGTTCGTCCACCCGCTGATCGCGAGCGCGGTGTACCGCTCCATCCCGCCGGCCACCCGCACCGCCATGCACGGCCGGGCCGCGTGGGCGATCACCCGGGCCGGGCTCGGCGCCGCCGCGGCCTCCAGACACCTGCTCGAGGTGCACCCGGACGACGACCAGGAACTGGTCGGCCAACTCCGCGAAGCGGCCCGGCAGCACCTCGCGGTCGGCGCCCCGGACGCCGCCCGCCGCTGCCTCGAACGAGCCCTGGAGGAACCGCCGAGCCCGCAGGTGAAGGCCACCCTGCTGTACGAACTGGGCTGCGCCACCCTGCTCAGCTCCCCGGCCACCACCGTCCAGCACCTGCGCGCGGCCCTCGACATGCCCGGCCTCGACGAGGAACGGCGGGTCGACGCCACCTACCGCCTCGCGGCCGCGCACTCCCACAACAACCAGCTGAAGGAGGCGGCCCTCGCCCTCGCGGCGGAGGCCGCGCGCACCGCCCCCGGACCCGGTCTGATGCGGCTTCAGGCCGGAGCCTTCCTCTGGGAGGGCATGCAGGCCACCGAGGACGACGGACCCGGCCGCTCCGCCCGGCTCGCCCGAAACGCCGACCACCTGCACGGCCGCGACAACGCCGAGCGCGCTCTGCTCACCATCCGTGCCTTCGACGCCATGTTGCGCGGAGAGAACGCCCAGCTCGTCGTCGACCTCTGCGAACGCGCCCTGGTCGACGGCCATCCCGCCCGGGGACTGGGCTGGACCGACGCGGAGTGGGGCTTCGAGCTGCCGACCCTCGTCGGCATCACCTACGCCTTCACCGACCAGCTCGACCGGGCCGAGCAGCTCTTCGGCGAGGCCGTCCGCGCCTTCGAGATCTCCGGCTGGAGCGGCGCGCACCTCGCGTTCGCCCACACCCTGCTCGGACTCGTCCACCGGCGTCGCGGCCGGCTGGCCGAGGCCGAGGGCTTCCTCCGCGAGGGGCTGCGCCTGGCCGACCGCGTCGGCAGCGGACTGCCCGTCCACTGGGACGCGGCCTGTCTGCTCATCGACACGCTCCTGGCCCGCGGCCGGGTCAAGGAGGCCCGCGAGATCGCCGACCGCTACGCCTTCGGCTCGCCCTACCCCAGCGCGATGGTGCTCCCCGACGGCCCGTGCGTACGCGGCCGGCTGCTGCTGGCCGAGGGCCGTACGAAGGAGGCGATCTCCGAACTGGAGGCGGCGGGCCAGGCACTCGAACCCCGGGGCAGGTTCAACGGGGTGTGGGCGCCCTGGGCCGGTGACCTCGCCCGCGCACTGGCCGAGGAGGACCCGGAGCGCGCGGCCCGACTCGCCGCGACGACCCGGACGCACGCCGAGCGCTTCGGCACGGACACCGCCATCGGCGAGGCCCTGCGCTGCGTCGCTTTCTTCGCGGAGCCCGAGGACGCCACCCATCTGCTCGCCGAATCCGTCCGGCACCTGGAGGCGTCCCCGTCGGCGTACGAGCACGCGCTCGCCCTCGTCGACTACGGCATCGCGATCCGCTCGCCGCGCGAACTCGCCAGGGCCCAGAAACTGGCCACCGCGTGCGGCGCCGAATCCCTGGCGAACCGTGCCCACCAGGCACGGGCGTCGATCCGGTCCTCGGAGTGAGGTAATGTTTGTCCTGCGCGGTCACCCGGGAACACCGGGGGATTCGCATCGGGACGTGGCGCAGCTTGGTAGCGCACTTGACTGGGGGTCAAGGGGTCGCAGGTTCAAATCCTGTCGTCCCGACTCGTGAGAGTCGCAGATCAGGGGTCGGTCCGGAGAAATCCGGACCGACCCCTCGGTCATTCCCGGGGACGGTCGAGATCGACATGCCCGGACGGGACCGACACGTCCGGGCGGTGTCGCGGGCGGCCGGTCCCGGCCGCCCCGCCCGGTTCCGGCCGCATCGGGACCGGCCTCCCCGGCCACCGCCGCAACCGTCACACCGCTTCGGCACCACGGAACCGACAGGAACGAGGAGCACATGAGCCCGCGCCCGCGCCGAAAGCACGTCGTCACTGCCGCGGCGGCGGCCCTGGCACTCGCGGGCGGGGCGCTCGCCCTGGGCATCGCCACCCGGGACGGGGCCGACGACGGCCTCGCCGACGCCTGTCACGGGTCCGTCGCCGTCGAGGAGGCCCGGAACTTCTTCGACGGCGCCGAGTTGGAAGGCAAGGGGCACACGGGGGAGTGGGTCGGCCACGAGACCGACTGGTGCTCGGTCTGGGCCAGGGACACGGACCGGAGCACCACGCTGCGGTTGCAGATACGGCCCGCCGCCGCGCACCGGAGCTCCGGAGCGGCCGAGGAGTCCGGCGCGGCGCCGATCGGGCACGGCTGGAACGGCTCGGTCGACGTCCGTGGACGCCCCCGGGCCGCCGTACTCGTGGACTGCGCCCCGCTCGCGGGCAAGGGACTGCTCGTCCTCAGCGAAGCGACGGAGGACGCCGACGAACTGACGGCCGGCCGGATACGTGATGTCGCCCGTCTCGCCACGGAGACCGCCCGCCGCGCGGCCGACCGCTTCGACTGCGAAGGGGCACTGGGCCAGCGGCCCGAAACGGTCGACCGCACCGGCGTCGCGACCCGCCCGGCCGCCGGGGCCGAAGCCACCTGCCGGGACGTCGTCAGCCCGCGCAACGCCCGGCTCGCACGCGTCACCACCGTCGACGAGTACCCGGCCGGCCGAGCCCTGACCGAGGAGTGCAGGGTGAACCGGGGCGAGCACGACCACGTGCGCCTCAACGCGTACTACGGCCCCTCCGCCCTGCAGGAGAAGTACCTCGACGACCGCTACCCCGGCAGCGTCACCGGTTCCCGCACCCGGTCGCACGCCTGCCGGGGCGGGCTGGGCACCGCGTACTTCAAGCTCACCCCTCCCAAGCGCGGCGACGGCCGGCCCGCCCCGGTCGACGCCCCGACGGCCGAGGTCTTCGACGAACTCCTCACGGCCTTCGCCAGGAGCTCCGGAGCGCGTCACGGATGTCCCATCAAGTGATGTCCCGTCAGGTCGCTTGATCCGCAGGAATGTTGCCGCGACCGTGATCCCCGTGTGATCAACGCGCCGTAGCCTTCACCCGGCCAGGGGGTCCGGGCGGACACGGTCGAGGCGGGGGACGACACATGACGTACCGGCGTGCGGTGATACCGGCACTGCTCGGAGGAGTACTGCTCACGGCGCTCCTGTGGTGGGCGGGGGAGAGCCTGCAGGCGCTGCGCCTGCAGGGCGCCACGGACGCGATCGGGGGCCGGGCCGCCGCCGAGCTCGAACGCTGGCTCGTCCCCTGGTCGTACGAGCCCCCGGCCGGGGCGTGGGCGGGCGTTGACGTGCCCGGGGGCCCGGCAGGGGGCGACGGGGCCCGCTACCTCGCGCTGCACGGGACCGCGTTGCGGATCAGGTTCGCCGCGGTGTTCGCCTTCTTCCTGCCCGGGGCGCTGCTCCTGGTCCGCGGGCTGCCGCCGGTGCACGGCCGGATGCCGGCCACCCTGCTCGCGGTGTGGGCCTGGGGAATCGTGGCGGGGACGCTGGCGGTGACCGTCTCCGCGCCGTGGCTGATCGCCTCGTACGGCCACGGCAGTTACCGTTTCCTGCCCCAGCTGGCGAGCGCGATCGCCGCCGGCCGGCAGATCCTGGTGGTGACCGCCCTGGCCGCGGCGGCGGTCGCGGTGCTCGCGGCACGGATCACCGTCAAGGGTGCCGGTCCGCTGCCGGGGGAGTCCGTCCCGGCACACGCCGCCCGGTCGGCCGCCACCGCCGGGACCGCGGTGATCGCGCTGTCCCTGGTGGTCCTCTCGTACCAGCCGGTCGCCGCCGCCGTCCAGACGGCCTTCCCCGGCAGCGGGCTGCTCGCCGAACCGGGCGATCTGCTGCGCCAGTGGCTGCTGCTCGGCGCCTGGTCGGACCCCGGGGGCTCCGACATCGGTGCCTGGCTCCTGTACCGCGCCGCCGATGCGTTGCTGCTCGTCGTGGTGTGGTGGGCGCTGCGGTCGCTGCCCGGACTGCTCACCCGGACCACGGTCCCGGCGATGGCGGTCGGCGCGGTCTGCGCGACCGTCCTCGGCCTGCCGGCGGGCCGGCTGCTGCGGGCGGCGACGGACGGCACGGCTGCGCACGGGGGACTGCCGCAGCTGTTCGCCACCCTCGGCGACGGCGTCCCGGCGGCCCTCACCTGCGGGATTCCGGCGGGAATCGCGGCGGCCGCGACACTGAGGGCGGCCTGCCGCAGCCGTGGTCCCGCCACCGGCCCGCAGGCTCCGTGAAACGGCCGCCGTGGCCCGTCCCGTCACGGGACACCACGGGCACGAGGGGGGTTCTGCCTGGTGGGGCGGGGTCCCGTACTCTTTCCCGGGGCCGGCCCGATCGGGGCGGGCGCGGCCCGGGAACGCGAGGGGGCGGAGCCATGCGGCACGACCGCGATACGGACAGGGCACTCGACGTACTGGTCTGTCTGGCCGGGGCGGACGACGTGCGGCAGGCGGTGCGGGAGCGGATCGGGGTCGCGGAGCGGCCGAGCGGGCTCGTTCCCGAACTTCACTGGACCAACCTGTCACGGCTCTCGGCCGACGCGCTGCCGGTCTCCGCCCGGCTGTGGGTCCTGGAGGAGGACCGGGCGGACCTGAACGAACTCCTCGTCCTGGCCGACGGGTTGCCCCCGGGGCTGAAGTCGGCGGTCCTCCGCGGCGAATCCTTCGGGCCCGGCAGGAAGGAACCCGTCCCGCTGCCGGAGACGCTGCGGTACCGACTCCGCACGGAAGGCGCCGAGCAGCTTCCCGCGGCGGAACTGATCCCCGCGCTGCGGGCCGCGAGGACCATGCGCCAGGGCCGCCGGGCCGCCCGCTCGACGGGCCGCGGGGACTGGCCGCGCGTCATCGAGGCCGACACCGAGCAGCAGTTGCCCGGGTACACGCGATGGGCGCTCGCGCTGCGCCCCGACTGCCCCCCGGTCCTGCGGGAACGCTTCTCCACCCACCCGGGCTACGCCCACCGGGTGCGGCTCGCGGGCATCATCGACGGCCCGGAGAGCTACGTACGGGAGTGGCGTTCGGCCCGCACGGTGCTGTGCGCCCTCGACACCGGCCGCTGGGCGTTCCCCACCAGGGAGAAGGAGGCCGAGGACGTACTGCGGCCCCTGGTGCGCGACTCGTTGGGGGCGAACGTCGAGGCGTGGGCCGTCCTGGCGCAACTGCTGCCGACGTTCACGGGAACGGTCCCGGAACTGATCGTGACCGCGGGCGCCATCGCCTGAGCCCCGAGACCTGGTGGCGGGTGAGGGGAGGGAGGCGGGGCGGCTGGAGTCGAACCAGCGTGTTCCGGTTCTGGAGACCGGTGCGACTGCCCCTGCGCTACGACCCCGCCCTGCCGCCGATCCTAGGCGAACCGTCCGGGCAGAAACACCGTCGCCCGTGAACAGGCACTCCTGATAAGCAAGGACGACGGGGTACGGAGGGGGCATCCGGGATGGCGTACGGGGAGCGCGGGGAACGGCAGCGCCATGTGATCGACCTGGCGGACCGGCACGCGCTGGAGCGGTGGCTGCCCGCCGACGGGGCGGTGATCGAGGAGGCGCGGCGGCTCAAGGAGGCCGCGCTGCTGGACCTCGGACTGTCCGGTTCGGTGGTGGCCTCCTGGATCCACGCCAAGTGCCGCCACCAGATACCGACCACGGCGGTGGAGACCGCCGCGGTGGTGGCGAGCGGCGACGGAACCTGCCTGCTCGTGTACAACCCGGAGTTCTTCGTCGACCTCGGCCTCGACGGGGTGAAGTTCGTCCTGTTCCACGAGGCGCGGCACCTGGTCCACCGGCACCTGTTCGTGGAGGCGGAACTGCGGGACGACCCGGTGTTCACCCTGGCGGCGGAGGTCTCCATCAACCACGTGGCGATGGTCCGGCTCGGCACGGAGGCACTCCCGCTCCGGGACGGCAGCCCGGTGGGCGTCGACCCGCGCGAGATCCACGCGCTCTACCGGGAGGACCTGCTGACGCACGGTCTGGACCCGGTGGACTACCCGGTCTTCGTCGCCACGGACATGTCGGTGTACGGCGAGCTGAAGCGGATGGCACACCCGTTGGTACCGGGGTCCGCGCTGTGCGTCCGGCTCTCGCACACCCACGTACCCACCGACCAGGAGACCGTCGACACCGTGGTGTCCTCCGTACTGCTCAACTCGCTGCTCGCGGCCCGCCGCGGCCACGCGGTGGCGGAGGCGGAACTCGGCGACCTGGTGGACCGCACGGACGGGGCGTCGGAGCGGGTGAGCCGGATGTGGGGCAGGCTCGGCGCGGGCCTGCTGCGCGGACGGACCCCGCGCACCGGGCGGGTCGACTGGTGGCAGCGGTGGCTGGTGGACGTCGTCGCCTCGAAACTGCGGGACGGCGAGCGGCTGGTGTACCCGAAGAAGCGGGGCGCGCTGCTCGCCGCGCTCGGGCACGACCCGCTCCTCTCGCGGCGCGGCCCGGTGCGGGACAAGGTGCTCGTCATCGCGTACGACACCTCGGGGTCGATGCCGGACCACGTGGTCCACTGGCTGACCGAACTGGTCGGCGGGATCGACGGGGTGGAGGCGCACTGGCTCTCCTTCGACGCCGTGGTGATGCCGTTCCGCCCCGGCGAGCGGGTCTACGGCGGCGGGGGCACGAGCTTCTGGTCCGTCGCCGAATACGTGGAGGGGCGGACGCTCGTCGACGGCCGGCCCTTCGAGGAGACCCCGGACGCCGTCGTGGTGCTCACCGACGGCCACGCGCCCCCCATCACCCCGGCCGAACCCGACAAGTGGATCTGGCTGATCACCGAGGGCGGCGACGACTGGCCCGACTCCCACAACCCCCCGATGGCCTGCCATCGCGTCACGACAGGATCGAGATGACCACGCCCCGCACCGTTCCGTGGCGGCCCGACGCCACCTACCCGCGACCGCCCGAGGGCTGGACGGGGGTGTCCCGGCTGGCGTCCTTCATCGACGCGATGATCGACATGGGGCAGACGGGCCAGGTCTTCGGCGGGCACGGCGTCGGCAAGACGGCGACGTTCTTCTCGCACGTCGCCGAGGCGTACCCGGACGCCGAACTGGTCTTCGTCCCGGCCGCCAACCTCACCCCGGACGACCTGCTGGTCAACGCCCCGGTGCGGGACGGGCGGACCGGGGAACTCGTGCTGCGGCAGCTGGTGATGGACCGGCTGCGGCCGGGGAAGCCGTTCGTCCTGCTCATCGACGACTCGCTGCAGGCCGGTGAGTCGGTCCAGTCGCAGCTGATGCAGATCGCCTGCAACTGGACGCTCGGCGGATACGACCTGCGGGCACTGGGCTGCATCGGAGTCTTCCTCACCGACAACGAGTCGCTGAACGAGACCGCCGCCCGCCGCGGCGACCTGGCGATCCTGGACCGGATGGTCACCATCAGGATCACCGCGAACGACACGGCCTGGCGGCTGAAACTGGCCGCGAAGTACCGCGACCGTGACCTCGGCGGGGTGTTCTCGCTGTGGGCGTCGCTGAGCTCCGCGCTGCGCGAGCTGCTGTCGCCGCGCACCCTGGACCACATCATCGCCAACGCCCAGGAGGGTTTCCCGCTGAGCTGGGGGCTGCCCCTGGTCAACGGGGAGCGGCTGAGGCTCTCCGAACCGCTCCCAGACGGCCGCCCGGGACCGAACCGCACCCAGGAGATCCTGGACCGGATCGCCCACGAGCTGGGCGTGCCGAACCCGGCCCGGATCGCCGACCCCGTGCGCCGGGTGGTGCGGGCGGCGCTGCGCAACCGGTGGACCGTGCTGCTCCAGGGGCCGCCGGGATGCGGCAAGACCGAATTGGTCCGGCAGACGGTCCGGGAGGGCCTGGACGGGCGGGAGCCGCTGTACTTCTCGCTGCCGGTGACCAACGTCGAGGACCTCTGCGCACCGATCCCGACCCCCGACGGGTCCCTGGAGAACCTGCTGGCGGCCGTGTTCACGGACGCGGGGCCGAAGGCGATCGTCTGGGACGAGTACAACCGCCCCAAGGACCGGGCGGCGTTCGCCAAGCTGATGGAGATCACCCAGGAGTGGTCGCTGGCGGGCCGGCCGATCGACGGGCTGCGGGCACAGATCGCGGTGCAGAACCCGCCGTACCACCTGGGCCGCAAACTGCTCGTGGCGCGGAACAACATCGCCCAGGCGACCCGGTTCACGGCCTCGCTGACGGTGGAGCCCGGCGACATCCCGGCCAACGAGTGGCTGATCGAGAAGTACGGGGCGGTGGCCGAGACCGTGCTCGAATGGTGGAAGCACGACATCGACGAGGACGGCCGGGCCTGGATCACCAAACGGACCATCGAGCGGCTGATCAAGCTCCACCAGCGGGGACTTCCGCTGGAGATGGGCATGGTGTACCTCGGGGACGGCGAATACGCCCCGGTGCAGTTGACCAGTCTCGTCGAGCGGCTGAACGACCGGCCGGTGACCGGGCTGCGGGAGCTGGCCCGGCAGGTGGACGCCTGGGAACGGCGGCTGCGGCGGGCCGCTGACCGGTCGTCGGAGGGCGGCGACGACAGCGACGTGGTGCACCAGATCATCGCCAACGCCGAGCTGTCGCAGCTGAAGAAGCACCGCAGGGCGGTGACCAGGCTGGTGGCGCTGCTGCCGCCGAAGCTGCGCTCGACCTACCTGGTCGGTGCTCCGGAGCCGTACCAGCGGTTCTGGATCGAGGTGTTCGCCGCGCTGCCCCGCTGAGGGCCGCCCGCGCCTCCCGGCGAGCCGGCACGCCCCGGGGCACGGCCCCGGAACTACCGGTCCCGGGGCGGGGGCGTCCGGTGGACGCTGCGGACGGCCTCGACGTCCGCGGAGACCGCGGGCCTCGGCAGATGTGCGCTGAACGCGTCCAGCCGGTGCCGGACACTGGTCGCGATGCCCTTGCCGAGGACGAAGCGGGTCGGGGTGGTGGCCCGGGGCGCCGCGTCCAGGAGCCGGTGCGCCTCGCGGCTGCGCAGCCCGGTGTGGGAGAGGACGAGATGGGTGAGGCGGTGCTCGCGGGCCGCCAGGCTCTCGCCGATCGCGGTCGCGGCGGCGAGGTCGAGACGGTTGTCCGCCGCGCCGAGGGTCCCGGCGGCCCGTACCCTGCCGAGGTCCAGGAGCTCGACACCCGCGCCGGCCGCCGCGACGACGAGCCGGGCGGCGGCCCGCGGCCCGACACCGTTGCTGGCGACGGAGATCCGGGCGGTACGGCCGTACGGCGCGCGCTCCAGGGCGTCGGCCAGGAGCAGCGCCCCGTCGTCGCCCAACCGGGCAGCGGACGCGTACAGTTCGCCGACCGCCCCGGCGGCGAGCAGCGCGGCGAGCGGGGCCGCGCCGGTACGGCCGAGCGGGTTCCCGCCGACGAAGAGCCGCTCCACCCGGCGCCCGGAGGCGGCGGCCCCGAGCAGGGCCTCGGCGAGCACGGCGAGGCCCGCCGGGTCCAGACCGGTCTGCACCAGGTCGAGGGTGCGCAGCCCGGACGCGGCGGCGACGAGGTCCGCCGCGGCCCGACCGCCGCCCGTGCCCAGCGGATTGCGCTTGAGCCAGACCCCGCTGACGACGTGTTCGGAGGCGCGCAGACTGTCCGCGATCCGGCACGCGCCGCCCGCGGTGATGCCGTTGCAGCCCAGGTAGAGGGTCTCGACGCCCGCCCCGACGGTCCGTTCGGCGACGTCCGTGGCCCCGTCGTCGCCGAGCCCGTCGGTGCCCAGGAGCAGGTGCCGGACCCGGGCCGGGGCCGCGGTGTCGCCGAGGGCCTCGGCTATCAGGGCGGCTCCTTCGGGGCCGAGGGCCTGCTTGCACAGGTCGAGCCGGCCGTCGGGCATCGCGGTCCCGGCCGGGAAGTCGAGCCGCCGGTCGGTGACCGCGCCGCCGCGCAGCCAGTCGATCAGCGGGCCGAGGTCGGCGATCGAGCGGGGCAGGACGTGGGGGACACCCGCGAAGGGCGTGTCCCCGGCGGGGCCCTCCGGCCCTGTGGGACCGGTCACCACGCCGCCTCCCGGTAGTCCTTGAGGAAGACACCGGACACGGGCGAACCCGCCTCGCCGCGCACGATCGGGTCGTACACCCGTGCCGCCCCGTCCACGATGTCCAGGGGGGTGCGGAAGCCCTCGGCGGCGATCCGGTTCTTCTTCGGCAGCGGGTTCTCGTCGGTGATCCAGCCGGTGTCGACACTGCACATGTGGACGCCCCGTGCGGCGAGTTCGGGCCCGCTGGTACGGGTGAGCATGTTGAGCGCCGCCTTCGCCATGTTGGTGTGCGGATGCCCGGCGGTCTTGCGCCGTACGGCGAAACGGCCCTCCACGGCCGTGACGTTGACGACGTACCGGTTCGGCTGGGGCGAGGCGAGCAGCAGCGGCAGCAGCCGGTCCACCAGCAGGGCGGGCGCGAGGGCGTTGACGAGCTGGGTCTCCAGCAGCTCGGCCGGGTCCAGCTCGCCTATCCGGGCGGACCAGGAGTTCACCGGGGCGTGGTCGGGCAGCAGCCCCGCCTCGTCCGCCTCCGCGAGGACCAGCGCGAGCGCGCCCGAGGCGGCGGGGGCCGCCAGGGCCCGCATCGGCGCGTAGCCGGGGGCGGCCCAGGCGCCCTCGGGGAGCGCGCCGGTCTCACCGGCGGCGAGCAGCGCGTACGACCCGGGTGGGCGGCGCACGGTCTGGGCGGCGTTGTTGACGAGGATGTCCAACGGCTCGCCGTCCCGGTGGAGCCGTTCGCACAGCCCCAGGACCTGGCGCGGGTCGCGCAGGTCGACGGCGACGACGGTGAGCCGGTCGAGCCACGTCCCGCTGCCGGGCTCCGCACGGAACCGGCGCAGGGTGTCCTGCGGGAAGCGGGAGGTCACGAGAAGCTCGGCGCCGTCGCGGAGCATCATCAGCGCCAGCTGGAAGCCGATCTTGACCCGGCCGCCGGTGAGCAGCGCCCGGCGCCCGGTGAGATCGGTGGACAGGGCGCGGCGGGAGGTGTTGTCGGCTGCGCAGTCCGGGCAGAGCGCGTGGTAGAACGCGTCGACCCGCCGGTAGAACGACTTGCAGACGTAACAGCGCCGGGGCCGGTGGAGGACCCCGTCGCCCGTCCCGCTCCCGCCGGACAGCGGTGCGTCCTCGCGCCGTGCGGGCGCACCGGTCGCGGTGGCGGCGACGACCGCGGCGTCGGCCTCGGCACAGGCGTCGCTGCGGGCCTTGCGGCGGCGCGTGCGGCCGTCGCGGGTGAAGGAAGCGGCGACCTGCTCGGCGCGCAGGCGCACCGGGTCGTCGACGGGCAGGGCGCGCAGCTTCGCGACCGTGCGGTCGAAGGACGCCAGTTCCTCGTCGCTGAGCCGCTCCCCGTCACCGGTCCGCGCCATGCCTCCTCCGCCTCCGTGCCCGTCGTCGCCCGCCCCGGCGGTCCCGGCCGGATTCGAACCGGCGTGTTCCCTCCGAGCAGGAGGGGGCGACTGCCTCTGCGCTACAGGACCGGGCTGCCCGGACGGCCGGATTCGAACCGGCGTGTTCACGACTTGGCAAGTCGGCGCGTCTGCCTCTGCGCTACGCCCGGACAGTGCCGATGATCATACCGACGGTGTCCCGGGCGCGGGCCGGGCGGGCTCCCGGCGGCACCGTCCGGCCGTTCGGCGGTGCTCGAGGCGCATTACGCTGGACACGGCAGCTCGACGCGGTACGGAGTCCTTCGCGTCCGTGCGAAGGCCCGTGCGCCCTCCGGGAGGCATGATGAGCCAGCAGCCGGTGCTCCTGCCCTACACCGACCCGGCCTTCGTGACGGACCCCTTCCCGCTCTACCGGCAGTTGCGCGACGACGGCCCGGTACGGCGCGCCGTCATCGCGGGCGGCCTGGAGGCATGGCTGGTCACCCGGTACGAGGACGGCCTGGCTGCCCTGTCCGACCCACGCCTGAGCAGCGACCTGCGCGACGCGTCGGACCCCCGGCTGGTCGAGCTGCTGCCCGCCACGGACCGTGAGTCGGCGCTGCGCAACATGCTCCGCTCCGACCCTCCCGACCACACCCGGCTGCGCCGCCTGGTCTCCGGGGCGTTCACCGCGCGCAGGGTGGCCGGGCTGCGGCCCCGCGTCCAGGAGATCGCCGACCGGCTGCTCGACGCGATCGGGCCGGACGGTCGTGCCGACCTCGTCGAGAGCTTCGCACTGCCGCTGCCGGTCACCGTGATCGGCGAACTGCTCGGCGTGCCCGCCGCCGACCGGGACGACTTCCGGCGGTGGACCGACGACATGATTCTGCGGGCCGCCGAACGGCCGGACCCGGTCCGGACGGACCGGGCGTGGCGGCGGATGCGCGGCTATCTGACCGGGCTTCTCGCACAGAAGCGGGCCCGCCCCGAGGACGACCTGCTCAGCGCGCTGATCGCGGCCCGGGACGAGGAGGGAAGGCTCGACGAGGACGAGCTGATCGCCATGGCCTTCCTGCTGCTGGTGGCCGGCTACGTCACCACCGTCAACCTGATCGGCAGTGGCATCGCGGCCCTGCTCGCCCACCCCGACCAGTTGCGGGCGCTGCGGGACGAACCGGAGCTGCTGCCGGGCGCGATCGAGGAGTTCCTGCGGTACGACGGTCCGGTCAACCCGGGCATCGCCCGGTTCGCGCGCGAGGACGTCACCATCGCGGGCGTGACCGTGCCGCGCGGCGCGACCGTGCTGATCGCGTCCGCCATCGCCGACCGCGACCCGGAGCGCTTCCCCCACCCCGACCGCCTGGACATCTCCCGGCAGGACAACGCCCACCTCGCGTTCGGGCACGGCATCCACTACTGCCTGGGGGCCCCGCTGGCCAGGCTGGAGGGACAGGTCGCCATCGGCACCGCGCTGCGCCGTCTGCCCGGCCTCGCCCTGGCCGTGCCGCCCGGAGAGCTGCGGTGGCGGCCGGGAGGCCTGCGCGGCCCCGAGCACCTGCCCGTCACCTTCACCGCCGGAACCCCGGCCCCCGGGTCCCCGCCGGACGCCGCCCGGTGAGGACCCGGCGACGGCCCGGGGCACCCGCCCGATCACCGGCCACCGGCCGCGGATCACCGTCCACCGGTCGTCGGCCGCCGGTCCCGTCCCGGACTCAGTCGATGAGCTTGGCCAGGAACGCGTCGAGATTGGCCCTGGTCCGCTCCACCTGTTCCTCCGTCGTCAGGGTCTCCTTGAAGCGGGCGCCCGGCGCGGCGGTCTTCCTGCCCCGCACGTACAGCGAACAGGCGAGGTCGGTGCAGACGTACAGACCGACCGAGTTGCCCTCCCGGCCCGCGGCCCCGGTCCGCCGGGCGGTCATCAGGGAGACGCCGTTGCCCGGGTGCGTGGTCAGACAGAGCGAGCACATGCTCCGGTGCAGGAAACCGCGCTGCCGGGAGGGGAACCGGAGCGTCACGCCGGTGAGTTTCCCGTCGTACTCGGTGACGAGATAGCTGCGTCCGGGGGCGGAGAGGTCGCGCCACCCCAGGAAGTCCAGGTCGTCCCAGGGCTGCTCGTCCAGGTCGCGGGGGAGCGGCAGGCGCTTGGCCTCCCCCTTGGAGCAGTTGACGAACGACGTACGGATTTCCTGTTCACTCATGGGCTTCATGCCGGGGACGCTAACTCTGCCTATGACCACTAGGCAAATGGTTAATGAGGCAAGGAAGGCTGCCTGTTCCGGGGGCCGGTGCGGTGTCCGCCCGGTCGTCGGGCCGGCCGGTCAGACGGTCAGCCGCAGCGAGGTCGCCGAGATGCCGAGCCGCACCGTCTGCCCCCAGGTCAGTTCCAGCGCGTCCGCCTCCATCCCGTCGCCGAAGGCCACCACCCGGTCGGACTCGACGGTGAGCCGCAGCCCCTGCCCGCGCTCCAGTTCGCCCGCGACCAGCGAGGTGCCGGTCGCCGGGGACGGCCAGGCCTCGCGGACGAACCAGAGGAGGCGCGGGTCGGTGGGTGCCGGGAGGCGGAGCCCGCTGTGCCGTTCCTGCCACAGCGAGCGGAGCCACCCCGTGGCGCCGGTGCCCGTGCCGACCAGGACGCCGGAGGACGCCTGCGGTTCGGCGGGGGCGTCGGGGGCGTCCGGGCCGAGCCGGTAGCGGGCGGTCTGGTGACCGGGCGGCCCCAGATAGATCTCGTTGAGGGCGACCAGGCGCTGGGTGTCGTCGGCCACGGCCTCGACCATGGTGAGTTCGTCCGCCGCGCCGCCGGGGGCCACGGCCGCCCCGAGCAGGGCGGCCGCGTCGGAGGGCCGGTGCCGGACGAGCACCCCCGGGTTGCGCCCGGGGTCGGTGTCGATGCCCACGACCGGCTGTCCGGAGAGGTACTTGGCGGCGTTGGCCACGAGCCCGTCCTGTCCGACGACGACCACCACGTCCTCGGGCCCGAACAGGAAGCGGTCCAGGTCCGCGCGCTCCACCCGCGACCGGCGCCACTGGAGCGGCACGGCCGCCGCCACGTCGGCGAGCGCCTGCTGGGTCCGCCGGTGCCGCCGGGCCACCTCGTCGATGGACCGGCCGCGGCTGGAGAGGAAGAACGCGGCCTGGCCGTGCGTGCCGTGGCGGGCCAGCAGCTCCTCGTACTCGGTGGTGCGGTGGACCAGTACCGCGCGCGGTGCCAGGCTCATGCCCGGGTCTCCGGGCCGGGCCGGCCGAGCTTGCTGAGCAGGCCGGTGAGCACGTCGGGGGAGAGGGTGAGGCTGTCGATGCGCGGCAGGTTCTCGGCGAGCCGGGTCGCGGCCAGGGCGTGCAGGGTCGCGTCGTCCACCTCGCCGTGCACCCGCAGCCAGGCGGCCTGGGCCTCGGCCCGTGCGGCGCCGACCTCGCGCGCCGCCTCGGCCTCGGCCCGCGCCAGGCGAACCTTGCGGGCCGCCTCCGCCTCGGCGCGCACCCCGTCGGCCGCCGCGTTCTCCTCGGCCTCGCGGCGGGTGTTGGTGCCGCGCTGCTCGACCAGTTGCTCCTCCCGGCGCGCCAGCTCGATCTGGCTGGCGAGCTCGTTCTCGGCGATGGCCCGTTCCCGTTCGACGGCCACGGCGCGGCGCTCGTAGGTGGCCCGGTCGGCCTCCTGCTGGATCTGCTCGCGGGCGGGGGTGCGCAGGGCGCGCTCCACCTCGGCCTCGGGGCGGATGGCCACCACCCGCACGGCCACCACGTCGATGCCCGTGGCGGGCAGCCGCGGTTCGGCGGCGAGCCCCGCCGCGACCCGGTCGCGCACCGCCGCGACACCGTCCACCAGGGCCTCGGCCAGCGCCGTCCTGGCCAGCACGTCCAGGGTGTGCTGCTGGGCGGTCTCGGTCAGCAGTGTGGCGATCTGCTCCAGCGGCGCGCCGCGCCAGGCCCCGGTGTCCGGGTCGATCGAGAAGTCCAGCCGGGCGGCGGCCTCGGCCGGGTCGTCGATCCGGTACGTCACGGTGGCCTGCACGGTCACGTCCTGGAAGTCGGACGTGCGGGCGTGGAAGGCCATCGCCAGCTCGCGGTCGTTGACCGGGACCTCCGAGAGCGCCGCGGTCAGCGAGCGGTACCAGAAGCTCAGCCCGGGGCCGTCGTGGGCGAGCCGGCCCCGCTTGTGGTGGCGGATGTGCGCGGTGGGCGCGGAGCGCAGATGGCGCAAGCCGAAGCGCCTGGTGATGTCGGCCATGTCGGTCCCCTTTTTCTCGTCACGAAGACGATAATGGGAACGGCTCATTATCGTCAAGGGGACGAAAATGGTCGGTCGTCGGGTTCCGCTCCCGGTGACCCGCTCCGTCCGTCCCGTACGGCGAGGAACCTGGCCGGCGCCTCGCCGCCGCCGTGCACGGCCAGATCGGCGCCGTTGACGTACGGGGCCAGTCCGCCCGCCAGATACAGACAGGCGTGCGCCACGTCGTCCGGCTCGGCCATCCGCCGCATGGGGATGACCCCGGCCACCGCGGTGGTGCCGCCCTCGCCGTACACCGACGCCGCGCTCCCGGTGCGGACCGGGCCGGCCGTGATGTGGTTGACGCGCACCCGTGGCGCCCACTCCAGGGCCAGCGCCCGGGTCAGTGCCAGCAGTCCGGCCTTCGCCGCCGTGTAGGCGGCCGTGCCCGGCTGGGGGGTGTGCGCGGAGACGCTGCCGATGTTGATGATCGAGCCGCCCCCGGGCTGCTCCCGCATGATCCGGTTGGCGGCCTGTGCCAGGTGGAAGGGGGCCAGCAGGTTCAGGGCGACGACCTTCTCGACGAAGCGCGGCGACATGGTGGCCGCGTCGGCGTCCGGGGAGCCGCCCGCGTTGTTGACGAGCACGTCCAGCCGTCCGAACCGTTCCGCCGCCGCGTCGACCAGGGCGGCGGCCGCCGCCGGATCGCGGACGTCGGCCGCCCGGAAGTGGGCCCGGCGCGACCCGCTCCCGGGCAGCTCCGGCGGCTCGCTCCGCCCGCAGACCAGTACGTCCGCCCCGGCGGCCAGGAAGGCCCCGGCGATCGCGGCGCCGATGCCCTTCGTGCCGCCGGTGACGAGCACCGCCCGCCCCGTGAAGTCGATCGGATTGCCGATGTCCATCGTCCGCCCCGCTGTCCTCGAAGTGCGCGTGCGGCCGGGGTCGTGCCGACCGGTCCGGATAATCTACCGAGCGTTTGTTTGGTGCAACAGCCGTCGGGTGGTGCGGAGGGGCGAAGTGGGAGGAACGAAGTGAGGGGAGGCGGAATCGCGGGCGGCCGGTGGCTCCCCGAGGAGTCACCGGCCGCCCGGACGGTGCGCCGCCCCCGTCCCCACGGTGCGGCGCCTGCGGGCCGTCGTCATCCGCTCGGACGGACGGCCCACGACTGAGAGGCTAGGTCGCGGAGGCGCCCAACCCGAGTGCGGGAAGGATCGCACTTTCGACGAAGCGGGTGAGATACCTCTCGTCCGCGTACTTCCCCTCCAGCAGCGGCCGGGCGCGCACCACGCCCAGCAACTGCGCGGAGACGAACTCCGCCGCGGGGGCGTCCGCCGGGATCTCGCCGCGTTCCGCGCCCCGCCGGACCATGGCGTCGACCGCCGAGACGGCGGGCGCGATCAGCGCCTCGCGCAGCGCGCACAGCAGCTCGGGGCTCTGCAGCGCGGCATGGCTCAGCGCGTGCATCAGCGGGGTGTCCTGCCCCGAACCCGCGCCGATCGCCCGTGCCGCCTCGCGCAGGTCGCCCGCGAGCGTGCCGGTGTCGATGTGCGGGAGCAGGGCCTGCCGGGTGCCGTGCAGTGCGGCCACCACCAGCTCGGGCTTGGAGCCCCACTGCCGGTAGAGCGTGGACTTGCCGCAGCGGGTCCGCGAGGCGACCCCTTCCATGGTCAGCGCCTCGTAACCGGACTCCCGCAGCATGTCGAGCACGGCCGTGTAGAACTCCTGCGCCCGCTCCGGCGTGATCTTCGAGCGGCGCGTGGTGTGGGTCGGCTCCGGGGCGACTTCCTGCGGCGGCATGCGCGTTCCCTCTCGGCGAATCTGCGACGAGGACATCCGATACGCCAGTGTACCGATACGCACGTGTACCGATACGCGACCGTATCGGTACACTGGCGTATCGATACGGCGTGGTCCAGACCATGCCACCGCAACACCGCTTCGTCAGCAAAGGGGCACCGGGTGATGTACGCCGGTAGCGAGCCAGCGGACCGGGAGCCGGACAGTTCTGCCCGACCGCCCCTCATCCGCGAGCTGCTTCTCGTCGTGGGACTCTTCGTGGTCTACAAACTCGGCCGGCAGGCCGCCAACGGCCATGTCGACGAGGCGTACGCCAACGCCGGACACGTCTGGGACCTCGAACGCTCCGTGCACCTGCCCGCCGAGGGCGCGGTGCAGGACCTGCTGCTGCGCGACGAGAGCCTGGTCCACCTCGCGAACACCTACTACGCGACCGTGCACTTCCCGGCCACGGCGCTCTTCCTCGTGTGGCTCTACTGGCGTCGTCCGCGCCACTACGTCTGGTCGCGCCGGGTCCTCGCCGCGCTCACCGGCGCGGCCCTCGTGCTCCACCTGCTCTTCCCGCTCGCCCCGCCGCGGCTGCTGGCCGCCACCGGACTGGTCGACACCGGTCAGGTGTACGGGCCGACGGTGTACGGGGCGACGCCGTCGACCGACTCGATGGCCAACCAGTTCGCCGCCATGCCGTCGCTGCACTTCGGCTGGGCGCTGATGGTCGCCGTCGGGCTGATCGTCGCGACCCGGAGCCGGTGGCGCTGGCTGTGGCTGCTGCACCCGGCCGTCACCCTGCTGGTGATAGTCGGCACGGCCAACCACTACTGGCTCGACTCGATCGTGGTCTCCGCGCTGCTCGCGGTGGCCCTCGCGGCGCTGCGGCTGCCGCGCGCGGAGCCGGTGCGCGCCCACCGGCCGTGGCCGTCCGCGACGGGCGTGCCGGTGGCGGCGGCCGTGTCCGGGGCCACCGGACCGGGCCTCCTCCCCGGCCCCCGGCCGCGTCCGGCGTCCTCGTACGACCTGTCCGGAACCACTGGAACGGCCGGGATGCCGGGAACCGCCGGGGCATCCGGAACCTCCACGGCCCCCGGGACCCGGCGGTGAACGCCACCGTGGCGGCCGTCGCGCTGTCCCTGGTCTCGGCCGTCGCCTACGCCGCGGCCGCGGTGGCACAGGCCCGGCTCGCCGGACGGACCGACCCGGACGCAGGTGTGCTGCGGCTGCTCGGGCGGGGCGCCTGGTGGGCGTCGGTCGGGCTGAACGCAGGCGGCGCGCTGCTGCACGTCGCGGCGCTCAAGTACGGCCCGCTCACCCTGGTGCAGCCGCTCGGCGCCCTCACCCTGGTCGCCGCCGTGCCGATGGGGGCCAGGGCCGCGGGACGCCGGGTCACCACGGCCGAATGGCGCGGTACGGCCCTCACCCTGCTCGGCCTCGGCGCCCTGCTCATGACCACGGGCGGCGCCGCCCCGCACGAGACGCTCGGCCTCCCCGAGGCCCTGGCCGTCGCGGCCGGGACCGTGGCCGTCGTCGCCGGACTCGGCCGCCCGGGAGCCCGCCCCGGCCTGCGGCACGCCGCCGCCTCCGGGATCACCTCCGGGGTCGCCTCCGCGCTCACCCAGACGCTGACCGTCTCCGTCACCGACCGCACGGGCCCGCTGCTCAGCGGGCGCGTGGTGGTCGTCGCCCTGCTCGTCTCCGCGTTCGCGGCGGTCGGGCTGCTGCTCTCCCAGACCGCCTACCGGGACGGCCTGGGCGCACCGTTGGCGGTCGTCACGCTCGCCAACCCGATGGCCGCCGCGGTCATCGGAACGGCCCTGCTGGGGGAGCACCTCCGGGGCGGGACGATCGGCCTGCTCCCGGCGCTGCTCGGGACGGCGGCGGCGGTGCGCGGGGTGTTCCTGCTCAGCCGCGCCCAGGCCCAGGTTCCGGCGGTCGGCGACCGGGGTGCCGCGGCTGCGCGGGCCGGAACGCCCTCACGCGTCGTCATCGGGAGCCGGGGTCCGATGGACCCGCCGCCTGTTCTCGACAGCTTCTCGGGGGAACAGCCGGGCAGTGAGGACGGCAGCCACCGTTTGGGCAATGAACTCGGGTACCAGTCCGCCTGATGGCGTGTGACATGCCGCTGTTGGCGTGATCGGTGGTGCGGGCCGTCCGCTCACGCCCGGCGGCTCGGGACTCGTCCCTCGGCGAGCCCCGGCTCCGCGCGGCGACCGCCGACCGGATCACCTCACGCTGCACGCTGATCCGGACCGGCACCGATCCCTGCCGCTCCGGGCCACCGAGGCCGAGCGCGACGCCCGGTGGCCTGAAGGGCTCGGAGGGCTCAGGCGGACGGAAGGGCCGGCTCGGTCCGCTCGACCGCGTCGAGGACGGAGCCGAGCAGACCGGGGAAACGGGCGTCGAGTTCTTCGCGGCGCAGCGTGTTGACGCGGGAGTTGCCCGGGGCGGCCTCCTGGCGGATGATCCCGGCCTCGCGCAGCACCTTGAAGTGCGCGGACAGGGTCGACTTGCTCAGGTTGATGCCGAAGGTCCCGCACGGCTTGCCATCGGCTCCGCTCAGGGTCCGCACGATCTGCATCCGGGCCGGTTCGGCCAGCGCGTGGAGCACGGCATAGATGTTGATGTCCTCGGCGCGGGGGTGGCTGAGCGGCTTCACGGCATTGTTCTCCTTGATCGAATTCGTGTGTTCGCTAGTTGGCGAACACTAGTTGACCGGCTCCCGGTCGCATGGATACGTTAACCCGAGTGTTCGTCGATCGGCGAACAAGTGAACTGACGAATCCGTGCTACGCGCACCACATGGGAGATCCGCATGGCCGAGACGAAGACCGTCGCCGCAGCCGCCGGGGGCCTGGCCACCGCCCTCGCCTTCGGCGGCATGTTCACCATCGCCAAGTCCGCCTTCGGCCATGTCGACCCCTTTCATCTCACCCTGGCCCGCTTCGCCCTCGGCTCCGCGATCTTCGTCGTCGCCCTGCTGATCGTCGAGGGCCGCAAGGCGCTGCGCACCGACGGCGGATTCCTCAAGCTCTGGGGCCTCGGCTCGCTCGGCTTCGCCGTCTTCAACCTGCTCACCTACGTCGGGCTCCAGTCCACCCCGGCCCCCACCGCCTCGCTGATCATGGCCGCGATGCCCGCCATCACCGTCATCGTCATGTGGGCCCGCACCAAGAAGCGTCCGACCGGCGTGACCCTGGGCCTGGTCCTGCTGGCCCTGACCGGTGTCGCCATGGTCCTGGGCAACGGCAACCCGCTCGTCGTCCTCACCGGCGGCATCGGATCCGGAGGCCTCTGCATCCTGGCCGGAGTCATCGGCTGGGTCGTCTACACCACCGGCGCAGCCGGTTTCCCGGCCTTCTCCGTCCTGCGCTACACCGCCGTCACCAGTGTCCTGGGCACCGTCACCATCGCGATCGTCACCCTCGCCTCCGGCGCCCTCGGCGCCATCCCCACCCCCGGCGTCGCCGACTACGCGGCCAGTTGGTGGCAGATCCTCTACATGGCCGTCCCCGCCACCGCCGTCGCGATCCTCGCCTTCAACCACGCCACCCGCACCCTCGGCCCCGCCAATGGCGTCCTGTTCATCAACCTCGTCCCCATCACCTCCTTCGCCATCGAGGCCTTCCGCGGCCACCGGCCCACCATCGCCGAACTCACCGGCGTCGCCCTCACCCTTGCCGCCGTCATCGCCAACAACCTCTACGGCCGCCGCACCACCGGGCGCGTCGCCCCGGCCCCGGCCGACGGAGCCGGGAAGACCCTGACCACCGTCGCCTGACCACCGGAAACCTTCGGTACGCGACCAGAGTCCCACGCAAGGAGGAAGGGGGGAGCACCGCACGGCGGTGCTCCCCCCTTCCTCATGCCGATCCTCATGCCGGAAACCGGATCTCCATGGAACGCGC
Organism: Streptomyces sp. NPDC006435; assembly: GCF_040612315.1. Classification (NCBI taxonomy): domain Bacteria; kingdom Bacillati; phylum Actinomycetota; class Actinomycetes; order Kitasatosporales; family Streptomycetaceae; genus Streptomyces; species Streptomyces sp. NPDC006435. Next base: position 22,758 of record NZ_JBEXPY010000063.1, read on the forward strand.
CTGTCGGGGACGCGAATCACGAAGACCCGGAACGGACAGCACGCCGGCCACCCACCGGCCGTGAGGATCGCGTGCGGGAGCGGCACGGGGTGCGTCCCGGGGACGGCCGGGCGGGGCCGGGGCCGGTGCTCCCGGCTCCGGCAAAAGCAGCCGGCCCGGCCGGAAGCCCCCCGCCCCTGTCAGAGGGAGGCCGCCAGCTCCGTACCCTGGCGGATCGCCCGCTTGGCGTCGAGTTCGGCCGCCACGTCGGCGCCGCCGATCAGATGCGCCGGCCGGCCCGCGGCGAGCAGTTCCTCGTACAGCCCGCGGTTCGGCTCCTGGCCCGCGCAGATCACGACCGTGTCGACCGGCAGGAGGTGCTGCTCGCCGTCGACCGTGAGGTGCAGCCCCTCGTCGTCGATCCGGTCGTACGTGGCGCCCGCGACCGTCGTGACCCCGCGGTGCCGCAGCTCGGTGCGGTGGATCCAGCCGGTCGTCTTCCCCAGCCCCGCGCCGACCTTGCCGGTCCCGCGCTGGAGCAGATGGACGCTGCGGGGCGCCTTCGGCCGCTCCGGGGCGCGGAGCCCGCCCCGCTCGCGGTAGTCGGTGTCGACGCCCCACTGCCGGAAGAACACCTCGGGGTCGAGGCTCGCCGATTCGCCCGAGTCGGTCAGGAACTCGGCGACGTCGAAGCCGATGCCGCCGGCCCCGATGATCGCGACGCGGTCGCCGACCGGTGCCCCGTCGCGCAGGACGTCGAGGTAGCCGACCACGCTGGGGTGGTCCAGGCCCGGTATCGCGGGGGAGCGGGGCGTGACGCCGGTGGCGAGGACGATCTCGTCGAAGCTGTCGAGCGCGTCGGCCGTGACCCGCGTGCCGAGCCTCAGTTCGACCTTCTCCTCCCGCAGCCGGGTGCGGAAGTGGCGCAGCGTCTCGTCGAACTCCTCCTTGCCCGGGATCCTGCGCGCCACGTTCAGCTGGCCCCCGATCTCCCCGGCCGCGTCGAAGAGCGTCACCCGGTGCCCGCGCCCGGCCGCCGAGACGGCGCACGCGAGACCGGCGGGCCCGGCGCCCACGACCGCCACCCGCTTCATGGTGCGGGTGGGTGACAGGACGAGTTCGGTCTCGTGGCAGGCGCGCGGGTTGACCAGGCAGGAGGTGACCTTGTCGCTGAAGATGTGGTCCAGGCAGGCCTGGTTGCAGCCGATGCAGGTGTTGATCGCGTCGGCGCGGCCCTCGGCGGCCTTGGCGACGAAGTCGGGGTCGGCGAGGAACGGCCGGGCCATCGAGACCATGTCCGCCCGGCCCGAGGCGAGGATCTCCTCGGCGACCTCGGGCGTGTTGATGCGGTTGCTCGTCACCAGGGGGACGGAGACGGCGTCGCGCACCTTCTCCGTGACCCAGGTGTAGGCGCCGCGCGGCACCGAGGTGGCGATGGTGGGGATGCGGGCCTCGTGCCAGCCGATCCCGGTGTTGATGATCGTCGCACCGGCCGCCTCGATCTCGCGGGCCAGGTGCACGACCTCCTCCAGAGAGGAGCCGCCGGGCACCAGGTCCAGCATCGACAGCCGGTAGATCAGGATGAAGTCGTCGCCGACCCGCTCGCGGACCCGCCGCACGATCTCGACGGGGAACCGGATGCGGTTCTCGTACGAGCCGCCCCAGCGGTCGGTGCGGTGGTTGGTGGCGGCGGCGATGAACTCGTTGATCAGGTAGCCCTCGGAGCCCATGATCTCGACGCCGTCGTACCCGGCCCGCTGCGCGAGCTGTGCCGCCCGGACGAAGTCCTCGATGGTCTCCTCGACCTCGTCGTCGTCGAGGGCGTGCGGGGTGAAGGCGCTGATCGGTGCCTGGACCGCGCTCGGCGCCACCAGGTCCGGGTGGTGCGCGTACCTGCCGAAGTGCAGGATCTGCATGGCGATCCGGCCGCCCGCCTCGTGGACGGCCCGGGTGACGAGGGCGTGCTGCTCGGCCTCCGCCTCGGTGGTCATCTTCGCCCCGCCGGGCAGCGAACAGGCGCGGGCGTTCGGGGCGATGCCGCCGGTCACCATCAGGCCGACGCCGCCCCGGGCGCGTTCCGCGTAGAAGGCGGCCATCCGTTCGAAGCCGCGCTCGACCTCCTCCAGACCGATGTGCATCGACCCCATCAGCACCCGGTTGGGGAGGGTGGTGAACCCGAGGTCGAGCGGGCTCAGCAGGTTCGGGTACGGGCTCATGCGGTGGCTCCTCGCGCAGTGTCGTTCCGCCAGTTTTAGACCAGCGAAATACCCATGTGCAACAAGTTGCATAATGAGATGCGTCGCAGTGCCGTGGGCCGGGCCGTCCCCCGGACGGCGTAACAGCGGGGTACGTCGGCACCCTGTGCGCCGGAAAGTGGAACAGCGGCATCCGCCCGGTACGGACGGGTGGCGCACCACCATCCGACCCGGACCCCTGTGGAGACCCCCATGGCCTGCCTCAACAGGCGTGACCTCGGCCTGCTCGTCCTGCGCGTCGGCACCGGCGCGGTACTGGCCGCGCACGGCACCCAGAAACTGGCCGGCTGGTTCGGCGGCGGAGGCATCGAAGGCACCACCGCCGCGATGGAGGCGATGGGCTTCCACCCGCCGAAGCACAGCGCGGTCGCCGCCGGGCTCGGCGAGGCGGGCGGCGGGGTGCTGCTGGCCCTCGGCCTCGCCACCCCGGCGGCCGGAGCGGCCGCGGCCGGTGCGATGGCGGGCGCCGTGGCCGTCCACGCGCCCGCCGGGTTCTTCGCGCAGGGCGGGGGCTACGAGTACCCGGCGTTCCTCGGCTTCACCGCCGCGGCGATCGGTCTGACCGGTCCGGGCCGGTACTCCGTCGACCACGTGACCCGGCACGTCTTCGACCGGCCGTGGACGGTCGCGCTGGCCTTCGCGGGCAGCGCGGTCGCGGCGGCGGCCGTGGTCGGCAAGCGCGCCAGGGGCCGCGTCGAGATCGACCCCGACACGACCTGACGACCTGACGACCCGGCGGCCCCGCGCCCCGACGGCCCCACGACCCGACGGTCCGACAGGACCGGTGCGGCCCGGACGGTGTTCCCGTGCTTTCCGGCGGCGGCCCGGCGGCCCGGTGCACGGAATCCCGGCAGCGGACCGGGGAGCGCCGGGGCCACCGGACGGCGGGACAGGACCCGGGTGCTCAGGGACCGGGCGGCACCGAAGGGAGGGAGCCGCCCGGCCCCGGACCGCGCGCCGTGCGCGGAGGACCGGCGACACGTAAGTCCGGCGGCACGTGAGGCCGAGGAGGCGTCCGGGGAGCGAGGCGGCCGGGTACGGGAACCCGGCCCCGCCCCGGGTATTACGGCTTCCAGCGACCGCCCCGCGCCGCCGCCACCAGCTCCGGCACCGTGCCGAACTTGACCCGCGGGCGTCCGCCGTCGCGGCCCCGCGCGAGTTCGGCCCGCTCGATGGCGGCCAACCCCTTGGCGTCGACGACATGGCGGCTGCGGCTCCGGGCCAGGCGCGCGAACGCCTTGGGGGCGGGCGCGGGAGCGGGCAGGGCGCCCGCGACGGCATCGGCCAGGAGCGTGCCGACGGTCTCCGCGGCGCAGGCGCGGTTGGCGCCGATGCCACCCGAGGGCCCGCGCTTGATCCAGCCGACGACGTACGTCCCGGACCGCCCCGTCACGCGCCCGCCCTCGTGCGGCACGGTGCCGGTCGCCTCGTCGAAGGGCAGCCCCGCCACCGGGACGCCGCGGTAGCCGACCGCCCGCAGCAACATCCCGGCCGGGATGTCCGGTTCGCCCGCGTCCCCCGTCACGCGCACGCCCCGCACGGCGTCGTCGCCCAGCACCCGGACGGGCGCGGAGTGGAACCGGAACACGATGCGCCGCCCCGGTGCAGGGGCCCGCGACCAGTCCACCGTTTCGCGTGCGACGTCCCGCAGCAGCGCGGCCTTCCCGTCCGCCGCCGCGCCGTCGACGGCCGCGCCGATACGGGGGTCGTGGTCGTCCACGACCAGATCCACGCCCGGCAGGTGCCGCAGTGCGAGCAACTCGGAGGCGCTGTACGCCGCGTGCCCGGGGCCGCGCCGTCCCAGCAGCACCACCTCGCGCACCTTCGAGGCGCGCAGGGCGGCGAGGGCGTGATCGGCGATGTCCGTGCCGGCCAGCGCCGACGGGTCCGTGACGAGGATGCGGGCCACGTCGAGCGCGACATTGCCGTTGCCGGCCACGACCACCCGCTCCGAGGACAGATCGACGGCGTCCGGCGCGACCTCGGGATGGGCGTTGTACCAGGCCACGAACGAGGTCGCCGAGACGCTGCCGGGCAACTCCTCGCCGGGGATGCCGATGCGGCGGTCGGTGGAGGCGCCGACGGCGTAGACCACCGCGTCGTGGTGGGCGGCGAGCTCCTCCGCCGTGACGTCCCTGCCGATCTCGACCCCCAGATGCATCCGCACCCGGGGATGGGCGTGGAAGCGCGCGAAGGTGTCGCCCACCTTCTTGGTCGCGGGGTGGTCGGGCGCCACGCCGTACCGGACGAGCCCGCCGGCCACCGGCAGTCGGTCGACCAGGGTCACCTCGGCGTTGGTGTGCAGCAGCAGGTCCTCCGCGGCGTACATGCCGGCCGGTCCCGTACCGACGACCGCGACCCGGATCGGGGCGAAGTCGGCCGGCAGGCTGCGCTCGAACGAAGGCGCGTCCCAGTGGTGGAAGTTGGGCCCCGTGTCGTCCGACGGGGGCTCCCGGTCGGCGAAGTGCGCCGCGTTGATCGCGGCGTACTCCTCCTGCCCCTCGGGCAGACCGTCCACCGGGAAGATCGCGTCGACCGGGCAGGCGTCGGCGCAGGCGCCGCAGTCGATGCATGCCTTCGGGTCGACGTACAGCATCTCCGTGCTCCCGAACGCCCGTTCCTGCGGCGTCGGATGGATGCAGTTGACGGGGCACACGGCGACGCAGGTGGCGTCGCTGCAACAGGTCTGGGTGATGGCGTAGGTCATCTCGTCAGCTCGGGTCGCTCGGCTCGGATGCTCGGATGTTCGGGTGCGCGGGTCAGATCAGGTTGGCGCGCTTGTAGAGGGCCAGCGCGGGCCTGGTGAGGAGACGGGCCGAGGCCAGGAACTCCATCAGGCCCGAACAGCTGGACCGCATGAGGGACTTGTGGTGCTCGTTGGCCCCGGCCTCGGCGAGTGCGCGCCGGGTGTCGAGCCCGGCGTTCGCGTAGACCTCCCGGTTCACCATGCTGGTGACGATGAAGTAGGACGCGACCGCGATCACGAACGCGTTGAGCTGCCGGCGCACGGGGCCCGCGCTCCGCAGGCGCCTGCGGGTCTCGTCGCGCGCGAACTTCATGTGCCGCGACTCCTCCACGACATGGATGTTGTTGATGGTGCGCACGAACGGTGCGACCCGCTCGTCCCGCATCCAGTCGCGCTGCATGACGTCGAGCACCTCCTCGGCGACCAGGATCGCGGCGTACGCGGCCTCGCCGAACGCCAGGGTCTTGAACGCCCGGCCGAGCTCGACCACCGCACGGCGCGGCCGGTACGCGGGAGCGCCCAGCTTCGCGGCGCCCCGGGCGAACATGATGGAGTGCCGGCACTCGTCGGCTATCTCGGTGAGGGCCCACTGGAACCGCGGGTCCGTCGCGTCCGTCGTGTAGATGTCGCGCAGCACCATCTGCTGCAGGATCATCTCGAACCAGATGCCGGTGCTGGCCACCGAGGCGGCCTCCTGCCGCGTCAGCTCCTTGCGCTGCGCGTCGGTCAACTCGTTCCAGTACGCCGTGCCGTAGAGCGTGCTCCACTCGGGGCTGGCGCCGTGGAAGTCCTTGTCCAGCGGGGTGTCCCAGTCCACCTCCGTGGCCGGGTCGTACGAAAGCTTCGCCGACGATTCGAGCAGGCGTCGCGCGACGTCGTGCTCGTCGAGCCGGTCCCGGTCCTCCGGCCGAACGGTGCTGCTTGCCATGATGCGGCTCCTTGAATCGACAGATCGCCCCGACGCCGGCCCACCACCCCGCCCCGTACCCGCCCGGCGGGGTTCGTGGTCGCCCGGTGCCTCCCTCGCCGCTTGTTAGACGTCGTGTCTAGCAAGCTGTTAGACGGAACGTATAGCAAGAGTGCCGTGTCGGCCTACCCCTCGTGAGGAATCCGCTCCATCTCTCCCCCTTCCGACCCCCTGCCACCCACGGATCGCGGGCCGGGGGCGGCCATGTTCCGACGCTGCCCGGGTGCGGGGACGGCGGGACCGGACCGTACGCGGAAGCGGGGTCAACTCGCTTGCGGCGGAGGGGCGGAGCCGTGCGCGACGGCGCGCCGGGCGGCGGCGATCGTGCGTGGGTGCGTGTGCGGGTACGGCGGCCTCGTGCACACGCCCGACCTGTACGAGGGCCACACCTTCGACACCCTGGACGAGGGGGGCGAGCACATGACCAAGGTCGGCAGCGGTGAACTGCTCGAACGCGGCGTCCGCTCGGTGGACGGCTCGCCCGCCGAGCAGGTGTACATCGGTTTCTCCCCCGGTGTGCTCCCCGCGCAGAAGCTGGCCCAGACCCGGCCGGGCACCCGCGGCGCGGTGTTCGTCCACTCGTGCGTGCCGGCCTCCTTCTTCGGGACGTGGCCGTCGCGGCTCCCGGTCCGCGTCCACGCCATGGAGGCGGACGGCATGTTCACCGAGGAGGGCGACGCGGACGCAGCCCGCGGCCTCGTCGCCGAGGTCCCCGAGGGCGAACTGCACCTGTACCCCGGCGACCAGCACCTGTTCGCCGACAGCTCCCTGTCGTCCTACGACGCCGAAGCCGCCGCGCTGTTCCTCGACCGCACGCCGACGTTCCCCCACGACCTGGACACCGCCCGGACACCACCGACACCCACGGGGCCTGACCCGGCGGGACCGTGCGGGACACCGGGCCCCGGGGTTCAGGGCAGGCGTTGTCCCGCCGCGGCGTCGAGGCGTACGAACGGGATCTGTTGTCCGGCCCGGCGGAAGGAGTCCTCGCTGCCGTCGACGTCGAAGCCCATGAAGGCGCAGAGGCGGCGGGCGACGCGGGGGTGGGCGGGGGCGTAGCGGGCCATGATCTCGCCGCCCTCCTCCGCGGTGAGGAAGTGGGCGGTGACCGCGTAGTAGCGGCGGCCGGACTGGATCGTCGTCCGAGGGGTGTGGCGGAGGTTCTGGTACCAGGCGGACTTCGGGCCGAAGCCCGCGGCCAGGGTCCAGCTGCCGCGCTCGTGGGCGACGACCTCCAGGACCGCCTTCCGGTCGAGGCCGCTGGTGCGTCCCTTGTGGTGCAGCAGCAGGAGGCGCTTGCCGAACAATGGCCCCAGACCCACCAGGTACAGGCCGATCGGGAGCCGGGCCAACCGCCGCCGCCAGCCGGACGGAAGCCGGGGACGTCCCTCCGCCGTACGCCGTGGAGCCATCGTCGACACGCACCTTTCCCGGGCTCGGAGCGGCCGGGCCGACGGCCTCGATTGCGTAACGAGAACCCGCCGAAGACCCTTAGTCGATGCAACTATTGCATAGCCTAAAACGGCGGAGGGGTCCGGTCGGCCGGGCCGGGCGAGTGCGATACGAGTGGAGAGCGCCGTGTCCCGTGCAGGGCGACCGCGCGGCCCCGTGGTGCTGTACTGCCTGTCGGCCGTGGTGATGGCGGTCGTGGCCGTCGTGGACGTCATGGCGGGTCCCGGGGCGGGGTTCCTCCCCCTGGTGTCGCTCGGCCCCGCCTTCGCCGGACTGATCGGGACGTGGCGGCGCACGGTGCTGACGGGCGCCGTGGCGCTGCTGCTCTGCGTGGGCCTCGGCATGTACGACGGGCTCTTCCAGACCCGGCGCGGCTCCACGGCGATGGGCTCCGTGGTGGGCGTCACCGCGGCGGGCGTCGCCGGGGCCGTGATGCGCGGCCGGCGGGAGGCGGAACTGGCCAGTGTCCGCTCCATCGCGGAAGTGGCCCAGCGGGTGCTGCTGCGGCCGGTGCCGCGCAGTACGGGCCCGTTGCGGGTCGCGGTCTCCTACACCTCGGCGATGGCCGAGGCGCGGATCGGCGGCGACCTGTACGAGGTGGTCGCGTCCCCGTACGGAACCCGGGTGATCATCGGCGATGTGCAGGGCAAGGGGCTGGGGGCGGTGGAGACCGCCGCCGTGGTCCTCGGCGCGTTCCGCGAGGCCGCGCACGACGCGCGGGACCTGACGGCCCTCGGCGCCCGCCTGGAACGGAGCGTGGCCAGGGAGGCGAACGGCGAGAAGTTCGTGACCGCCGTCCTCGCGGAGGTACGGGGCGGTGACGAGGAGGTCGTCCTCCTCAACTACGGGCACCCGGCCCCGATGCTCGTCCGGCGCGACGGCACGGTCGACTTCCCGCTGCCGCCCGCCCACGCGCTGCCGCTGGGGCTGGGACTGCACGGTGGGAAACCGCCCCGGCCCTACCGGGTGGGTTTCGCGCCGGAGGAGCAACTGCTGCTCTACACGGACGGGGTGACCGAGGCGCGCGACGGGACGGGCACCTTCTACCCGCTCGGCGAGCGCTCCGCCCTCCTCGGGGACCCCGACCCGCAGGCCGCCCTCGAAGCGCTGCGCGCGGACGTGGTCCGGCACGTGGCCGGCCCGTTGCACGACGACGCGGCGATGCTGCTGCTGCGCCGCAGCGGGCCTCGGGAGGCGGGGCGGCGCACCGCGGCGACGGAGAGTGCCGGCGGAGGGGTGAACACTCCCGCGCCGAAGCGCGGTAGAAAGAGTGCATGACCGAGGAGAAGGACCGGGCCGGGAGCGCCGACGGTGTCGACGCGGTGACCCGTGCCGTCCTCACGGCGTCACGGGTGCTCGTCGCGGTCGCCGCGAACTCGCTCGCCGAGGTCGAGGACCGGGTGACCCTGGCGCAGTTCCGGATGCTGGTGGTGCTCTGGACGCGGGGCGAGGCCAAACTCGTGACGCTCGCGGAACTGCTGCGCGTGGCCCCCTCGACCGCGATGCGCATGGTCGACCGGTTGATCTCCTCGGGCCTCGTCGACCGGCGGACCAACCCCGGCAACCGTCGTGAAACCCTGCTCCGGCTCACCGAGGAGGGACGGCGCACGGTCGAGGACGTCACCGCGAGCAGGCGCCGGGAGATCGCCGCGATCGTCGCCCGGCTCGCCCCGGGACAGCAGACGGCCCTCGTCGAGGCGCTGACCGCCTTCAACGAGGCGGGTGGCGAACCGCCCGCGCCGGAGGGCCGGGCCGACGACCTGTACCCGCTCGGCTGGACGGACATGACGACGGAGCGCGACCCCGGGCAGGGCCCGGACCGCTGACCCGGGCACGTCCGTCCGGTGACGCCGGCACCGGGGCCGCCCGACGGCTCACCGCTGCTGCGCGAGCCAGTCGGCGAACCGGTTCCCGGCGATGTGCGCGTCCGGGCCGGGAAGCAGTGTGGACTCCTCCAGCCGGGCGCCGAAATAAGGGGCCCGGGCGTCGGTGACGACCTCGCGCGGATCGTTCCGGGCGGCGAGGTCCTCGCGGAGGAGCTCGTCCAGCCGGAACACCTCGGGACCGGCCACCTCCACCATCCCGCCGACGGGGGCCCCGACGGCCGCGCGGCCCACGGCGGCGGCCACGTCGTCGGAGCGGACGGGCCGGATCATGACGGGCGCCAGCCGGACGGTGCCGCCGTCGGTCGCCGAGGCCGCGATGCCCCGCACGAACTCGAAGAACTGCGTGGCGCGGACGATGGAGTACGGCATCCCGGAGTCCTTGATCAGCTCTTCCTGCACCTGCTTGGCACGGAAGTAGCCGCTCTCCTGAAGCCGCTCCGTGCCGACCACGGAGAGCGCCACATGGTGGGGCGTACCGGCCTCCGCCTCCGCCCGGAGGAGATTGGCGGTCGAGGTCCGGAAGAACTCCATGACGGCGTCGTCCTCGAACGAGGGGGAGTTGGAGACGTCGACCACGACCGAGGCCCCCTCCAGGGCCTCGGCCAGCCCCTTGCCCGTCAGCGTGTCGACGCCGGTGCCGGGGGAGGCCGGTACCGCCTCGTGGCCTTGCTCGCCGAGCCGGGCCACCAGCTTCGAACCGATGAGTCCGGTACCGCCGATCACTACGACCTTCATGATGGGAATCCTCTCGGGGTGGTTTCTGCACTCACCGGGGATGACAGGACGGCGGCGGCATCCGTGACAGGGGCCCGGAGGATCCCGGATGTTTTCCCCCGGCCGGCCGACGGGCCGACCCGGGCGGGGTGGGGTGGTCAGTCGTCCAGGGACTCCACGTAGGGCGACAGCTTGGCCGGGTTCATCACCCACATGATCCGGTCGATGCCCTCCGCCGACACATCGACGCACAGCAGGGCCATGGCGGTCCCGCCGGACGAGACGAGCACGGCCGCCCGTCCGTTGGCCTCCACCCACCGGACGTCCGCCTGCGGCCAGAAACGCGGTGCGAAGGCCACCAGGTACTTGGAGACATGCGTACGGCCGACGACCGGGATCCTCGAGGCCCCGCGTATCCCGCCGCCGTCGGAGTAACTGACGACGTCCGAGGCGAGTACGTCCTCCAGCACCGCCAGGTCACCCGTCCGCGCCGCGGAGAGGAACACCTCCAGCAGGCGCCGGTGGGCGGTCGGGCTGACTCGCTGTCTGCGCTCGGCGGTCAGGTGCTTGCGGGCACGGCTCACCAGTTGGCGGGCGTTGACCTCGCTCGTCTCCAGGATCTCGGCGACCCGCCCGTACGGGTAGTCGAAGGCCTCCCGCAGGACGTAGGCGGCGCGTTCCACCGGGTTGAGCTTCTCCAGGACGAGGAGGACCGCCAGTTCCAGAGCCTCGGCCCGCTCCGCCCCCAGCTGCGGGTCCGGGGCGGTGTCGACCGGTTCGGGAAGCCACGGGCCGACGTACGACTCCCGCCGCATCCGCGCGGACCGGGCCAGGTTGATCGCCAGGCGCGTGGTGATGGTGGTCAGGTAGGCCGTGGGTTCGAGGAGGTTCGTGCGGTCCGCCTGCTGCCACCGCAGCCATGCCTCCTGCACGATGTCCTCGGCCTCGGCGGCGCTGCCGAGCATGCGGTACGCGATGCCGAAGAGCCGCGGGCGCGCCGCGAGGAAGTCCTGCGTGGCCCGGTCGAGGGAGTCGGCGTCGACACCAGCATGCATGGTTCGGTTCCCTTCCGGCCTCGTCGCCCGCCATGTTACAAGCGGCCGGAGCTGCTGCGTCCGAGGTGGGCCAGGGACTTTGAACCGGCGTTTCACGACGGGGAGTTCGCCGCGGCCCGCGTCGCGCCCCGCTCGGCCGGTGAGTAAAACGGCTGCCGCGCACCGCCCGGAGAAGTAATGTTTGCTTCGATGAATTGACCATTACTCTGTCGGCGGCTCGGCCGCCGGGCCGGGAGGGCTCGATGGTTGCGAACACGGTCAGGATCTGGGCGGCGGGCTGGGCCGTCTCCCGGCGGACTCCTCCGCCGGTCGAGAAGCCCTGGGGGGTCCACATCGAAGTGGTCGACAGCCCCGTCGAGGCGGGACGCCATGTCCTGCCCGAGGCCGAGGAGTCGTTGGTCCGCAGCGCCGCCGCCTCGGTGACCGCGCCGCGGACATGGATGAAGATGCCCGCGGAACCGGAGCGGATCGAGCCCTGGCTGCCCCGGGACTGGGTGGTGGCCTGGGAGGACACCGGGCACCTGATGGTGGTGGACCTGATGGCCACGGACCCGGTCGCGCCCGAGGGGTACACCGTGACCCTGGAGACCGTCGGGGCCGTGACCTGTGCCAGGGTGCTGGACGCGGCGGGGACGACGGCGGCCCGGGGGCAGATGGCGTTCCTCGGCGAGGAGGTGGTCGTGGACCGGGTGGTGACCGACGAGGCCCACCGGCGGCGCGGGCTGGGCGGCCTCGTGATGCGTACGCTCGCCGACCACGCCCTGGAGACGGGTGCGGTCATCGGCGTTCTCGGCGCCACCGATGCCGGACGCGCGCTGTACGAGACGCTGGGCTGGAAGAAGCACGCGACGCTGGCGGAGTGCGTCTACCGGCCCTGAGACCGGGGAGGCCGGCCGTACGGTCCCGGTCCGCCGTACCGCCCCGGTCCGCGGCACCACCCCGGCCGGGCGGTGTTCCGCGACGTGGCGCGGCGCGCGTCATCGGGGAAGCCGTGGAATCCCCCGGGTTCCGCCGCATCCGCGGACGGGCGGTAATACGATCTGGCCCAGGTGGCCGAGGAGGCATTCATGGAACCGATCACGCTCGCTGTCCTCAGTTCCGTCGTCCTCACGGAAGGCGTCAAGTTCCTCTACGAACAGACCGGGGAACTGCTGCAGCGCCGCAGGGACCGCAATGGGGCGGACGACTCCGAGGACGCGGGCGGGAGCGATCCCGTGACACTGGACGTGACCGACCCCGGGCTCTTCCCCGCGACCGTGGAGCCGGCCCGTGCGGACACCGAGGTCGTCCAGCGGTTCCGGGCGGACCTGACCGCGTTCTGGCAGGTGCTGGCACCGTACGCGAACGGCATCACCGACATCGACCCCACGGACCGGACCCTGCTGGAGACGGCCGACGCGGTACGGAACATCCTCGAGGCGGTCTACGGCAGACGCCTCACCTTCGCGGGCGAGACCCGCACGGAGCGGGAGCTCGCGGTGTCGGGCCGGGTGAGGGCCGAGGAGATCGCCGGTGACGTGGCCGGTGTGCGCGCCCGCGGCGTCAACTCCGGCCGGGTGGAGGGCAGTGTCGTGGCCGGGACGGTGACGCGCGGCGGCACCGTGTCCGGGGTCGAGGTCCAGGGCGACATCGGCTGATGACACCGGCACGGGAGCACCGTGATGAGTGAGTTCGTCGGACGCTCCTGGATCGTGGAGCGCGCACTCGGCCACCTGACCCGGCGCGGGGACGGACCGCTGCTGATCGTCGGTCAGCCGGGTTCCGGCAAGACGGCCCTGGCGCTGGAACTGCTGAACAGGATCGGACCGGGCGACGCCTCCACGGTCGTGGTCGGACACCTGTGCCGCGCGGACGACGACGACACGCTCCTGGGGCACGGCCTCGTCGTGGAGCTGGTCGACGCACTGGTCCGCCGGGACGGGCACTTCGCCGAACTGGCGCGCGCGGAGCCCGGCCCGACCCTCAACGCCACCGTGACGGTCGGTTCCGCCGAGCCCGGAGCGCACATCCGGGGCATCAACATCGAGTCCCTGCGACTGGGGGCGGAATCGGCGCGTTCGGCCTTCAACCGCCTCGTGCGCAAGCCGCTGGAGAGCATGCCGGACCCACCGGCCGTCGTCCTCGTCGTCGACGCGCTCGACGAGGCACGGTCGATCGAGTCCCACGAGAACGTCATCACGCTGCTCGCCCACATGACCTCGGGTCTGCGCCGTACCGGACTGGACTTCCGAGTGCTGCTGACCAGCCGCGAAGTCGAGGAGCCGGCGCTCCGGGGCATCGGGGGCCGGCGCGTGCACCTCACGCACGACGCGCCCGCCGGTACCGACGACGTCCACGACTACTGCCTGGCCCGCCTGACCCGGGACGGATCACACCTCCACGCGGACGGGCCGGACCGGGCCGACCGCGACGGGGAACACCACCCCAAAGCCCGGTACCGGTCCCGGCGGACTCTCGCGTCGAGGATCGCGGCCAGGGCGGCGGGCAACTACCTCTACGCCCGCCACGTCATCTCGTTCCTGGACACCGACCGGTACGACGGGGACATCGACGCCGTCGAACTGCCCGGCGACCTCGGCGAGGTGTACGACGGCTTCCTCGACCGGGCGGTCGCGTCCCTCGCCTGGCGCACCGTCCGGCCGGTCCTGACCCTGCTGGCAGTCGCCCGCGCCCCCGGCATGAGCGCCGGACTCCTCGCAGCCGTGACCGCACGGAACCTCTCGGACGTGGAGGACGCCCTCGCCGACATCGGCGAGTTCACCCACCGCGAGGGCGACGCGGTGCGGATCTACCACGAGTCCTTCCGCACCCACCTCCTGTCCGGCACCCGGCACCGCGTCCACCCGGTCGAGGCGCACCGGGCCGTGGGCACGGCGTTCCTCGCCGGGCAGGCCGACGACCCCTACCTGTCCAGGTACTACAGCCACCACCTCCACCGGGCGGGCATGCACGAGGAGCTCTGCGCCCATGTGCTGGCCACCGTCGGCGGTCCGGGGGCGAGTACCGCCACCTTCTCCGGCGCGGACCTGGAACACCTCGGACACGCACTCGCGTCCGCCGTCCGGACCGACGACCTCACCGCCGCGGCCCCGGTACTGCTGCGCCGGGCCGGGGCCACCCGTCTCCTGACCGAGGACCCGTTGGCGGTGCTCGCCGGCACGGGCCCGGAGGCCGCCCGCGAGCTGGCGGGCGCCCACCCGTACGAACACGGTGCCCTGTGGCAGCTGATGATCGCTCACCGGCTCCGGAAGGACGGCCGGTCCGGCGAGTGTGCCGAACACCTCCGGTGGTTCGACGCCACCCACCGCGACGAACTGCCCGAGCGGTCACAGGGGTTGGCGGCCGTTCTCCTCGCGGGCCTGCAGCCCGAGGAGGGCGACGACCCGGCGACGGTCCATGGGGCCGAGCTGCTCGACGATTTCCACACGGGGATGCTGGCACGGCATCTGCTCGACCGGGGGTCCGTCGAGCGGGGGATGAACGCGGCGCGCCGGATCGAGTCCGTCGAGGCACGCGCCAAGCTCCACGGCTACGTACTGTGGTCGGCGGCCGAACGGCCGGGGCCGGTTCCGCCCCACCGCGTCGCCGAGCGGATCGCCGCCGAACTGGCGCGGCAGTCGTACGGCAGGAACGCCACGGTCGAGGCGGCGCACGCGACGGCCCTGTCCTGGGTGCCGCAGGAGCCGTCCGGGGAACGGCTGCGCATGCTCGTCCGGCTGTCGCGTTTCCCGATCGAGTATTCCTCGGCGCTGGCGTCGGTGCGCCCGCCCGTCGACACGGCCGCCCGGCACGAGGCCGAACGGGCGGCGCAGGAGATGGACCTGCTGCGCCCGCGCGACATGACGCCGTACGAGCGGCTGTGGGTGGACCTGAACGGTGCCCGGCTGGCGAGGCGTTCCGGCGCCGACGACCTGGCCGACGGCACCATGCGCCGGTTGCTGGGACGCCGGCCCGACCTGTTCGACACGGAGGGCCGTCTCCAGCCCGTGAGCCCGCCGCACGACGACTTCGTCCACGGCCCGTGCCAACAGGGGCTCGTCCTGGAGATCGCCCGTGAGTGCGTGCGCGCCGGACGCGTCACGGACGCGGAGGAGCTGGCCCGCGAGATGCTCGCCTTCCACGGCCACGACGGTGTGACCATCGCCGTCGACCTCGTCCGCCGGTTTCACGAACACGGCGAGGGCCTTCGCGCGGACGCGTTCCTGGACGACTGCGTGGCCCTGCTCCGCGAGCGGACGACGTCCCACCAGTACCTGGCGACGTACCTGTTGCGGATCTCCCGCGAACTGCCGGGGGTCCTGCCGGAACGACGGGCCTCGGAACTGGAGGCGGAGGCCGAGCGCCTCGTGTGCGAGCTGCTGAGCGACCGACGCACGGACCTCCGCTTCGACCCTTCCGGAATGGCGGTTCTGTACGCCCGACTGGCGGCCGCCCACCAGGAACGCGGGAACGACGGACGCGGGAACGACGGACGGGAGGGCGGCGGACGTGTCGCGCACTGTGTCGCGCGGGCCCTGTTCTGGGCGGACCACCCGGACCTCGACGGGCCGTCCGCCGGCGCACTCGACGCGGGGTACGAGTCCCTGGCCGTCCACTTCTCGGGGGTCCGGGGAGGAGCCGCCACGAGGACGGCCGCGGAACGGATGGGCGGGCGGCGCGCCGAACGCGTGAAGGCCGCGGCCGATCGGCTGGTCAGACGTGGCGACCGGCGAGGGGCCCTGGACCTCCTCGATTCGTTCGGCCTCAAGAACGACAGCGCCCGGATCCTCGTCCTGGCCGAGCAGGGCCGGCCCGAGGAGGCGCTCCGGCAGGCGATGGCCCCGGACGTACCCATCGGGGTGCACCTGGGACTGAGGAGAATGCTCCTGGACCACGGCGACACCGAACGGGCGCGCGCCCTGGCCGAAGTGATGCTGGAGCGCCTGGCGGACCTGAGGAGGCACGGCCCCGCGATAGGTTTCGAGGAGTGTCGCAGGGGGTTCCTCTTCGCCGAACTCCACGCGCGTCTCGGCATGTACGACGAGGCCGTCGCCGGTTTCCGGCGGGCCCGTACCCTCTTCTCCCACGAGGCCGACGACTGGTCGGCCATGAACGTTCAGATCGGTGGCGACCTCTACGCGCCGGGGGAGCGGGACGATTCCGCCTATGACGGGCAACGGGGCGGGCTGAACGAGACGGCTCTCGCCTTCGAGGGCAGATTCGCCGAGGCGGTGTTCGAGGGTGGGCACGTCGATCGGGCCCGTGAACTCGTCGAGGGCATCAGGACCTCGGAGCACGGGCGTTTCGACTTCCTGTTGCCGGGCGGCGGCCCGCTCGCCCCGAGGGCCGGGGCCCGGGCCCGGACGGCGGCCGCCTGCGGCTTCCTCGACCTGATGACCGACAGTCTGGACGAACTCCCCGCCGACGGCCCGGCCGTGGCGGGGGCCATCGCCACGCGCGCGCCCGAGACGCCGTACGGGCGGGTGCCGGGCAACCTGCACAAGGTCGTCACGGCCCTGGCCCCGTACTGCGCGGGCGACGCCGACGCGACCCTCGCCCTGTGCGCCACGCTCCTGGACGCCGCCCCGGAAGCCGCCGACGCCGTCCACCGCGAAGTGCGGGAGCGGCTGGACCTCCACGTCCCGACGGGCGGATAGCCGCCGCCACGGGCGATTTCCCCCGGACGGCCCCCGTCAACCGGCCACTGCCGGTGCCGTGGACCCGCGCGGTGTGCCGGTTCCTGACCGGACACCGGCGGGGAAGGAACGGTACGCGACCGCCGGGAGGGGGCGGCTCCCGCCCGGCCACAAGTGCGCCCCCGGGCCGATGACTTGCCGCGTCGGTGCAGAAACGTTCATGAGCCGCGCTCCCCGGCGGGCACGAACCCGGTCGGCCGGGAAGCGACGTTTCGGCAGCCGGGGCCCCGAACGCCCCACCCTCGCCGGAGTGTTCGCCCCGCCGTCCGTCCGGGGTGAAAGCGGGGATTCCGCATCGGTGTGCCGACCCGGGTCAGCACGATCTGCTGTGGCGCGGCGGGCCGGAACCTCCGGCCCGCCGGGCCCGGCGCGCTCGCGCCGTCGAACGGGACATCGGTCCCCGGAGCCGAGAGGGCACCATGCACTTCACTCCCCACGAACAGGAGCGCCTGCTGGTCCATGTGGCGGCCGGCGTGGCGCGGCAGCGCAGGGAACAGGGAATCAGACTGAACTATCCGGAGGCGGTGGCCCTGCTCACGGCCTACGTCTACGACCAGGCGCGTCTCGGCCGGAGCGTCGCCGAGATCATGGATTCGGGACGAGGGGTCCTGACCCGGGACGACGTCATGGACGGCGTCCCGGAGATGATCGACAACGTCCAGGTCGAGACGACGTTCCCGGACGGAACGAAGCTGGTGACGATCCACGACCCCTTCGACGAACCGCGCGGGGACATTCAACTCCACCCGGGGAAGGTCGACTTCGTCGACGAATCGGTACCGCTGAACCCGGGGCTGGACGTCACCGAGATCGAGGTGCACAACCCGGGCGACCGGCCGGTGCAGGTCGGGTCCCACTACCACTTCTACGAAGTCAACACGAAGTTGGAGTTCGACCGGAAACAGGCGTACGGCATGCGGCTCAACGTCGCGGCCGGCACGTCCGAACGGTTCGAGCCCGGGGACCGCCGCACGGTGGAACTGGTGCGCATCGAGGGCGAACGGAAGGTGCTGGGACTGCGGGGACTGGTCGGCGGGACACTGCTGGACCAGGCCCCCGAGGACCCCGACGACGAGGGAGCCGATGACCGTGACTGAGCGGAAGAACACCAGGACCACCGCGCGCGAGGACTACGTGGACCTGTTCGGTCCGACGACCGGGGACGAGATCCGGCTGGCGGACACCGCGCTGAGCATCAGGATCACCGACGACTGGTCGGGCGGCCTCGGCAAGGACCTGGCCGACCCTCCGCCGGACCCCGCGCCCGACGGGGACGGCTGCGGGGACGGGGACAGGAGCCCGGTCAGCCCGCTGGTGAGCAGGAGCGGGCACGAGATGGTCTTCGGCGGCGGCAAGGTGATCCGCGAGTCGATGGGCCAGTCGGCGACGCCGCGCGACCGTGACGAGGACGAGGACCGGGACGACGGCGGGGACGGAGAAGACGGTCCGCCGGACACGGTGATCACCGGTGTGGTGGTCCTGGACCACTGGGGCGTCGTCAAGGCGGACGTCGCGATCCGGGACGGGATGATCGTCGCCCTCGGCAAGGCGTACAACCCGGAGACCATGAACAGGATCCACGAGGGCCGGACGGACGGGCCGACGGACTTCGTGGTCGGCCCGGAGACCGAGGTGATCTCGGGCAAGGGCCGCATCCTGACGGCGGGCGGGGTGGACACCCATGTCCACTTCGTCTGTCCGGAGCAGATCGGGGAGGCCCTCGCGGCCGGGGTGACGACACTGATCGGGGGCGGCACCGGACCGGCCGAGGGATCCACCGCGACCACGGTCAGTCCGGGCAAGTGGCACGTCGAGCGCCTCTTCAAGGCACTCGACGGGTTCCCGGTGAACGTCGGACTGCTGGGCAAGGGCAACACCATGTCCAGGGAGTCGATGCTCGACCAGGTGCGGGCCGGTGTGATCGGCTTCAAGGTCCACGAGGACTGGGGTGCCACCCCCGAGGTCATCGACACCTGTCTGAAGGTGTGCGAGGGCAGGAACAGCCCGGAGGACGACGACCGGACGGACGGCCTGGTCACCAACAGCGTACAACTCGCTCTGCACGCCGACTCGTTGAACGAGGCGGGCTTCGTGGAGAGCACCAGGAACGCGTTCGACGGCCGCCCCCTGCACATCTTCCACATCGAGGGCGCCGGCGGCGGCCACGCCCCGGACATGATCACCCTGTGCGGGGAGGAGAACGTCCTGCCCGCGTCCACCAACCCGACGCGCCCCCTGACGGTCAACACCGTCAAGGAACACATCGACATGATGATGGTCTGCCACCACCTCAACCCGGAACTGGCGGCGGACCGGGCCTTCGCCGACTCCCGGGTGCGCCCCTCGACGATGGCGGCCGAGGACCTGCTGCACGACATGGGTGCCATCTCGATCATGTCGTCCGACGCGCAGGCCATGGGACGCATCGGCGAGATGGTCATGCGGACCTGGCAGACCGCCCACGTGATGAAGACCCGCTACGGCCAACTGCGCGAGGGCACCGCCGCGGAGCAGGAACGGCAGCGGCACGAGGCGGACAACTTCCGTGCCCGCCGCTACGTCGCCAAGTACACGATCAACCCGGCCGTCGCCCACGGCGCGGACGACCTGATCGGCTCCGTCGAGACCGGCAAGCTGGCGGACCTGGTGCTGTGGGAACCGAAGTTCTTCGGTGTGAAGCCGCACCTGGTCATCAAGGGCGGCCAGATCGCGTACGCGCAGGTCGGCGACGCCAACGCGTCCATCCCGACGCCGCAGCCCGTCCTGCCCCGCCCGATGTGGGGCGCGACCGGAAGGGCGCCGGGCGCCAACTCGGTGAACTTCGTCAGCCCGCAGGCCGCGGTCACCGCACAGGACCTCGGCATCGAGAAGTCCCTGTACGAGATCAAGGACACCCGCAAGGTGTTCAAACGGCACATGGTCCTCAACGACGCCACCCCGGACATCCGGGTCGACCCCAACACCTACGAGGTGTTCATCGAGGACGTCTGCATCACCGAACTGCGCCGGCGGAAGGAGGAACAGGCGCAGGCCGACGAGACGCTCTGCCCCCGGCGGCCCGCCCCCACCCACTACGCGTCGGAACTCCCCATGGCCCAGCGCTACTTCATCTTCTGACCGTGCGGCGGACGACGGGACGGGCGACCGGACGCCGCCCGTCCCGTCGTCCGCCGCCCCGCCCCGAAAGGCAGGGCCACCCGTCCATGAGCCGTACCGCTCTCCTCGTCCTCGCCGACGGCCGTTTCCCGGCCGGGGACCACGCGCATTCGGGCGGCGTCGAGGCGGCCGTCGCCGCCCGCGCCGTCCACGACCCCGTCACCCTCCACGCGTTCTGCCGCGGCCGGCTGCACACCACGGGCCTCACCGCCGCCGCGCTGGCGGCCGCGGCCGCGACCGGACACGACCCGCTCGTCCTGGACGAGGCGGCCGACGCCCGGACACCCGCACCGGCACTGCGGGCCACGGCCCGCAAGCTGGGCCGGCAGATGCTGCGCGCGGCCCGTGCCGCCTGGCCGTGCGAGGCGCTGGAACGGCTGGCGCACGACCTGCCGGGCGGCGCCCACCAGCCCGTGGTGCTCGGCGTCGCCGCCCGCGCGGCCGGACTCACCGCGCCGGACGCCGCGCACGCCACGGCCTTCGGCACCATTGCGGGGCCCGCCACCGCGGCCGTGCGGCTGCTCGGCCTCGACCCGTTCGACGCCACCGCGGTACTGGCCCGGCTCTGCGACGACGTCGACACCGTGACCCGCCGGGCCGCCCGCGCCGCCGCCCGCGTCGCCGACGAGGGGACCGGCGTCCTGCCCGCCGCGTCCTCGCCCCTGCTCGACATCACCGCCGAACAGCACGCCGCCTGGCCGATGCGTCTCTTCGCCTCCTGACACCGGACCCGGCCCGCCACACATCGAAGGAGTTCCGCACCCATGCACCTCGACCACGCATCCCACGGCCCCGCCGCCGTGAGCGCCGACGCCACCCGTCCCGACGGCACCCGCCGGGCGCTCAGGATC
>NZ_JBEXPY010000064.1:0-42578 GCF_040612315.1 Streptomyces sp. NPDC006435
GCCGTCCTGCCGCCCGAGCGCATCCAGGCCGTCGAGACCGGCGCCTGCCCCCACACCGCCATCCGCGACGACATCTCCGCCAACCTCGAAGCCGTGGAAGAGTTCGAGGACCGCCTCGGCGCCCTGGACCTGGTCCTCGTCGAGTCCGGCGGCGACAACCTCACCGCCACCTTCTCCAGGGGACTCGTCGACGCCCAGGTCTTCGTCATCGACGTCTCCAGCGGCGACGACATCCCCCGCAAGGGCGGCCCCGGCATCACCACCGCCGACCTCCTCGTCATCAACAAGACCGACCTCGCCCCGTACGTTGGTGCCGACCTCGCCGCCATGGCCCTCGACGCGGCCCGGCAGCGCGGCGAACTGCCCACCGTCTTCACCTCCCTCACCGGCGACGACGGCGTCCGGCCCGTCGCCGACTGGGTGCTGGAGCGCCTCGACGCCTGGCGCAGCGGTACCGCACGGCACGAACCCGCGGCCACCTCGCACTGACCCCGCCCCGAACCGGCAGCAGAAACCGACAGCAGAAAGCCGGCCGAAGAACACTGGCAGAAGAACGCCGGCAGCAGACACCGGCAGAAGAACAGAGGACATGAGCACACTCGCCGAAGACCTCACACCCCTCTCCGAGCCCCTCCCGGACACGTCCGGCGTCGTGGCGACCGCCCGGGTACGGGCCGAACACAACGGCCGCACCACCATCCTTCCGCTGCTCAGTGGCGACGGCCCCTTCCACCTCCAGAGGCTCCGCCCCCGGGACGGCATGGCCCGGGTCGACGTCATCGGCGCCATGAGCGGCCCCCTCGGCGGCGACCGGCTCGCCTTCCACGCCGACATCGGCCCGCGCGCCCGCCTCCGGATCACCGCGGCGGCCTCCACCATCGCACTGCGCGGCCCCACCGACGAAGCCGCCACCTACGACATCCGTCTGGCCGTCGGCGACGACGCGGCACTGCACTGGTTGCCGCAGCCCCTGATCAGCACCGCCGGCAGCGGTCTCCGCCAGACCTGCGCGGTCGCCCTCGCCCCCACCGCCCGCCTCGTCCTGAGGGACGAACAGGTCCTCGGCCGCACCGGCGAGACCAGCGGCGACCTGACCGCCCGCCTCACCGTGCTCCGCGGCGGCCGCCCCCTCCTCGACCAGCACACCTCCTACGGCGCCCCGCACCCCGGCTGGGACGGCCCGGCCGTCGTGGGACCGCACCGCGCCTGCGGCCAGCTCCTCGTCGTCGACCCGGCCTTCACCCCGGCCGGCCTCCCGCCGGTCCTCCTCGGCGACCCCGACGGTCCGGCCCACGGAGTACTGGCCCCGCTGGCCGGCCCCGCACTCCTCGCCACCGCGGTGGCCGACACCGCCACCCGGCTGCGCCACCTCCTCGACGAGGCACTGCGAAGAGCACTCGCCGCGGGGCGCTGACCGGACGGCGGGCGGACGGGACGGCAAAGCCCCGCCCGCCGGCCGGCACGCGGCCGGGAGGAAGACTCCTCCGTACGGCCCGGGCGGGTGACGGGAACGGCGGAGCGCCGGTCCCGTCGGGGAACCGGCGCTCCGCCGATGGGCACGTGGTGTTCAGTCCCCGGCCGTGTCGTGGTCCCCGGACCGCCGCTGGGCGCGTCGGAACTCGCCGGAGCCGACCCGGGCGGCGAGGGTGTCGTCGGGGCCGGACAGCAGGGAGCCGTAACCGGTCGCCGCCCACAGGCTGCGTGCGGCGGGCACCTCGAAGTAGGGCACGGTGCGGCCCCGGTCCCGGACCGCGAGCACCTGCGGCGACCGGCGGGCGCGCAGGGCCCGGTCGCAGTCCTCGCAGACCGCGACGTCGACCCGCTCCCGGCGGCCGAGCGGGCGCCAGGTGGTCCGGCGGACCGCGGTGTCGTGCCGGGGGTCGAAGAAGCACAGCGGGAGTCCGGGGACCGGGGCCAGGGCGGAGCGTCCCTCGGCCACCAGGGCCAGCACTCCGGCCAGGTCGGGCAGCCCCCGCGCGGCGTCCAGCACCCGGCCGGCCGCGTCGTAGGCGTCCAGGGCCCGGCCCAGGCCCGGGGTGACCGCGCCGTCGGCGTCCTCCACCGCCTCGCCGAGGGCGAGCAGTTCGGCGGCGGCCCGACGGCGCAGCCCCGCCTCGTCGGCTGCCTCGTCGGCGGCGAAGACGGCGTCGGGGAAGGTGAAGGCGGTGTGCCGGGGCGAGCGGCGGCGGCGCGTCAGGAACACCCCGCCACCGGCGAGGACCAGCACCGCGGCGACCACGAGCAGGATCCCCGAGCCGCCGGAGGAGCCGGAAGCACTTTCGTCGTTCCCGGGCCGCGCCGAGTACTTCTTGTCGAGTTCGGCGGTCTCGGCCTCGTAGACCTCGGTGCCGTTGCCGGCCTCGATCAGTTCCACGGCCCTGCCGACCCGGGCGGCCAGTCCGGCGTCGTCGAGCTCGTCCAGGAAGCCGACCGCCGCGGCGGCGTCGCGGGTCTGGTGGGCGTCGGTGGGCCACTCGGTGCCGTTGAGCCACTTCCCGTAGTCGTCGGTGGTGATCAGGATCAGCTTCTGCAGGCCGAGCCGTTCCTTGACCACCGAGGCGAGGGCACGGGCGCTGCCGTCGAAGGCGTCGCCCTTCTTCAGCGGCACCAGCACCACCTTGATCGGCAGGCCGGTCGCGGCGATCTGATCGCCCAGGGCCCGCCGCTGGGTGGGGGTGACGGCGGCCGAGTAGAACGGGTCGACGTAGACGGGGTCGGTGGCCAGCGCCCCGGCGATCGTCGAGGCGGTCGGCCCGGGCCCGGTGCTCTCCGCGCGTGCGGGGGCGCCGGTGCCGAGCAGCACCGTGCAGGCCAGCAGCAGCGCGGCGAGCAGCCCGGCGGCAGGGCCGCGAGAGGCACCGGACGGGCGGTCGGCGGTCGGTCGTTCACTGGACACTGGCGGACTCCCTGGCCCTGAGGATGAGTGCTTCGATGCCCTCGCGGGCGGCCGGCAGGACCTGCCCGGCCTCGTCCCAGACGGTCCGGTCACGACCGTCCGCCCCGGGCAGCCGCAGCAGCCGTTCGGTGACCTCGTGCTCGCGGGAGGCCGGGCCCGGGACGCCGCGCAGGGCGTCCCGGCACGCGAGGCACAGCCGCGCGGACCCGGGACCGATACCGGGGCCGACGAGCCGCACCGGGGCCTTGCCGCCGGTGGCCCCGCCGTGCAGCGGGTTGAGCCGGCAGAGGTCGGGACGGGGCTGCCCGTGCAGGGCGTCGAGTCCGGCCCGGGCCAGCACCACGACGGCGGCCAGGTCGCTCGCCGCGGTGGCCGCGTCCGGGCGTCCGCCACCGGTGTCGGCCAGCAGCCCGGCGGCGTCCAGGCAGTCCCAGGCACGGGTGCGGCCGGGCGCGTCCTGGCCGGCGGCGGCCAGCCCTTCGGTGAGTTCGCGGACGTCGTCGGCGGCCCAGGAACGCAGTTGCCGGACGGATGGCAGCGCGGTGGCCTGCCGGGAGCCGGTCCGCCGCGGTGGCGAGGGATCGGCCGCGCGGGCGCGGCGCGAGGTCAGCACGGCCCGCGTGATGACGATCCCCAGCCAGGCGAACAGCAGCAGCACGCCCAGCAGGATCGTGCCGAGCCCGACCCCCGGGCCGAAGTCGCTGCTGAACAGGCCGGGCAGCCGGTTGTCGTGCAGCGGGGGCAGTTCGGTGTCGCGGGCCACGGAGTCGTATCCCTCCCTCGGCCGGGCGTCGGCGACGGCGTCCAGGGTCCGGTCGAGCCGCGGCACCACCCGCAGGTCGCCGTCCCTGCGGTACTCCGGGTAGCGGACGTCGTACGGCAGGAGCCCGAAGCGCCGTGAGGCGTCCTGGCCGGTGCCGAAGGTCTCCAGGGAGATCCGGCCGGACACGGGGTCGACCAGCACGTAGACGCCGTTCTGACCGGTGCGCTGGTGGACCCGGGCGAGCAGGACGTCTTCGTTGCCGCCGCTCTCGTCGTCGCTGTCGGACGGCGTGAGCAGTACGTGCACCGGGCCCTTGGGCGCGAGTTCGGCGATCCGCTGCCGGAGCGCGGACAGGTCGGCGCCGGTCAGTACGTCCGGGGCCGACGGGTCCTGGTAGACCGGTCCGGCGGCGAGGCCCGCGGCCACCTCCTCCACCCGGGCGTCCAGGTCGGCCCGGGTGACGTCGAGGTACGGACTGTCGATGGTCTGCGGGAAGACGGCGGGCGCGGCCAGCACCACGGCGAACACGGTCGCCACCGTCGCCACCACCGTCACCGGCAGCACACCGCGTCGGCGGGCGGCGGGCCAACCGGTACGGGCCGGAGCCTTCGGCCCCGCCGCGGCTCCGCCCGAGCGCCTGCCCGGATCCTTGCCCCGGTTCTTGCCCGGACTCCTGTCCGGGGTCGTGCCGGAGCGTTCGACCGGGCTCCTGGCCGGGCCCTTGGCCAGGGTGACGGGCGGGGGCTTCGGACCGGCGGCGGCCTTCTCCTTCCCGGCCCCTTCCTTCCCGGCCGGCCGCGGACGGCGGTGGGAGAGCCGGATGCCGAGGGCCAGCACCAGCCCCGGGAGCACCACCACGGCCAGGCCGAGCAGCAGGTTCTGGTTCTGCCGGTCGGTGGGGCTGATGTACAGATCGGGTTTGTCGTGCTCGTGGAAACGGTCGTGCAGCTCGTCGGCCTCGGCGGCGGCCCGGTCGTGGCCGGAGGCGATCGCGTCGACGAAGGACTCGAACGCGGCGAGCGGCCCGGCCCCGTACGGGGTGCCGTACATGGCGATGCGGCGGGCCTCGTCGACCGGTACGTCGACGCCGAACGCGGAGGCGGTGACGGTGCTGTTGTCGCCGATCAGCACGTACAGGCCGTCCTTGCCGAGCCGGTCGTGCACCAGCGCGAGGAGCGTGGCGTCGCCCGTCGGCAGTGCCAGTACGTAGGTGGGGACACCGGTTCGTCCGGCGAGGGCGGCGATCTTCGGGGCGAGCGAGCGCGGCAGCCTGCGGGGACGGTCGGCCGAGATGTACACCGGGTCCTTGCGGAGCTCCTCGGCCAGGCGCCCGGACTGGGTCGCGCCGTCGTCGGCGGTCGTGGCGGGCGCTGCCGTGGCGTTCGGCGCGGTGCCCGGACCGGCCGCGACGGCCGTTCCCGCGCCCCCGAGGAGCGCGAGGGCCGCGAGTGCGGTGCCCGCCCGGACCCTGAACGTCCCGGACCGTCCCCGTCCCCGTATCCCTGCCAACGTTCTCATCGGCGCCCTCCCGGTGGTTCGGCCGGTCACTTTACCCGCGCCGGATTTCGGCGACGACATTCACGAGGTCTTCCGCATTCACGGGACCGTCCGCCGAATATCCGGCCTTCGCCGTGACCCGGGTGTTTCCGCCGAATGGGGACCGGCCATTTCGGTTTCCGTGCGGGATTGAATTTCCCCGGCGGTTCCGGAAGCGCCCGAGGCGGAAGAGCGAGCCGTACCCGGCCGAATTCCCGGAACCGGGACGACACGCATCGAGTACCGCCGTCCCGTTTCCCGTGGGCGGCGGCAGAACGACGGGCAAGAGGGCGGAGAGGGAAGGGAGTTGCGTCGGCACGTCTTCGTTTCCACCGGGCGGGCCCGTCGGTCCGGTACGGCGGCAGGCGGCCGTGGAAGACCGCTCGGTCCCACGGCATACTGGGCCGCCGCGGGAACAGAGAGGCTCGGAGATGACCCGACAGCACACGCGGTACGACGTCCTGGTCGTCGGAGGGAGCGGGGTGGACACCATCGTGCGGGTCGACGCCCTGCCCGTCCCGCTCGCCGACTCGGTCCACGTCGGGCCGATCGAGGAATGGCCGGGCCACACCGGGGGGAACGTGGCCCTCGGCACCCGGGCGCTCGGCCTGGAGGTCGCACTCCTCGACTGCATCGGCGACGACTGGATCGGTGCCCAGGTGCGCGAGCGGATGGCCGCGGGGGACGTGGAGTTCGACCCGCTGATCTCCGCGGCGGGCACCCGCCGTGCCGTGAACCTGGTGGACGCGACCGGACGCCGGATGTCGTTCTACGACGCCCGTGACCCGGCCGACCTGAGAATGCCCCGGGACTTCTACCTGCCGAGGCTGCGGCGCACCCGCCACGTCCACCTGTCCATCATGAATTTCACCCGCTTCCTCTACGACGACATCGAGGAACTCGGAGTCCCCGTCTCCACGGACCTGCACGACTGGGACGGACTGGCGGACTACCACCGGGAGTTCGCGCTCCGCTCCGACCTCGTCTTCCTCAGCGCGGCGGGCGCGGGCGGGAACACCTTCGCCCTGATGCGGGAAATCCTCCGCGAGGGCCGCGCCGACACCGTGATCGCCACGGCGGGCGCGGACGGCTCCCACGTGCTCACCCGGGACGGCGGCCCCGCCCCGCACCACATCCCGGCGACCGTCCCGCCCGCACCGGTGGTGGACTCCAACGGCGCGGGGGACGCGTACGTCTGCGGCTTCCTGTACGGGAGGCTCGCCGGCCGGGACCCACTGGAATGCGCCCGCCTGGGCGCCGTGGCGGGGGCGTACGCCTGCACCGCGCCGGGTTCCACCGCCCTCGTCCCGAAGGAGGTCCTGCTGGCGTCGGACCTTTCCAGGAACGGGAACTGACCGCCCGTCATGACCAGGGGCGCCGGTCCTTCGTCCACCACGGACCGGGGCGGCGTCCTCAGTCCCCCAGGATCCGGGCGGTGAACCCCGCGCGGCCGGCGAGCGCCGTCAGCTCCTCGGCCCGCGCCGCACGCAGACACACCACCGGGTAGCAGTCCGACTCGATGTCGAGGACGGCGAGCGCCGCACCGACCTCGCGATGGTGCCGACCGCAGGCGGTCAGGAACTCGTGGGTCGGCAGGGACGTCTCGGCGGCGTCGAAGAGCACCCAGGGGTCCACCGACGGCCGGGAGGCGAGCATCCCCAACTGGGCCCGGATCTCCTGCGGATCCTCCTTCCAGTCGAATTCCACGAGCAGTTGGTGGGCGTCGAGCGCGTCTATGAGCGCTATCCACGCGAGGTCCGCGACGGGCTCGTCGATGCCGCGCTCATCCAGCCGGTCCGCATGCGCCCGCACATAGCCCTCGGGATCGTCGTGGGCGTGCAACACCTGCTCGGCGACGTCCGGACGGGCCGGTGCGAGAAGCACCGCCAGGGCTTCCAGCGAGGTACGGACCGTGTCGGTGTCGGACATGATGTGCGCTCCTAGGACGGTGGGGCAGTGGGGCAGTGGGGCGGTCGTGCGATCGGGCGGCCGAAGTCGTCACCGGGTGGCGGTGCCCGCCCCGGCGTTCACGAAGAAGCCTGGCACAGGGGTGTGACAACGGCCGCGGACCGGACCCGCCGGTACGGCACGAGCATCGAAAAGCGTGAGGCTCAGCCATAGAAGAATGCGCTTTTATGACCCCCCGTCCAGGCCGCAGGATGGCTGCGATCCGGCTTTTGGGGAGGAACGCATGACGTCAGCCATCGAATCGGGCCTGCTGCCCGGCACATCCGAAATCCGTCCGGAAGGTCTGGCCGTCGGCGGCGTCCTGCTCACCGAACTGGCACGCCGTTTCGGAACGCCCCTCTTCGTGTACGACGAGGAGCATCTGCGCCGGCGCTGCCGGGAGGCGGTCGCCGCCTTCGGCCGGGACAACGTCGCCTACGCCTCCAAGGCGTTCCTGTGCACGGCCATGGCCCGACTGGCCCACGAGGAGGGGATGTTGCTCGACGTCGCCTCCGGGGGCGAGCTGCGGGTCGCGCTGCACGCCGGGGTGCCCGCCGACCGGATCGTCCTGCACGGCAACAACAAGGACGCGGCGGAGCTGCGCACGGCCATGTCCGTCCGGGTGCGGCACCTGGTGGTCGACAGCTTCGACGAGATGGACCGCATCGAACGGCTGCACGCCGAGGAAGACCTGCCGCCCGCCCGGATCCAGCTGCGGGTGGCGCCCGGAGTGGCCGCGGGCGCGCACGAGGCGATCCGGACCGGTGGCAACGACTCGAAGTTCGGCTTCGGCCTCGCGGGCGGGACCGCGGAGGCCGCCGTGCGCCGGGCCGCCGGTTCCCCGGCGATGATGCTGGAGGGCGTCCACGCGCATGTGGGCTCGCAGGTGCTGGACCCGGCGGAGCTCGCGGCCGGGGCCGCGGCCGTCGCCCGGTTCGCCGCCGACACCCGCATGCACCGGCTCACGGTCGGCGGCGGCCTCGGCGTCGCGTACGAGGCGGGCCAGACCGCACCGTCGTTCGCCGAATGGGCGGCCCGGGTGCGGACCGCGGTGCGCGACGCGGGCTGGGGTTCCTCGGTGACCGTGGAGCCGGGCCGTTCCATCGCCGCCCGTGCCGGGCTGACCCTCTACCGGGTGGGCACGATCAAACGGATCGAGGGCGTGCGGACGTACGTGAGCGTGGACGGCGGAATGAGCGACAACCTGCGCCCCGCCCTGTACGGCAGCCGCTACGAGGCGTTCCTGCCGCGCAGCCCGCGCGCCTCCAGGTCCATGCGGGCACGGCTGGTCGGCAAGCACTGCGAGAGCGGTGACGTGATCGTCGACGACGCGGCCCTGCCCGCCGACGTCGCGGTGGACGACCTCCTGGCCACACCGGTCACCGGCGCCTACGGGTACGCCATGGCCTCCAACTACAACAAGCTGCCGCGCCCCGCCGTCGTCTTCGTGCGCGACGGCCGGGCCCGCACCGTGGTGCGCCGGGAGACCGAGGAGGACCTGCTGCGCCTGGACGTGGACGAGTCCGCCGGGATCCCGGAGCGGGCCGGTGTCGGAGCGGCGCAACGCGTCGGCGCGGCCTAACCTGACCCGATGCTGAACAGCGCCCGACTGCTCGTCCTGCTGGAGATCGCCCGTACCGGCACCATCGTGGCCGCGGCCCGGGCACTGCATCTGAGTCCCTCCGCGATCTCGCACCAGCTCGCCCGGCTGGAGCAGGAGCTCGGGGTGGCGTTGGTGGAGCGTCAGCCGCAGAGCCTGCGGCTGACCGAGGCCGGGGCGCGGCTTGCCGAGCACGCGCAGGCGGTCGCCGATCTGATGGCCGTGGCCCAGGACGACCTGCGGGCGCACTCCGAGGGCGAGGCCGGGGTCCTGCGGCTGGGCTTCTTCGCCTCCTCGGGCCTGGAGCTGCTGCCCCGGGCCCTTTCGGCGTTCGCGGCGAACCGGCCCCAGGTCGAGCTGGAACTGATCCTCGGGCAGCCGCACGAGCTGGTGCCCGACCTGGAGGCGGGCCGGCTCGACGCCGCGGTCGTCTTCGAGCATCCGCTCGACCCCTGGTGCCGACAGGCGACCGTGGACGTGGAGATGTTCTTCGACGAGCCGCAGCTGGTGGTCCTTCCCCTGCGGCACCGCCTCGGCCGGCACGCCGAGGTCCGGCTCGCCGCCCTGGAGGGGGAGAGCTGGATCGGCACGCACGGCGGCCACACCGGTGAACCGGTGCTGGAACGCGCGTGCGCGGCGGAGGGCTTCCGCCCCCGGGTCCGCTGCCGCAGCGACCACTACCAGGTCACGATCAACCTGGCCCGTGCGGGCATGGGCATCGCGCTCGTCCCGGCGCTCGGGATCGGCGACACCACCGGCGTGCACGTCTGCCGGCTGGACCACCCCCGGCTGCACCGGCGCATCGGTGTCGCCACCCGGCCCACCAACCGCAACCCGCTGCTGCGGATCTTCCTCGACGACCTGCGGTCGGCCGCCGAGGAGATCCGGTCGCTGCTGGAGGTGCAGTGGGCGTGACCGGGCGGACCGGTCACACTGCCCCGGAGCCGGAGCCGGAGCCGGAGCCGGAGCCGGAGCCGGAGCCGGAGCCGGAGCCGGAGCCGCGGTCCGTGCCCGTGCTCGTACCCGTGCCCGTGCCCCGATCGGTGGTCCGGCGGTGTCCGGCGCAGGCCGCGAGGGTCCGTCCCACGTCCCGAATGGCGTGCACGGCGGCCCGCTCGGTGCTCGGGCCCAGCGCCGTGTCCCAGTGCGCCACCACCGCGTAGGCCAGCCGGCGCCTGCCGACGATGACACCGGCATCGGCACGGACACCGGTGTCCGTGCCGGTCTTGTTGGCCACCAGGAGCCCGTCGCCCGGCCGTCCGGGAAAGCCCGGGGCGTACGGGTCGTGGTCGACCAGCGCGGGGACCAGACCGTGGTCGGTGTTGGCGCGCATCCAGCTCAGCAGCCGGGCGGAGGCCGCCGGGCCGCTCATGGTGCCGCGCACCGCGTGCGCCACCAGCCGGGCCAGATCTCGTGCGGTGCCGGTGGCGAAGACCGGCGGCACGTCCGGGCCCCGGACGTCACGGACCCTGTCGTGCAGCGTGAGGTGATCGAGCCCGAGCTCCCGCGCGAGCCGGGCCGTGGACTCGCGCCCCACCAGGCGCAACAGCGCGTTGGTCGCGGTGTTGTCGCTCACCGAGGCCGTCAGCCAGGCCAGGTCCTCGACGGTCCAGCCGCGCCCGCTCAGCCGGCGCAGCAGACCGGTGCCCGCCACCACGTCCTCGTCGAGGACCTCCACCACACGGTCGGCGGACAGTTCCCCGCCGTCCAGCCGGCGCGCGACCTCGGCGAGCAGCAGCAGCTTCGAGGCGGACGCCACCGGCAGCACGGTGCACTCGTCCACCCCCACCGTGCCGCCGCCGTCGATGTCCACGGCGGCGACGGCCAGGGTGAGCGGCAGCGCGGCCGAACGCCGCGCCGCCGCGGCCACTTGGGCCAGACTCATCGGACCCTCACCACCTCTCCCGCCCGTACCGGGGTCGGGCGGCCGTCCCTCGCCGCGATCCGCCCCGACACCACGACGGTATCGATGCCCTCGGGGGCCAGCAGGGGGCGGTCGAAGCCGGCGGTGTCGCGCACCGACGCCGGGTCGAGCACGACCAGGTCCGCGACGGCGCCGTCGCGGACCGCACCGCGGTCGGTGAGGCCGAACCGCCCGGCGGGCAGCCCGGTCATCTTGTGCACCGCGGCCTCCAGCGGGAACAGCCGCTCGTCGCGGGCGTAGTGGCCGAGCACCCGGGCGAAACTTCCCGCCCAGCGCGGATGCGGCCGACCGGGTTTGGGGACACCGTCCGAACCGATCATCGACAGCGGGCTGGCGAGCACCCGGCGGACGTCGTCCTCACGCATCGAATGGCTGATGATGGTCACCTCGCCCCGCTCGGCCAGCAGGAGGTCGCACGCCTGGTCGACCGGATCGACGCCGCGCCCGGCCGCGAGGTCGGCGACGGTGCGCCCCTCGGCCCCGGGGGACGTCGGCGCGGCGGCCACCGAGATGAGGTCCCAGCCGCCGTTGCCCACGGTGTTCTCCCACCCCGCGACGCCCCGGGCGATGTCCGTCCTGATCCGGTCGCGCGTCCCGGGTTCGCGCAGCCGTTCCAGCAGGGCGCCGACGCCGCCCTCGCTCGCCCAGGGGGGCAGCATGGCGTGCAGGACGGTGCTTCCCGCCGTGTACGGATAGACGTCGCACAGCACGTCCACGCCCTCGGCACGGGCCCGTTCCAGCCGGGGCAGGGTGCGCAGCGTGGCGCCCCAGGCGTGCCGGCCCGCGGTCTTGTGATGGGAGATCTGCAAGGGGGCGCCGGAGCGCACCGCTATCTCCAGGGCCTCCTCCAGGGCGGACTCCACCTGCGACATCTCGTCGCGCAGATGGGTGACGTAGGGCTTGCCGTGCCGGGCGGCGACCTCGGCCAGCGCGACGATCTCCTCGGTGTCGGCATAGGTGCCGGGAGGGTAGATGAGCCCGGTGGACAGACCGGCCGCCCCCCGGGCCAGCGCCCGGTCCAGCAGTGCGCACATGGCGTCCAGTTCGGCGGGCCGGGGAGGCCGCGCCGCGAAGCCCATCACCCCGGCACGCAGTGTGCCGTGGCCGACCAGCGAGGCGATGTGGGTGTGGCGCAGGGCGGGGTCCTGGCCGGCGGCGAACGCGTCGAAGTCCACGGCGGGCCGTACCGGTCCGAGCCCGAACGTCACCCGGAGGTGATCGGCGAGTTCCGGCAGCCGTTCGGGGAGCGACGGGAACAGGCTGGTCCCGCAGTTGCCGCAGATCTCCGTGGTGACGCCCTGGAGCAGCGGGGCGAGGCGGAGGTCGTCGAGCGGCTCCGCGGTGCCGCCGGCCCCGTGGGGCGCGGCGAGGGCGTCGGAGTGCGTGTGCACGTCGATGAAGCCGGGCGCGACGACCCGCCCGGTCACGTCCAGGCTCTCGGCGGCCGTGACGCCGGTACCGGCGGGGAGCACGGCGATCCGCCCGTCCACCACCGCGACGTCCGCCTCCCGGGCGGGTGCGCCGGTTCCGTCCACGAGTGTGCCGCCGCGCAGCAGCAGATCGGGGGAGCGGCCCATCACAGCACCGTCGACAGGAAGGCCCGCGTGCGCTCGTGCCGCGGGTCGGTGAACAACACGTCGGGGCTCCCGGACTCGACGACGGCGCCCCGGTCCATGAACAGGACCCGGTCGGCGACCTCGCGGGCGAAACCCATCTCGTGGGTGACCACGACCATCGTCATGCCGCTGCGGGCCAGGTCGCGCATGACGCCGAGCACCTCGCCGACGAGTTCGGGGTCGAGGGCGGAGGTGGGCTCGTCGAAGAGCATCAGGGCGGGTTCCATGGCCAGCGCGCGGGCGATCGCCACGCGTTGCTGCTGCCCGCCGGACAACTGCGCCGGGTAGTGGTCCGCCCGGTCCGCGAGACCGACGTCGGCCAGCAGCCCGCGGGCCTGCTTCTCGGCCTGCGCACGGGACCGTCCCTTGACGGCCACCGGACCCTCCATCACGTTCTGCACCGCGGTGCGGTGCGGGAACAGGTGGAACCGCTGGAACACCATGCCGATCCGTTCGCGCTGGCGTCGTACGTCCCGGGGGCGCCGCTCGCGCAGCACCCGGCCGGACGGGCCGTGCTGTTCGTAGCCGACCAGTTCGCCGTCCATCCACACCCGCCCGGCGTCGATCCGTTCGAGGTGGTTGAAGCAGCGCAGCAGGGTGGACTTCCCGGAGCCGGAGGGGCCGATGACACAGAGCACCTCACCGCTGCGGACGTCGAGGTCGATGCCCTTCAGCACCTCGGTGTCACCGAACCGTTTGCGGACCCCGCGGGCCCTGAGGATCACGTCGTTCATGCCGCCGCCCCCTTCTTGGCGCGTCCGGGCCGGAGATTGGCCAGGATCCTGCTCCGCAGCACGGGAGCGGTGCCCGGGCTGTAGCGCCGCTCGACGGCGTGCTGGCCGATGCTGGCGACCGTGGTGAGCACGAGGTACCAGATCGAGGCCACCATGAGCAGCGCGACCACCTCGAAGTTGGCGAGGTAGAGGTGCTGGGAGACGGTCATCAGATCGGCACCGGCGATGACCGAGACCAGCGAGGTCGTCTTCAGCATGGAGATGAACTGGTTGCCGAACGGCGGGATGATGACCCGCATCGCCTGCGGGAGGATGATCCGGGACAGGATCCGACGGTTCGACATCCCGATGGAGGCGCCCGCCTCGCGCTGGCCGGGGTCCACGCTCTGGATGCCGGCCCGCACGATCTCGGCCATGTAGGCGCCCTCGTTGATGGAGAGGCCGAGGAGCGCGGCCACGAAACCGGTGATCACCTGGTTGGACTGCCAGCTGACGAGCTTGGGGCCGTCGAACGGGATTCCGATGCTGATCACGGGGAACAGCAGGGCCAGGTTGAACCAGAAGATGAGCTGGACCAGCAGCGGGGTGCCCCGGAAGAACCAGGTGTAGGCACCGGCGGTGAGCCGCAGGACCGGACTGTCGGACAGCTGCATCACCGCGACGACGACGCCGATGACGATGCCGAGCGCCATCGAGACGAGGGTGAGCTGGACGGTCACCCAGAGGCCCTTGAGGATCACACCGTCGAACTGGTACTTCGCGACGATGTCCCAGTGCAGATTGGGATTGACGATGACGGTGTAGGCCAGCCACACCACGAACAGCACGGCGGCCAGGACCGCGAGCCAGCGTCCGGGACGCGGACGTCCGGTGACCTGGAGGGAGAGGTCCTCCTCCGGCAGGGGCCCGCCGGAGGGGGCGGCGTCCGGCGCCGTGCCGAGGGCGGCGCCGGGTGTCTTCTGATGTTTCATGACTGTTCTCACTGCCCGTCGTTGACGGTGGCCTCGGGCACGGCGCTGCCGCCGACGCCCCAGGTGTCGAGGATCTTCTTGTAGTCGCCGTTGTCGATGAGCTCCTGCAGCGCCTTGCGGACGGCGTCGCGCAGCCCGCTCCGGCTCTTCGCGGACGCGATGCCCCAGGGGGCGGTGCCGTACTGCTCCGGCAGGACCTCGTACGCGCTGCTCTTCTTGGTGAACGTCCTGGCGACGGGATAGTCGACGATGGTCGCGACCGCGCGTCCACTGTCCAGTTGCAGCAGCCCGGTCGGCGCGTCCTCGCTCTGCGAGATCCGCATCTTCTCCCCGCACTTGGCGTTCTGCTCCTCGCCGATGTGGAGGTTGGAACTGCCCTTGGCGAGGACGACGGTCTTTCCGCAGAGGTCGGCGAGGGACTTGATGCCCTGCGGGTTGCCCCGCTTCGTCATGATGACGCCGCCGGTGCGGAAGTAGTCGACGAAGTCGACCGCCTGCCGTCGTTGCGCGTTGTCGGTCATGGACGACATGACCAGGTCGAACCGTCCGGACGCCAGACCGGGGATCAGTCCGTCGAAGGCGGCGTTGGTGAGTTCCAGCTTCAGCCCGAGCCGGTCCGCGATGGCCTCGGCCAGATCGGGGTCGACACCGGTGAGCCGGGTGGTGCCGGGCTCGTACATCTCCATCGGCGGGTAGCCGACCGCGGTGGCCACCCGGAGCACCCCCTTCTGGCGGTCCTGGGCGGGCAGCAGCTCGGCGGCGGTCCGGCCGGAGGCGGCCCGGGACTCGGCTCCGGCCGGGGCGTCGCCCTGACCGGAGCGCCCGCATGCGGTGGCGGCGAGGGCCACCACGGCCAGGGCTGCCAGACAGCGCAGGGAACGGGGACGATTCATCGGATTCTCCCTCACGGGGTGGCGGTGCGCCGATGCTGGCAGCCGTGCCCCGGTGAACGGAAGATGATGAAGCCATTCATGCCTGACCATCGAAATCCGTACGGGTACGGGCGTGCGGGTACGGGGCGGCCCCGGGTCCGGACCCGGGCTCGTGCCCTGGTCATGGGGCCGTGGCCCGGTACGGGGCCGGGCCCGTGACCGTGCCCCGGCACGGGGGCGGGCCCGGCGGCCGTGCGTTCGGGCCCCCGGCCGGCCGCGAGGGGCCACCCCATCCCGGGCCGGATGCCCGGGATGGGAAGAGACTGGTTCCTGTGGGGCCTGCCCCCGGGCCCCGGAGGGTGGTGAGCGTGGACGCACTCCGCGACGGCTTCCCGCAGGGACCGGACGGCACCGACGTCGACCCCGTGGGGGACCCGTTCCTGCGCACCCGTTTCGTCGCGCCGGCCAGGCCCGCCACGTTCCTGCGGCGCGAGCGGCTGACCGCGCGCCTCGGACGGGAGTCGCCGACCCCGCTGACGGTGGTCGAGGGCTGCGCCGGCGCGGGCAAGACCCTGCTGGTGGCGGACTGGGCCGGGCGACTCGACCCGCCGGCCGCCTGGCTCACCGTCGACCCGGCGATCCGGACCCCCGACATGTTCTGGGCACACTTCCGCCGGGCACTGCGCGTCGGCGGCGCGCCGATGCCCTCCACGACCGGCCCACCCGCCCCGGCGGGCCCGGTCGACCACGCGCTGCTCTCCCGGCTCGCCGCGGAGCTCGACGACCGCGACCGGCCCGTGACCGTGGTCGTCGACGAGTTCGACCGGGCGAACACCCCGGAGATCGCAAGGCAGCTCGCCTTCGTCCTGCGCCACGGAGGCTCGGGACTCCACCTCGTCCTGATCACCCGTACCGAACCGCTCCTCCCGCTGCACCGCTACCGGGTGGCCGACGAGATGACCGAGATCCGGGACGCCGAACTGGCCTTCACCACGGAGGAGGCGGCCGCACTGCTCCGGGTGCACGGGCTCGACCTGCCCGTCCGCGCGGTCGACGCGCTGGTGGAGCGCACCCGGGGATGGGCGGCGGGTCTCCGGCTGTGCGCACTGGCCGCGCGGCTGAGCCCCGACGACCCGGAGGTCTACCTGAAGGAGTTCGAGGCGGGCCGCAGCACGATCGCCGATTTCCTGCTCGCCGAGGTGCTGGAGCGGCAGCCGCCCCGGACCCAGGACCTGCTGCTCCGGGTCAGCGTCCTGGACCGGTTCCGGCCCGGTCTCGCGGACGCGCTGACCGGGCGGCGCGACGCGGCACCGATCCTGGCCGCACTGGTCCGCGACAACGCGTTCGTCGAGGACTTCGGGCACACGCGGTACCGGCTCCACCCCCTGTTCCGGGAGATCCTCCTGGCCCATCTGCGCCGACGTTCCCCCGGCCTGGAACGGCAGCTGCACCGGCGGGCCGCGCAATGGCTGTGGAGTTCCGGGATGCTGTCGGAGGCGCTGGCCCACGGTGCCGCCGCGGAGGACGGGACGTTCGTCGCCGAGGCCCTGGTGCACGACCTGGCGATCGGCCGGCTGCTCACCGGCCCGCGCCCGGACGGACTGACGAAGCTTTTCACGGGCACGGGCACGGGCACGGGCACGGAGGCCGAGCGGGCGGGTCCGGCCACGGACCTGGTCCGCGCCGCGTGCGAGCTGTCCCGCCACGACCTCGACCGGGGCCTGGAGCACCTCCGGCACGCCGAGGAGCA
Organism: Streptomyces sp. NPDC006435; assembly: GCF_040612315.1. NCBI lineage: Bacteria > Bacillati > Actinomycetota > Actinomycetes > Kitasatosporales > Streptomycetaceae > Streptomyces > Streptomyces sp. NPDC006435. The sequence continues at coordinate 16,610 of NZ_JBEXPY010000064.1, forward strand.
ACTGGCCTCCAGCACCCGGGACGGGGTGGCGGCCCGGCTCGGCTGCGCCCTGCTCGAAGCGACGGCGGGCCGGCTGACCGGCTCCGCGCACCAGGCCGAGGAGGCCGCCCGAACCGCCTCGGCACTGCTCCGGTCGGTGCCCGCCGCACTGCTCGACCAGCACCCCGAGCTCTGGGCCCTGCTGCAGACCCAGCTGGGCTCCTCCCGGCTGTGGGCCGGGCGTCTCGACGAGGCGCGGGCCGCCCTCGACGAGGTGTCCCGGGGCCCCGGGACCGCCGCCATGGCCCTGCCCCGCAGGGAGTCCTCGGAGCACCTGGCGTTCATCGACTACCTCGACGGATGGCCGGGCCGGGCCGAACACAGGATCAGGGCGGCGGCGGCCGAGGCGGAGCGCTTCGGTCTTCCCCGGCCGCCCGAATCAGGACTGGTCGAATCAGGACTGATCGAATCAGGCTCGGCCGAATCGGGACCGGTCGAATCAGGACCGGTTGAATCCGGAATCGGGCAGGCGGTCCTCGCCGCGGTCGCGGTCGAGCGGGACGAGACGGACCGGGCCCAGGCCCTGCTCGACCGGATGCCCGACACGGCGGCCCCGGACCCCGTGACGGCCGCGGGCCGCCACCTCGCCAGAGCCCGTCTGCTCCTGGCGCAGGGGCACACCCGTGCCGCGCTTGACGTGGCGGAACGAACCGTCCCCGCCGACGAGGAATCCCCCTGGGCCCGGGCCCACGCCGCCCTGGTCGCCTCGACCGTCCGCCTGGCCGAGGGCCGCCCGGACGCCGCCGTCGAGGCCCTTCGGGCGGTGACCGCCGACCAGCCGACGTGCCTGGTAGGCGCGGCCCGTGCCCACCTCGCGGCCGGTGACCGCACCACGGCCCTCCGACTGCTCGACGACCTCCCCGGCCCCGGACGCACCGGCCCGGCGGTGACCGTACGCGCCGCCCTGGTGCGGGCACAGGCCGCGAAGCTGGCGGGCGACCTCCCCGCCGTGCACCGGCTGCTCGACCGGGCACTCCGGCAGGCCGAGCCCGAGGGGCTGCGGCGCCCGTTCCTGGAAGCCGGGCCCTGGCTGGCCCCCTTCCTGGCGACGGCGCCCCCGTGGACCCGCACCGACGGCCGGCCCGCGCCCGCGTCCGTACGGGACGGCGACGCGACCGGTCCGGACACCGGAGCCGGGCCACCGGTGGAACCGTTGAGCGAACGGGAACGCGACGTGCTGCGGCGGCTCGCCCGGACGATGTCGACCGAGGACATCGCCGCCGATCTGTACGTGTCGGTCAACACGGTGAAGACCCACCTCAAGAGCGCCTACCGCAAGCTGTCGGTGCACCGGCGCAACGACGCGGTGCGCCGGGCCCGTGACCTCGGCCTGCTGTGACTTTCCGGCGCGGAGCCGCCGTGCCGTCGATGCCTCCGTGCGCCGGCGCGTCGGGGCGGGTCCGCTCACCCGTGACGGGTGAGGCGGCCGACGGGCGTTTCGGATGCGATGGCAACGGCGGGCCGTGGCCGTCGCAGCGGCGGCGCGCTCCGCCGGGTGGCCGACCGTTCTCCGGGCCGCCCGACCCGACACGGTGAGGTGGACAGGGTGAGACGGTGGCGGGCACTGATCGTCCTGGGGGCGGCCCAGTTCCTGATGGTGCTGGACACCGCCGTCATGAACGTCTCCATCAGCCGGCTGGTCGACGACTTCGACACCGAGGTGACCGCGATCCAGGCCGTCATCACCCTGTATGCCCTGGTCATGGCCGCGTTCATGATCATCGGTGGCCGGATCGGGGACATCCTGGGGCGCCGTCGCGTCTTCCTGACCGGCATGGCCGTCTACGGCGTGGGGTCGGCCCTGACCGCCGTCTCGCCCACCCTGTGGGTCCTGGCGCTGGGCTGGTCGGTCATCGAGGGGCTGGGCGCCGCCCTCGTGCTGCCGTCCATGGCGGCCCTGGTCGCCGAGTCCTACCGCGGCCGGGACCGTGCCGTCGCCTACGGCGTCATCGGCGGCCTGGCCGGGGCCGGCATCGCGGTGGGGCCGCTGCTGGGCGGCTGGGTGACGACGTACCTCACCTGGCGCCTGGTCTTCGCCGGCGAGGTCGTGGTGGTGCTGGGCGTACTGATCTTCCGGCGGGCGGTCACGGAACGGCCCGCGGAGGGCCGGACCCCCGGCCTGGACGTCGTCGGCGCCGTGCTGTCGGCGGCCGGACTGGGCCTCGGCGTTCTCGGGGTGCTGCAGAGCACCACCTGGGGATGGGTGAAGCCGCGCGATCCGCCCTTCACGGTGTTCGGCTTCGCCCCCACCCTGTTCGTGGTCGCGGCGGGAGCCGGACTCCTCTGCCTCTTCCAGACCTGGGAGCGGCGCCGGGAGGGGCGCGGTGACGACCCGCTGGTCCATCTGTCCCTGCTCGGCAGACCCGTGCTGCGCTCGGGGCTGCTGACACTGCTGAGCCAGAACCTGATCCTCCTGGGGCTGTTCTTCACCATCCCGCTGTACCTGCAGGTGGTGCAGGGGCTCGACGCCTTCCAGACGGGGCTGCGGCTGCTGCCGGTCTCCGTCACCATGCTCGTGGCCTCCCTGGGCGGGGCCCGGCTCGGACGCAGGGCGGGACCGCGCCGGGTCGTGCGGGTGGCCCTGGCGCTGCTGGTGGCGGCGATCGTCTGGCTGCTCGCCACCATCGACCCGGTCCTCGACAACGGCCAGTTCTTCGGGGCCATGGCGCTCCTCGGACTGGGCATGGGGATGCTCGCCTCGCAGCTCGGCAACGTCGTCCAGTCCAGCGCGGGGGAGCAGGAGCGCAGCGAGGTCGGCGGCCTGCAGTTCACCGCCCAGAACCTGGGATCCGCGCTGGGCACGGCCCTGATCGGGTCGATCCTGATCGGCGCCCTGGCCCAGGCCTTCACCACACAGGTCGAGCAGAACCCGCGCCTTTCCGAGAAGGCCCGGCAGGAGACGAGCGTCGCCCTGGAATCCGGAGTCAGCTTCGTCTCCACCGACCAGGTCCGCTCGGCGGCCGTGCGGGCCGGACTTCCCCCGCACGAGGTGGACGCCGTCACGGAGTCCTACGCCTCGGCCCAGCTCAACGGCCTGAAGACGGCCGTCCTCGCGACAGGGGGCATCACACTGGCGAGCTTCCTGGTGACACGGGCCCTGCCCACCGCGGGCCCGGCCCCCGGAGCGGGCGACCCGACCCCGCAGGCCCCGCCGAAGCAACGTTCGCGCAGGCCGAGGAGGACGTGATGCCCGCAACCGGACGCGCGGGTCACCCGCACGGGGTGAGGCCGACCGGGGTGCCGGGGACGGACCATCGCAGCATGCAGTACGAGATCCGCGTCGATGGACACATGTCGGAGACGCTGATCGGCGCCTTCCCCGAACTGGAGCATGTGACGATCTCCGGCCAGACGGTGCTCTACGGCCCCGTCGTGGACGAGGCGCACCTCTACGGACTGCTGGCCCGCTTCCAGTCGCTCGGCCTCCGCGTGGTGGAACTGCGGCGGCTCCTGGAGTGACCGTGCCCGGAGCCGGCGGACGCCTCACCCGTGCCGGGTGAGGCGTCCGCGCACGGAATCGCGCACGCTGGAGACGGAACGGGGCGGCACCGCGGTACCCGACCGGAACGGAGCACGGAGATGAGCACCACTCTCGCCTACGACTATCCGCTGCTGAGCGCTTTCTGGACCATGTTGTGGTTCTTCCTGTGGGTCCTGTGGTTCATCCTGCTCTTCCGGATCATCGGCGACATCGTCCGCGACGACACACTGGGCGGCTGGGGCAAGGCGGGCTGGATGGCGTTCGTCGTCCTGCTGCCCTTCCTCGGCGTGTTCGTCTACCTCATCGCGCGCGGCAAGGCCATGGGCCGCCGGGAGATCACACACGCCCGCAAGCAGCAGGCGGAGTTCGACGCGTACATCCGCGATGCCGCGGGCAGCGGTGGCACCGGCCGGGCCGAGGAACTCTCCAAGCTCTCCGAACTCCGCTCGCACGGCGACATCACCGACGAGGAATTCCGCCGGGCCAAGGAACTCGTCCTGAGCGGCAGCCACTGAGGGCCGTCCCGTGATCCCCGACCAGTCCGCTGGAGGCAGCCGTGAAGCACCTGAAGTTCGAACAGAAGGGTTCCCTGTCCCGCAGTGAGGCCGCGGAGCGGCTGGCGGGGCTCGCCGACGCGTTCCGGAAGGGCGGAGAGGCCGAACTGGAGCTCGGCACCGGTGTGTTGAGCATGCGAGTGCCCGACGAGTTCCGCAGCGAGGTGGAGTTCGAGGTCGGCGACGGCGAGATCGAGCTGGAGATCGAACTGAAATGGCGGACGGATGGTGTATCCGGCGCTCCCGCACGGAAGGCCGAGCGGTCCGAGCAGTCCGAGCGCGCTCCGGCCGAGCAGACCGCGCCCGCCACCCGGAGCCGGAAGTCCACGCCGTCCGCCAAACCGAAGCGCTCGGCCGCCAAGCGGTCGTGACCCGGCTGCCGCAACGAAGCATGAAGCCGCGTCCGGTCGTGCCCGTGGGGGCGCACCGGGGCGGGCACGATCATCCTCCAGCGACATGGAGCGGTCATGAACCACGATTTCGAGGACATGGGCCCGGTCGACTTCCTGGTCATCGAGTTCCCCGGCAACCGCATGACGGGCGAGGGCTTCCCACTGCTCCTCGACCTGGTCGACAGAGGAATCATCCGCGTTCTCGACCTGCTGTTCGTCCGGAAGGACACCGAGGGGAGCACCGTCGCCCTGGAACTGAGGGAACTGGACGTCGGCGGCGAGTTCGACCTGTCGGTGTTCGAGGGCTCGTCGTCCGGACTGCTCGGACAGGACGACCTCGACGAGGCGGGGGCGGCTCTCGAACCGGGCAGTTCGGCCGCCGTCCTGGTTTACGAGAACCTCTGGGCCGCCCCTCTCGCGCTGGCCCTGCGACGCGGCGGCGCGCAGCTCGTGGCCGGCGGACGCATTCCCGTACAGGCACTTCTGGCCTCGCTCGACGCCGCGGATGCGCAGACCGTCGGCGAAGCCGCCCCCTGACGCCACCGGACGGGGCGCCGGGGAAGCCGATCAGCTCGAAAGCAGCCAAGGAGGACGGCCATGCCAGGACTTCTTCGAGGAGTCGCCCGCACCGCAGTCGTGGCCGGCACGGCGACAGCGGTCTCCAACAGGGTCTCGCGACGCCAGGCGGGCCGGTGGGCCGCACAGGACGTGGCGGCCACCGGGCAGAACACACCGGCACAGCAGAACACACCGCCACCGCCGCCGTCACCGGAGCCCGCCGCGGCCGGTGACGACATGGGCGGCAGGATCGCCCAGCTCAAGGAACTCGCGCAGCTGAAGGAACAGGGCATCCTGACCGACGACGAGTTCGCGGCCCAGAAGAGCAGGATCCTCGGCTCCTGACCACTGGGGAGGAGGACGGCTGCGGACCGGACCACCGAGGCGGGTACGGGAACATCGGCGTTGTACCCGTGGTGGTTCGGGCGTCCCCGCACGCCCCCCGAACAGGCTGCTGCCAGGGAAGCGTTGTGGTGCTCGCCGAGCTCCGGCCGGCACACGTACGTGCCCGGTCGGGAGACGTTCCCCGCGCGGTATCGGGTGTCCAGGGCCTGGCGTCCAGCGGCTGCGGCTGCTGCTGCGGCGAGCATGGCCAGTCCGTCGGCCAGCGGTCTGCCGGGCAGTGGGGATTCGCGTCGTGGCCACAGCCGCTCCGTCGGCTGGGGCGGGCTCAGTCGACCGGTTCGCCGGGCTCGTCGTGCGTCGAGCAGTGGATGCCGCCGCCACCGGAGGCGATGGTGTCGATCCGGACCTGCACGATGTCACGCCCGGGAAAGTGCTCCTGCAGGATGCTCCGGGCGCGTTTGTCGGCCTTCCGGTCCCCGAATTCGGGCAGGAACACGGAGCCGTTGGCGATGTAGAAGTTGGCGTACGTCGAGACGAAGTCGTCGCCTTCGCCAGTGATCTCGTACAGGTCGGGCTGTGGCAGTTCGACGATCTCGAAGGGCCGGCCCCTGGCGTCGGTCGCCTCGCTGAGGACGGCCTTCGCCTGGTCGGCCGCGCGCGACCAGGAGTCGGCGGGCGTGTCGGGGTGTGCCATGTCCAGAAGCACCACGCCGGGCTCGGTGAACCGTACGAGGCTGTCCACGTGCGCGTCGGTGATGTCCTGGCCGCGCACGCCGGCCAGCCAGATCACCTTCTTGATGCCCAGGGTCTGCTTGAGCTCGGCCTCGATCCGGTCCCTGCTCCTCCCGCGGTTGCGGTTGTCGTTGACGATCGAGCTCTCGGTGATGAGCAGAGTGCCCTCGCCGTCGGTCTCGAAGGAGCCGCCCTCGGCGACCAGAGGGGCGGTCCTGCGCGGGATGTCGTACTTCGCCAGGAGGGTGCGGCCCACCTGGGCATCGTTGGTGTGTACCTGCTTGTTGCCCCAGCCGTTGAAGTTGAAGTCGACACCGACGACGTCGCCGTCCTGCTCCACGAAGACCGGCACGGTGTCGCGGGCCCACAGGTCGTCGACGGCCAGCGGGATGACCTCGACGCCGCGCCCGCACGCCTTCTGGGCGGCCTTCTGCTGGTCGGGCCCGGCCAGCATCACGACGTACTCGTACTCCGCGACGGCGCGGGCGACGCGTGCGATGTCCTCGCGTACGTAACGGAGGTTCTCGTCCCACACCGACTCCAGGGCGGGCCACGACATGAACGTGCGCGCGTGGCTCTCCCACTCGGCACCCATGCGCAGCCCCTCGGCTGCGGTGCTCCGGTCACGGGCGCTGCTTGTGGAACCCCTCGGTTCGTCGCCGGGCCCACAGGCCGAAGACCGCGGTGACCTTGCCGAGGCGGGTCGGGCGAGGGGGATCGCGCGCACCACGGCGAGTCCCGGCCCCAAGCCCTTGCTCCCACGCTTCGCGCCGCGCTGGAACGGCTCGACCGGGCGGTCGCACCCGACAAGGAGACCCGCGTCGTGCTCGACAACGGCTCCCCCCACACCGCCAAGCACACCAAGACCTGGCCGGCCGCACACCCGCGCCGGCACGTCCGCTGGATCCCGCCGCACGCCTCCTGGCTCAACCAGGTCGAGCTGTTCTTCTCCGCCCCGACCCGCCGGGTCCTGCGGTACGGCGACTTCGCCAGCCGCGACGACCTGATCGAGAAGCTGGGGGCATACGTCATCGGGCACAACGAGACCACCAAGCCCTACCGATGGACCTACGAAGGCACCCCGCTCAAGGCCGCCTGATCAACACCCTCCACGAACTTCCGCGGAGCAGCACTAGCGAGGCGGTGGCCGAGACGATCCGCAATCACACACCAGCTCGTAAGGACTGTCCTGAACCTTCCCCTTGATCGTGGACACCTGGAGATTGGGACCTGAGGTTCCAGAGGAAGTAGCACCAGGTGGGAAGCAAGTACACGAAGCGGTACACCGCGGAGTTCAAGAGGGACGCCATCGCGCTCGTCGACTCCACGGGCAAGACGGTCACCGCCGTCGCCCGGGAGCTCGGCATCAGCTCGGAGTCCCCGCGCGGCTGGTACCGGCAGGCCGGGGCCGACCGTGGCGAGGGCGCCCCGGGAGAGCTCACGACCGCCGAGCGCGAGGAGCTCAAGCGGCTGCGACGGCAGAACGCCGAACAGGCCAGGACGATCGAGGTCCTGCGAAAAGCCGCGGTCTTCTTCGCGAAGGAGAGCGATCGGTGAACGAGACGTACGCGTTCATCGAGGCGGAGAGGACCACCCACGGTGTCGCTTTCCTCTGCCGCCTGCTCAAGGCGGCCCGTTCCTCGTTCCATGCCTGGCTCGCCACGGCGAAGAACCGGGCCGCACGCCGGGCCGCCGACCAGACCCTGGTGCACGAGATCACCGTGATCCACGTCGGCTCGCGCCAGACCTGTGGCGTCCCGCGCGTCCATGCCGAACCGCGGCGGCTGGGACGGCGGGTGAACCGCAAATGGGTCGCCCGCCTCATGCGCGAGCACGGCATCCAGGGCGTGACCCGCCGCAAGCGCCGTTCGCCGACCAGGCCGGACAGGAAGGCCAGGCCGGCCCCGGACCTGATCGGCCGCGACTTCCACGCCGAGGTGCCCGGCACGAAAATGGTCGGCGACATCACCGCGCTGCCGACTGGCGAGGGCCGGCTCCACCTCGCCTGCCGGCTGGACCTGGCCACCCGCGAGGTCGTCGGCTACTCGATGGCCGACCACCACCGCGCCGAGCTCGTCGTCGATGCACTCGACATGGCCCACGGCCGCGCTGCGCTGCAACCCGGCTGCGTGACCCACAGCGACCGCGGCAGCGAGTACACCTCGACCCGATTCCGGGACCGAATAACCGAGTTGAGCCTTCGCCAGAGCTGCGGACGTACCGGAACTTGCTTCGACAACGCCGCCGCGGAGAGCTGCTGGGCCCTACTCAAGAAGAGATCGGCACCCGCATCTGGCCCGACCGGGCCACCGCCCGTGCCGACATCTTCGACTTCATCGAGACGTTCTACAACCGCCGCCGCCTGCGCAGACACAAGGTCTTCGGCTACCTCACCCCGACCGAAACCCGGCAACGGCACCGACACACCCTCGCGGCATAACCATCGAGTGCCCAAGATCACGGGGAAGCTTCACGCAACCTCTTCAACCGCATGATCGGACAGCTCTACCACTGCCTCCAACACGGGCCCCGCTTCGACGAAGTCGTCGCCTTCCCCACGGCAACCGGGGCTCTCGCGGCATGAGCCCCCGTCAGCCGCCGACTGCGCGGGACCAACGTTCATGGATGACGGACAACTTCCGCTCGAACTCCGCATCCCGCATCCGGCTAGTGAAGACCCCAGGAATCGTGAGCGAACGCCCACGGACCCGGACGGCCCGCAGGTCCCACCAGAATCCACCACGCGTCTGGTGCTGCCGTTTCTCGATCCGCGTGATCTCACTCCACGGAATCGAGCGACGACTGACGAACGTGCGGAACTCCATCCCGCTCGCAGTGAGGAGCGTTCGGCCATAGCCACGGTTGATCATGTAAAAGAGCGAGGCCAACCAGGCAATCGCCACACCGCCACCCCACCACCATCGGTTCGACGTCGGCGCGGTCGAGGTCGCTGCCACCGCCATCCCGGCGCACACGAGCGTCAGGAAGCCGGTCCACCACCAGTTCCTCCGCCGAGCAGCAGCGCTGAGACCGATCCACACATCGGGCATGTCCATGATGCTACCGACACGCATTCGAACAACAACCAGCCTGACCTGACGAGTTACACGTCTGAGGTGTCTGGACAGCCCCGTTCGCTGGTGTGGCTCCGCGCCAGTTCAACCGGGTGGTGCGAGCGCTGCGGCGAGAAGGCGCCGACAACTCTCGGCAGGGCCGGTCGTGGGGAATTCCGCCGGAGGACCGCGTGCTTATGGTGGCTGCGTATTGGCGTACCAGCCTGACGCTGCGCCGGCTCGCACCGCTCTTCGGTGTCTCGAAGTCTGCGGCCGGACGCATCGTCAGGCAGGGCGGGCCTCTTCCCGCGCTCCGGCCCCGGAAGCGGTTTCGCGAGGACGCCGTGCTCATCGTGGACGGCACCCTGGTCCCCACCCGCGACCACACGGTGGCCGAGCAGTCCAAGAACTACCGGTACTCGACGAATCACCAGGTGGTCGTCGATGCCGACACCCGACTGGTGGTCGTGGTCGGCCGGCCGTTGCCGGGCAACCGCAACGACTGCAAGGCATGGGAGCTATCCGGGGCGAAGGCCGCCGTCGGGAAGATTGCAGTGATCGCCGACGGTGACTATCGAGGAACCGGGCTCGTCATCCCGCACCGCCGTGAGCCCGGGCAGAGCGAACTGCCCGCCTGGAAAGAAGAGCACAACACCTCCCTCCGCAAGGTCCCCACCCGGGTCAAAGCCTCTGCCGTCTGCCGGGTCACCGCCGTGTCCTCGGCGTCCAGCAGCAGCCCCACCAACGCTTCCACAGCCTCAGAAACATCAGCGAAAGAAGCAAGGTCACGCCCGGCACGAACACGTTGTGTCCACGAAGGAGACGACGCCTTCGCCAAGGCTGCCTCCAACCCACTCGTCAACTCTGACACGACCGGACAATCTCACGTCCCACAGAAAAGATCGAACCCTGGGCAGAGGCTGCCCAGACGCTTGACGAAGAACATAGAGGCCCCCCGGCTCGGGGATCGGTTCCCCGTTGACAGGCATGCCGAGACATCCGTCGGCCGTGTCGACTTTCATCCCTTCGGCGGATCTCTGTCCTCATGGCTCACGGCCGCAGCGATCGCCCCGTTTGCCTGACCAGAGCGCCAAGAACCTGGCCGACGCTGCCGTCAGTCCGCCTGTTCGAAGGGAATTTGAAGGCTCCGGCATCCCCGGACACCGGTGAGCGTGATGGCTTCGTTGGGGCGGGCCGACAGCTTTCGCAGCGGGTCCAGAATGATCCGCACTGCCGTCGGTACGCCTGCCCCGCGTTGCAGCCCAGACACCACGACGAGAAAGAAGTTGTTCTCGGTGGTGGCCCGTTCGTACTCGTGCGGGGTCAGGGAGACGGAATCCTCCTCCGCCCCCAGGAATGACTTCACCTCGTAGAAGCGGTTCAACTCGTCCACCGAGTCCGCCCCGACGCCGCGCTGGGCCCGCAGGTCGCGCAGTTCCTCGGAGTCCCGTGCCAGAGCCGCCCGTACAAGGGCCAGGGCTGCGGCTTCCTGCTCTTGCGGGGTGAACATTTTTACTCCGCTCCGTTGTTGGGGGACCGCTGGACTCGAGCTCGGGCAGGAGAGCGCAGGACGGCCTGAACTGCTGGAGGAGCCGGAGCCTGAGGCGCCGGATCGTGACCGGTCGTTCTGAGGGACGATCGCGGAGTCCGTGAACACCGGGCGTAGCCTGGTGGGGTCGATGAGATGTCGTTCTTTGAGCTTCGCCGGGGCGTGGGCGGTTCGGCGGACCCGGGTGTCGGCGGGGCGCGTTCCGGGCCCGGCGTCGCTGGCCGTCCTGGCCCGCGCCTTGGCGTGGCGTTCGTGGATCTCATCGTGGAAGGCGGCCAGTCGCTGTTCCTCTTCTGCGTCGGCAGCTTTGTTGAGGGCGCTGATGCGGTCCTCTGCCCGGGTGATGTCGATCGCGGACAGACCGGCCTCGGCGCGTTCCCAGGCTGCGACCCATGCGTACGCCACTTCACGCCGTCGGGCGCGGAAGCGGCCTGCGAGAGTCCGGCCGGCATGGGAGAAACGTGCGAGCGCCGAGGTGGATCGGACATACATGACGCCCTGTCCCGTGTCGATCGCTGTTTCGACGGGGAAGTGGATCGGAGTGGCCTGCCCGGGCAGCGTGACCGTGCACATCAGGCCGGGCTCGACGCAGACGAGGAGACCGGCCAGCCCTTCCCAGGTGCCGGTGAGTTCGCGCGCCGTGCCGGGATCGTTGCGCTGGAGATCCTCGCGGAGGTGGGCCACGGCCGCCACGAGGCGGGCCGTGGCGTGCGGGTCGGGGAGGGGGCGCCCAGTCACGTGCGGGGCGGTGTCGTCGGGGCCGACGGTGGTGAGGCCGAGCCGGTCGATGAGCCCGCGGAAGTGCTCCATCTCCGCCCCGGGGCGCCACACCGCGGCGTCGTTCCCGCTTTCGGTGAGCGCGGCGCCCAGCAAGACGGCGACCGCCTCGTCCGCCACGGCGTACACAGGACGACGGCTCGTCCAGCCGCGGCTTGTCCACAGCGGAAGCCGTCGCAGCGGCCTGCCCTTGAGTGCTTCCGGATTGCTGGATGCCAGGCCCTCGAGGAACTGCAGGCTCTGGAGCAGGACCGTCTGGGTCTCCGCGTCCGGTTCCTTCCGCTTGGCCTTGGGACCGGATGGCACGAGTTCCCGGATGACGGCGATCGCGTCGTCCGCGCCGGGCTCTGGCACTCCCAGCATTTGCCACAGCGCCTCCCCGCCGGTGAAGTGGGGAGCGAAGGCACGGAGTCGGCCGAACAGCGGTGTGCCGCGCAGGCACGCGTTCGGAGTCTTCCAGCCCCCCTCGGTGAGGACGAGCCCGTCACCTTGGGCGAAGGCACGTCGGAGGTCGTCGTGGGACAGGTCGCCGACAGGGGCACGGGAGGGAACGGTCTTGGCAGCCAGGGCACGGTAGAGCAGCAGGGCACCGGATGCGTCGCGGCTTCCGCCTGCCCGTTCCGTCTCCCGCAGTCGGCGCAGCCGGCCCACGATGTCGGCAGTGGTGGGTTCTCCACCGACGCCGAGGGCCTTGAGCACGTCTACGCGACGGCCGACGGCGGCCTGGATCTCCGGGTGCAGGAGCCCGTCCGCCTCCGCGCCGTACACCACCGCGGTCGCCTCGGTCCGTCGGCGCAGGACCGAAGGCGCCGTAGGGTTCCCACTCTCGCTGTCGAGCCACGGGATCTCTTTCAGGCGCCAGAGCCAGAACCCAGGAACCTTGCCCACGGGATTCCACGAGCGGTAGGCGTAGGCGGCCGTGACCGACTCGTGGTCCGAGTACCGCTTGGCCCAGGCCCTGCCGAGCACATGGATGAGGGCGATGGCCCGCTGACGTCGTACCGTTCCGTCCGCCTCGTCGGCGATCGCGTGCGCCACGGCGTCGAGGTCGGGCGTTTCGCGGTCGTTCAGGGTGTACTCGGCGCCAAGCGCACTCATCTTCGCGATCCGGCTCTCCGGTGAACCCGGTGCGTGAACGGGCACTTCCCGGCGGTTGAGCCGCTTTTCACGGTGGCGGTGCAGTTGGATCCGGGGTGCCGACTCGGCTCCCAGCAGCCGGAGGAAGCCGAGGGGGCTTATCCCGGCGCCGGCCCCCCGCAGAACGTCGCTGTAGCGCCGGCGCAGCCAGGTGAGGCCCGGGGCGCTTCTGGCAGCATGGGCGAAGCTCTCGGCACGGTCGGTACGGTCGATGCCCCCTGGCAGGTACGACTTCGCCGGAGACTCCCACACCTCGTGCCGGCTGCCGTCGGGCGCGTATCTGTGGGCCTGGAGCGCGATGGCCAGGCCCACGGCGCCGCCGAGCAGGGAGCGGTCGGGAGTGTCGAGCCGGGCGAAGGCGTCCTGGAGGTCGCGCAGCTGCTCGTCGGTGAGCCGCAGGGCTGGGGCGTTCATGCGGGCTCTGCCGTAACTTGCCAGACGCCGCAGGGCGGTGAGCTCGTCCCCATCAGTCAGCAGAGCATTGCGCTTGGCCAGCCATTTTCGTACGCAGGCGGGGGAAGGGGAGTCGGCAAGGAAGGCCGGATGCAGGACGTGGGTGAAGCCGAGGCTCTCCGCGAGGCTGCCCGGACGGTCGGCGAAGATCCGCAATTCCCCGGATTCGGGGGGCTGGTGCCGGTCGCCCTTGTCGTCCGCCAGCCAGGCGAAGGAGGACAGACGGTGGTCTACCCACCCGGATGCCACCCCCACGGCGGCCAGCTCGATGGCGCTTTCCACAGAGCGGTCCTCGTCCCCCAGGAGCTCCAGGGCGTCCCACACGTCGACCGACACCGGCTTGGCGGCACCGTGGTCCGCCCAGTCTTCCAGGATTTGGCGGTAGCGGCCTGCCGAGTCCCGCGCGGCGTATGGAAGGGCCGGGTGCTCGGTCAGCCGCTCGATCTCAGCCTCGGTCACGACGTCGGTGAGTTCAGCGGCTTCAACGGCCAGGTCCTCGAGCGTCTGTGGTCCGCGGCCGGGAACGTCGACCCGCAGACACGCGGAGACCTGTAGACGGGCCCGCTCCAGGAGTGCCGCTTCCAGTGCGCCGACGACCTCGGCCTGCCCTTGCCGGCTTGTCTTCTGCGGCAGCGGCAGCGGCAGCGGCAGCATCGACCAGGATGACGCTGGGGCGAGCCGGAACTGCTCGGTTACCGCTGCCGCCCACAGATCTGCCAAGCGCGGCACGAGCGCCTTGTTCCAGACAGTCGCCTGGAGACCTTGCCGGCTCGGGGTGGGGTCGAACGCGGCGTGTACGCGGACGGGGAGAGCGAGAGGGGTCACGGGGAGCCGGACGTGGACGTGCCCGGATCGGGCTTCGCTGATGGGCACGGTGGTGCCCGCAGGTTCCAACGGAAGGGCCACGGCCAGGGGCGTGACGTCGCCGACGGCCTTCGCCGCAGGTTCGAGACTCGGCGGTGACGCCACGACGGCATGGCACACCCGCCAGCGCAGGCCGACGGGATCGCGCACGTCCGTCACCTCTACCGATACGCTCTGTCCCGCGACTTCGGCGTTGAACCGCTCGGCGGCCTCTCGCTGCAGCGCAAGGCGCCGCACGGTCCGGCCGTGGGTGTCGAGATGGACCACCGCGGCGACATGACGCAGGAAGAGCAGTGCCTCGTTACCCCAGGAGGCCAGCCAGTCGTCCACGTCGGATGCGGTGAGCGGTTCCTCGGTGAGCGGGACACGGAAGACCGTCCATTCGTCGCCGCCCAGCTCAGGAGGAAGAACGCGCCCTGGAGCCAGGCTCAGACCCGATTCGCCGATCCGTAGACGGTAGTGGCCGCTATACACCTCGATCGTCGGTGAGAGGTGGAAAAGCGTCATGAGACCGATGCCGAACCGCCCGATGGCCTCAGCGTCCTCGGCTTTGCTCGTCAGCCACGGCATCGACAGCGGAATGACGTCTGTCAACAGGACCGGTCTGCCATTGTGGGCCACCAGCAGGGTCGCCTCACGTACCTGGATCCGTACCTCGGTCGCTCCGAGGTCCTCCGCATTCTGCACGACCTCAGACAGCCCCTGCAGACGATCCGTGGAAACCCCTTTCGCTGCGCGTCGGGCCCCGATCGCCAAGTCCTGCATCACACCTGTTTCGGTGGGCAGCTCAGCGAAGCGCTCGATGGCTGCACGGACCGCTTCCGGCGTCGTTGGCTCGGGCACGACCGGTCCGCACGACTTCTTGAACAGTCGCTCCGCCCACTCGACGGCTTCCTTCTCCTTGGCAGTCCACCGTGCCATGACACTTCCCCCATCCGCTGTCGCTCCTGCCCCGGCCATGATTCTCTCCTCCGGCCGACGTACTGGAGCCGCTGGTCAGAACAAGCCGAAGCCGGCGCTCTGACCCGTCTCCGGACGGCCGGAGGACTTCGGTCCGGCCACCAGGCATCTGGTGGGGATCCTGGGGGGAAGGACCGGGCGTGGGGACGGAGGCGCAAGTTCCGTCTGCTCGGCCGTGCCAAGCGGCACAGCGTGCTCGTGGCCTGCTGTATCGAGCGAACGCCTTGCCTCGCGGACCGGCTGATCGACGCGGCCTGTGACGGGAAACCGCTTGCCCGGGTCCGCCCGTTTGCCCTGGGCCGAGTCCTGCGGCTGCATGCGCTCTTCGTCAGGACGGGGTGAGCGAGCACAGAGTCGTTCGGGTGGTTCTGGACACTGACTGATACAAGCTGTTCAACGTGCTCAAAGCCCGTGCGGACGACGGCTCCGTGCTGGGCCGGCACCAGTTCCGCGACCACACCATGTGGCTGTGTCTGGCCGGCGTCCTCGCCGTACAGGCCGTCACCGTTTACGTCCCCGGGGCCAGTGGTGTCTTCTGGCACCGCGACCGTTGGGCGTGGCGCAGTGGGCTGTCTGTTCGGCTACGGCGTGCATCGTCCTGCTTGCCGAGCTGGTGGTACTCGCCAACGGACAGGGGTTGCATGAGGGAACTTGGCCGGCGAGCGCGGGCCGGCTCATGAGGCGCACCCGTGAGGGGCGCGCACTGTGAGACACCGATGTCTGGGCGCAGCAAGACGTTTCATAACCGTGACCGACGGTTGTCGGGCTCAACGGAGGTGCATCGCGGCGTAGAGCAGACCGGTTCCCGGAGTGGCGACCGCTCTCGGAGGGCGTTGGTGTCGATCTTGACGGCAAGCCCCTCACGAGGGTGCGAAGCCCGTCCTGCGATCTGGGTGAAAGCTGCGTACGCGTGGGGCGCTTGAGGCGGTTCTCGACGCCTGCGTCAACGACGACGTAGGACCGTCAATCGGGGGCGGTCATTTACCTCGCGCGCTTGCGTGCTGAAATGCCTCCTCATGCACCTGATGTGTCATCAGGTAGGTCGGCATCTGATCAGCATCAGTCTCCGAACATTCCGAGACGGCTGTCCGAACAGGCGCCTGGTCGGTGGCGTCACAACAGCCTGGTTCGTGCGGAAGTGCAGGCAGGGAGCCTCCTCGCCAGAGGGAAGCGATGTTCCTCACAACCTTCGAGTCCAACGTGTGCCGGTGTAAAGTGAAGAACGCCCTTGACCTGCAAGAACGCAGGCAGGGAGCCGTCTTTCAGGAGTCCAACATGCTGCGCACCATGTTCAAGTCCAAGATCCACCGGGCCACCGTGACCCAGGCCGACCTGCACTACGTCGGTTCGGTCACCATCGACGCCGAGCTGATGGAAGCGGCGGACCTGCTGCCCGGTGAGCTGGTGCACATCGTCGACATCGACAACGGCGCCCGCCTGGAGACGTACGTCATCGAGGGCGAACGCGGCTCCGGCGTCATCGGTGTCAACGGGGCCGCCGCACACCTCGTCCACCCCGGTGACCTGGTCATCCTGATCAGTTACGCCCAGGTCGACGACGCCGAGGCCCGTAGCCTGGTCCCGCGGGTCGTGCACGTCGACGCCGACAACCGGATCGTCGAGCTCGGCTCCGACGCGTCGGAGCCCGTGCCCGGCACCGCCACCGAGCGGAGCCCGCACGCGGTGCCCGCCGCGCGCTGACCCGGGCCGGCCCGGGCGAGGTCCGCAGGGGTCCGGCGGAGCATCCGGAACCCGTACGTACGGCCCCACCGGGCGCGGGCGGCGGGTCCGGGAGACGGTGGAAGCAGATCCGTCCCGAACCGTTCGGAGGCCTCCGATGACCAATCCGTATCCCGACCCGGTGCCTCCGGCACCCACCCCCGGGCCGATGCCCGGACCGCCGGCCCCGCTGCCGGAGCCACCGCCTCCGCCGCCCGGCCCGGTACCGCCGGGCCCGGCGCCGGATCCGATCCCGCCCACACCCGGGCCCGAACCCCAGCCGTCGCCCCAATAGGCCGGTCGGCCGGGCCCGTTCGGGCCCGGCCGCTCAGGCGATGATCGGCACCACGGCTTCGGGCGTCAGCATCCGGAAGGTGAACGACTGGTGGAAGTAGAGCCTGATGCCGGTCGCGTCGTGGTCCTGGTAGCCGATGGAGAGGTCCTGGCCGAGGCACAGTTCGAAGTCGCCGCCACGGGTGGACAGCAGCACCCCGCCCTTGACGGCCGGGGCCCACAGGATCTGGTCGTCGAGCAGCCGGGCCAGATGGGTGGCCACCGGGTACCCGTGGTCGGAGGTCTCGGTGGCCTCGGTGAAGGCGTCGGCACCGAGCAGCAGCCGGTACGGGCCGTCGACCCCGGCCAGCCGCAGCCGGGTGAGCGCCTGGCTGACGGTGGTCGGATAGTCGCGGGCGTCGGCGGGCAGTGAGAGCGGGGCGTGCGAGGAACCGTCCCGCAGCCCGGTGATCCCGGCCGAGGCGTAGCCGTCGATGATCGCCATGTCCTCGGCGAACGCGCAGGTGCGGGCGGCGTCCTTTACGGGCTGCCAGTCGCTGTCGTCCGAGCCGCGCTCGACGTCGTCCACGGCCGCCCGGGTCACCGTGAACGGCACCCGCCACTCGATGACCGGCACCGAGGTGCGGGCCCGCGCGATCACGTCCGGCGCGGGCGGGTCGATGTCGCGCAGATGACCGTCGCCGATGGCGGCCAGCCCGGGGCCTTCCGGGCCGGTCACGTCGACGACGCGGCGGCCCGCCAGATGGCGGCTGAAGGTGCGCCGGGCCTCCTCCTCGATCTGCGCCCAGGCGGCTTCCGTGACGGGGGCGAGTTCACGATGCAGGTTGTTCATCACCGGTCGCTTTCTTGCAGGCTGCCGATGCGCAGCGAACCGTCGGACGGACGGGCCGGGCCGGGAGCCCCCGCCGCCACCGGCACGGGCACCGGCTCCGGCAGGGGCTCGGTCCCGGCTGCCGCGGGCGGCGGGGGCGGGGCGTCGAGGAAGTCGGCGCAGGGGGCGTGGAAGAGGGTGCCGGTGACCGCGGTCGAGAAGTCCAGGATGCGGTCGTGGGTGCCGGGCGGGTCACCGAGGAACATGTTGCGGAGCATCTGCTCGGTCACGCCCGGGTCGGCGGCGTACCCGATGAAGTACGTGCCGAACGCGCCCTCCTCGAAGCTGCCGAACGGCATGTTGGCCCGCAGGATGTCGCGTTCCGTGCCGTCCGGGTCGGTGATCGTGTTGAGGGCGATGTGCGAGTCGGCGGGTTTGAGGTCGTCGGGGAACTCGATGTCGTCGGCCTTCGTGCGGCCGATGACCCGCTCCTGGGCCTCGGTGCTCAGAGAGTTCCAGGCCGTGAGGTCGTGGAGGTACTTCTGCACGATGACGTAGCTGCCGCCGGTGAACGCGGGGTCCTCGGCGCCGACCAGCGCCGCCGACCGGGCGTCCGCGCCCACCGGGTTCTCCGTACCGTCGACGAATCCGAGCAGGTCCCGGTGGTCGAAGTAGCGGAACCCCTGGGTCTCGTCGACCACCTTCACCGCCCCGCCGAGCCGGTCGAACAACTGGGCCGCCCACTGGTAGCACACATCCATCCGCTCGCCCCGGATGTGGAACAGCAGGTCACCCGGGGTGGCGGGTGCGTGGTGCCGGGCGCCGCGCAGTTCTTGGAACGGATGCAGCAGGGCCGGCCGGGGTCCGGAGAACAGCCGGTCCCAGGCGTCGGAGCCGAAGCCGGTCACACAGGCCAGGCCGGTGTCGGGAAACCGGAATCCGATGGAGCGGCCGAAGGCCGCCAGGTCGGGCAGCACCTCGCGCACCGTGCTTTCCCCGCCGGGCTCGATCGTGGCGACCAGGATCAGGGCGGCGCCGGTCAGCGGCGAGACGACGGGCTGGGCCGCGGGCGGCTCCGAGGCGGGTTCCGGGGTGGCGTCGGACATGCGGGGGCTCCCTGGGACGGGCGACGGCGGGCCGGGGCGGCGGGGCGGCGGGGCGATGGGCCGGAGCCGGGGAAGGGGCTCGCTGCTACTTACGCACGGGCGGGCCGCCGCCGCACCCCGGGACACCCGGCCGGGCGACTCCGGAGGCGGGCGGACGCACGGGCCGTTCCGGTGGGAGTTCCCGTGCCGGTCCGCACGGATCTCACCGGACGCATCGCCCCGCACGGACCGCGTCGCCCCAGCCCGGGTCACCCCGCGGCGACCTCCGACCGGTCGCCGCCCCAGAGCGTGTGGAAGGAGCCCTCGCGGTCGGTACGGCGGTAGGTGTGCGCGCCGAAGAAGTCGCGCTGTCCCTGGGTGAGCGCCGCGGGCAGCCGGTCGGCGCGCAGGCCGTCGTAGTACGAGAGCGCGGCCGCGAACCCCGGCGTCGGCACGCCCTGCCGTACCGCCTCGGCGACCACCGCGCGCCAGTCGTCCTGCGCCGCGCCGATCTCCGCGGCGAACTTCTCGTCCGACAGCAGGCTCGGCAGGTCGGGACGGGCGTCGTAGGCGGCCCGGATCCGGTCGAGGAACGCGGCCCTGATGATGCACCCGGCCCGCCAGATCGCCGCCACCGCACCGAGGTCGATGTCCCAGTCGTACGCCTCGCTGCCCGCCCGGATCTGGTGGAACCCCTGCGTGTACGAGACGATCTTGGACGCGTACAGCGCCTGCTCCACCCGGTCGGCGAAGACCGCGGCCTCGGCCGCGCCGAGCGGGGAGGCCGACGGGCCGGGCAGGTCCCGGGCGGCCTCGCGCAGATCCGCGTGCCCGGACAGGGACCGGGCGAAGACCGCCTCCGCGATTCCGGAGACGGGCACTCCCAGGTCCAGGGCGATCTGCACCGTCCAGCGGCCCGTGCCCTTCTGCTCGGCCCGGTCCTGCACGATGTCGACGAAGGGCTTCCCGGTGGCCGCGTCGGTGTGGGCGAGGACCTCCGCCGTGATCTCGATCAGATACGAGTCGAGGCGGCCGGTGTTCCAGCCGCGGAATGTCTCGGCGATCTTCGCGGGGGAGTAGCCCGCCACGGTGCGCAGCAGGTCGTACGCCTCCGCGATCAGCTGCATGTCCGCGTACTCGATGCCGTTGTGGACCATCTTCACGAAGTGCCCGGCCCCGTCGGGACCGATGTGGGTGGTGCACGGGGTGCCGTCCTTCGCCCGGGCGGCGATCCGCTCCAGCAGCGGCCCCAGCGACTCGTACGACTCGGCCGAACCGCCCGGCATGATGCTCGGCCCGTTCAGCGCGCCCTCCTCGCCGCCCGAGATGCCGACGCCGACGAAGTGGATGCCGCGCCCGCGCAGTTCCTTCTCCCGGCGCCGGGTGTCCTGGAAGTGCGCGTTGCCACCGTCGATGATGACGTCGCCCTCTTCGAGGAGCGGGGCGAACTCCTCGATCACGGCATCGGTCGGGTCGCCCGCCTTCACCATGATCACGAGCCGTCGCGGCCGTTCGAGTGCCGCGACGAACTCCTGCGGGGTGTGCGCGGGGACGAAGGCCCCCTCGCCGCCGAACTCCGCCACCAGGGCGTCCGTCCGCGCGGCCGTCCGGTTGTGCACCGCGACCGTGAGGCCGTTGCGGGCGAAGTTGCGCGCGAGGTTGCGGCCCATGACCGCGAGTCCCGTGACGCCGATCTGTGCCGTGCCGCTCATCAGTGCGCTCCGCAATCCATGTCGGGAATGCCCGGATCCTCGTTTTCGCCGGGATCTTCAGTATGGATTCGGGGCGGGGGAACGGCCTGTTCGCCGTCGACTGCGCGAAGTCACCTTGGTATGTTAGAAAAGTGCCTAGGGTCCCTAGGATTGATTGCGGCGGAGGTGGCGGATGGTTCGCGCGGGACTCACGACCGAGCGCGTGGTGGAGGCGGCGGCCGATCTGGCCGACGACATCGGCTTCGACAAGGTCACGATCTCCGCCCTGGCCCGGGGCTTCGGCGTCAAGGACGCCAGCCTGTACTCGCACGTCAAGAACCTCCAGGACCTGCGGTTCCGGGTCGCGGTGCTGGCCTCGGAGGAGTTCATCGACCGGATCGCCGCCGCCGTGGTGGGACGGGCCGGGAAGGACGCCCTGATCGGGTTCGCCGATGCCTACCGGGCCTTCGCGCTGGAGCGGCCTGGCCGGTACGAGGCGACACAGCTGCGGGTCGATCCCGCCGTCGCGGCCCGGACGTCCGCGTACCGCCGCACCATCGAGACCACGGGCGCGATGCTGCGGGCCTACGGCCTGGCCGAGCCCGATCTCACGGACGCCGTACGGCTGTTGCGCAGCACTTTCCACGGCTACTGCGCGCTGGAGGCGAGCGGGGGCTTCGGCGCGCCCCGCGATGTGCGGACGTCCTGGGAACGGGCCGTCGAGGCCCTGCACTTCCTGCTGGAGCACTGGCCGTCGGCCACGGACGAGGGGGAGAACGAGGATGGCTGACCACATGGCACCGGACCGCACCGGACACCTGGAGGTGCCCGGCGCGACGCTGTACCACGAGGTGCGCGGCGAGGGCCCGTTGCTGCTGTTGCTGCCGGGAGGCAGCGCCGACGCGGGGATCTACGACCGGATGGCGGCGCGGCTCGCCGACAGGTGGACCGTCGCGACCCTCGACCCGCGCGGGTACTCGCGCAGCGTCATCGACGGCGGGACGGGCGAGCAGCGGGTGGCGGTGCAGAGCGAGGACGCGTACCGGCTGATCGAGCTGCTCGCGCCGGACGGCGGACCGGTGTCGGTCTTCGGCGCCAGCTCGGGGGCGATCGTGGCCCTGGACCTGCTCGCCCGGCACCCCGGGCGGCTGCACCGGGTGGTCGCGCACGAGCCGCCCCTGGTGGAACTGCTGCCCGACCCGGAACGGGGACGACGGCTCTTCGCCTCGGTGCGGGACTCCTTCCGCGCCGGTGGGGTGGCCGCGGCACTGGCCACCATGACGGAGGGCCTCATGGCCTCGGCCCCGTCCTCGCCCCCCGTACGGGAGACGGCCGCGAAGACGGAGACGGAGCCGAGGATGGAGCCGGAGCCGGTCGAGCAGACCGTGCGGGAGGCCGAGGCCGTGCAGCGGATGCACGCCAACCTTCCGGTGTTCCTGGAACACGTGCTGTGCTCGTTCAGCGGTCACACCCTGGACCTGGAAGCACTGGCACGCGGTGGACGGAAGCTGGTCGTCGGGGTCGGAGCGGAATCCGGCACCCTGCTCACGGCGGTCCCGGGCCCCCGGCTGGCGGACCGGGCGGGCGGCGGCCTCGTGGAGTTCCCCGGCGGGCACACCGGATCGAGCGAGCACCCCGAGGCGTTCGCCGCGCGGCTGCGGTCGGTGCTGCTCGACCGGACCAGCCCCGGCGCGTGAGACCGGGAAGAACGGGGTGCGGGACGTAGGCTCTGTGCCGTCGGCCGCCACCTCGGCGAGACGCCGGCCGGGCGCGAGCGATGCGCCGGCAGGGCTGTACGGGCTGGTGACCGCGGCGGGGACGACCCCGCGAAACCCACCTCACCGCACAGGGGAACCTCGACATGCGCACTTTCCGGATCAGCACCGTCGCTCTGACCGTCGGCACCGCCGCACTCGCCCTGTCCCTGACCGCCTGCGGCGGTTCGGACAGTGCCGTCGGCGGGGCCGCGAGCACACGCATGGGCACCACCACGGTGGGCGGTTCGGCGGGGGCGGAGAACACGTGGCAGGTGTCGGGGACGGACGACGGCAAGAACGTCCTCGCCTCCGTCTCGCGCTCCGGCTCCGCCGCGGGCGGCACCGTCACCTCCGCCGGTGCCGTTCCGTGCGCGGGCGACGAGATGGCGTACTCGGTGCTGCACCGTTTCCCGGACCAGCCGGGCGAGCACCTGCTGATCACCGCGCGGAACGCCGGCTCCGCGCCCTGCTGGGTCACCTCGTCCCCGTCGGTCGTGCTCGGGGACGGCCCGGACGTCCTGCCCCACTCGACGAAGGACGCCCCGGGCGGCAGCGCCCGGATCACGGTCCGGCCCGGCGGCAGGGTCTACTCCGCCGTGGCGCTCTTCGCCGACGGCCCGGGAACCCGTACGGCGGCGGGCCTCTCGATCGCCCTGCGCGACGGGACCGGGCACACGGGCCGGGCCGTCGAGCAGGACGCCCGTGACGGCGAGGGCGCGCCGTCGGAGTTCACCTGGTCCGGCGCCGACGTCACGAACTGGAACACGGCCAGGCCCTACGACTTCTGACCGGGCGAAGTCCCGCGCGGGAAAAGTCTGACCGGGCGAAGTCCCGCGCGGGAAAAGTTCGTTGCGGACGCCCCGGTCCTGATTGAGAGACTGGGCCCATGGATACGACGAGGCGATTCCGGGCAGCGGTCGTGGAGTGGGCGGCCGACGGTGCCGGGGCGCCGGCGGCCGCCGAGGCCGCACGAGAACTGGCCACCGGCCCCGACCTGCGCACGGCCGTGCTCGTGGAAGGGGCCAGCGACCGGGTGGCGCTCGAAGCGCTGGCCGCGCGCCACGGCCGCGCCCTCGACGCGGAGGGCATCGCCGTCGTCCCGCTCGGTGGCGCCACCAACATCGGCCGGTTCCTGAGCCTGCTGGGTCCACGGGGGCTCGGCATCGCGGTGGCGGGACTGTGCGACGTCGGCGAGGAGGGTCACTTCTCGCGCGCCCTGGAGCGGGCGGGCCTCGGCCACGACCTCACGCGCGCCGACATGGAGCCGCTCGGTTTCCACGTGTGCGTCGCCGACCTGGAGGAGGAGCTGATCCGCGCCCTCGGCGCCGACTCCGTGCAACAGGTCATCGAGGCCCAGGGCGACCTGCGGGCCTTCCGTATCTTCCGGAAGCAGCCCGCCCAGCGGGAGCGGAGCGTCGAGCGGCAGCTGCGGCGCTTCATGGGAACCATCAGCGGCCGGAAGAGCCAGTACGCCCGCTCCCTCGTCGACGCCCTGGACCTCGCCCGGGTGCCGCGCCCGCTGGACCGCCTGCTCGCGCACCTGTAGCGGCTCGACCGGCGGCCGCGGGTCCGCACCGCGTGACGGCCACCCGGCCCCGTACTGACGTATGGGGGCCAGGTGCCGTCACGCGATGCGGGTGGGGGAGCCCGGCAGTACGGCCTAGAGCGGCGTGACGTACGCGCCGGAGAGCCCGCCGTCGACCAGGAAGTCGGTGGCGTTGACGAAGGAGGAGTCGTCGCTGGCCAGGAAGGCCACGGCGGCGGCCATCTCGTCGGGTTCGGCGAACCGGCCGACCGGGATGTGCACCAGCCTGCGTGCCGCCCGCTCCGGGTCCTTGGCGAACAGCTCCTGGAGCAGCGGGGTGTTGACCGGCCCGGGGCACAGGGCGTTGACCCGGATGCCCTCACGGGCGAACTGCACCCCGAGTTCGCGGGACATGGCCAGGACGCCGCCCTTGGACGCGGTGTAGGAGATCTGCGAGGTGGCGGCGCCCATCCGGGCCACGAACGAGGCGGTGTTGATGATGGAGCCCTTGCCCTGGCGGCGCATGTAGGGGATCGCCGCCTTGCAGCACAGGTAGACGGAGGTGAGGTTGACCTCCTGCACCCGCCGCCAGGCGTCGAGGCCGGTCTCCAGGATCGAGTCGTCGTCGGGCGGCGAGATCCCCGCGTTGTTGAAGGCGATGTCGACCGAGCCATACGTGTCGAACGCGGCCTTGAACAGCGCCTCGACCTGCTCGGCGTCCGTGACGTCGGTACGGACGAAGAGGCCGGCGACCTCCTCGGCGACGGCCTTGCCGCTCTCCTCGTCCACGTCCGCGCAGACGACGTGGGCGCCCTCGTCGGCCAGGCGCCGTGCGGTGGCGAGCCCGATGCCGCTGCCGGCTCCGGTGACGACGGCGGTGCGGCCGACCAGGCGGCGGCAGACGGCGGTGGTGTCGGTCATGGTGCTTCAGGCCTCCGTGCTGATGAAGACATTTTTGGTTTCGGTGAAGGCGGCGAGGGCGTCGGGACCGAGTTCACGGCCCAGCCCGGACTGCTTGTAACCGCCGAAGGGAGTCGAATAGCGGACGCTGGAGTGCGAGTTGACCGAGAGGTTTCCGGCCCGCAGGCCCTGGGCCACGCGCAGGGCGCGGCCCACGTCGCGGGTCCAGACCGAGCCGGAGAGCCCGTACTCCGTGGCGTTCGCCAGGCGTACGGCGTCCGCCTCGTCGTCGAAGGGCAGGACCACGGCGACCGGGCCGAACACCTCCTCGACGGCCACCGGCGCGTCCGGCGACACCCCGGCGAGCACGGTCGGCGGATACCAGAACCCGGGGCCGTCGGGCGCCGAGCCGAGGATCGTCCGTACGCCGTCGGGCAGGACGTCCACGAACCCGCTCACGCGCTCCCGCTGGACGGCGGAGATCAGCGGCCCCATTTGGGTCTTCTCGTCGGACGGGTCGCCGACCACCACGGCGGCGACGGCCGGGGTCAGTAGATCGAGGAAGCGGTCGTGGACGGAGCGCTCGACGAGGATGCGGGTCCGGGCGCAGCAGTCCTGGCCGGCGTTGTCCAGGAAGGACATCGGGGCGGCGGCGGCCGCGGCGGCCAGGTCGGCGTCGGCGAAGACCACGTTCGGGCTCTTGCCGCCGAGTTCCAGGGTGAGGGGCTTCACGCGGTCGGCGCAGCGGGCCATGATGCGCTTGCCGGTCCGGGTGGAGCCGGTGAAGACGATCTTGGCCACGCCGGGGTGCTCCACCAGGGCGTTCCCGGCCACCGCGCCCTCGCCCGGCAGTACCTGGAAGAGTCCGTCGGGCAGTCCGGCCACCAGGGCCAGCTCCGCCAGGCGCAGTGCGGTCAACGGCGTGGTCTCGGCGGGCTTGAGCAGGACGGCGTTGCCGGCGGCGAGCGCCGGGGCCGTGCCCCAGGCGGCGATCGGCATCGGGAAGTTCCAGGGTGCGATGACACCGACGACGCCGAGGGGTTCCAGCAGGGTGAAGTCGATGCCGCCCGCGACCGGGATCTGTCGGCCCGTCAGGCGCTCGGCGCCCCCCGCGCAGTAGTCGAGGAGGTCGCGCACGTTGCCCGCCTCCCAGCGGGCGTTGCCGATGGTGTGGCCGGCCTCGCGGACCTCCAACAGGGCCAGTTCCTCGATGTGTTCGTCGACCACGGCGGCGAAACGGCGCAGCAGCCGGGCGCGGTCGGCGGGTGCCGCGGCGGCCCAGGCGCGCTGGGC
>NZ_JBEXPY010000065.1:0-42134 GCF_040612315.1 Streptomyces sp. NPDC006435
TGTCAGCCCCCATGTCGGCGGCGTGGTCTGCGTCATGCGTCCTCCCCGTGTCCAGGCACATCATGCACCTGGGCACACCGGTGCGATCAGGGGGGCGAAGCTCTCACTCCCCGCAGTCGAGCAGCAACCCCGGCAGGAGGTCCGGACACACCAAGAATGGTGCCCCGCCACCAGCGACTTCCGTCACGGGGACGAGGCACCTTTCGCCGGTGCTTCACCGAGGTCGAACGCCGCATCCGGCCCGCCACCCACCCGCTGATCGAACACGGCGGCCGCCTGCCCCTGCTGCCCTGGCTCCTCCACACCTCCCAGGAGCTCTACGCCGCCTGCCTCGACGAGGGCCGCCTCCCGCACCCCGACCTGCCCCGGCCCGGACGACCACACCAAGCCCGAACCAGTCACTGCAAACGACGCGGACACAGCCCGTAGAACTGACCACCCATCAGCACAAACACCGTTGCAGTACTAGGGCGCGGCCGCAGTCGAAGACGAGAAGCCGGGCGTGCATCCACCAGCCGATCGAGCTTGCCACGCTCCTCCGCCCCGGCAGCAGCACAAAGCCGACTGTGTTCCCTGGCTTGGAGACAGTCCCGGCATTCAGGCCCGCCCGGCGAACCAGCAGAATGCTCAACGTCCCGGCTCTGTCGGGTCCGGCAGGAGGAATCGAACGATGGGGGATTTCGGTGTGGCAGGGAGTCACGGCGGCAGAAGTTCCGGCCCATGACAGGCTCGACTGGTTCGTGGAGACAGTGAGCTGTTTCCAACCTGTCGGCGGTGTCCGTCAGTTGGGCGGCTCCGCATCGCGATGAAGCTCCTGGTAGGAGGTGTCACGACCAAGATCCACCGTGCCCCACCAGGAGCTTCGTGTGCTTGTCCACCCGTCGTCGATTGATCTGTCCAGCCGCACCCTGCGCTACCTGAGCGCCCGACGGCGGGAGGTCGGGACGCGCTGGCGGCGTCTGCCCGCAGGGCCGACAGGCCCTGCTCGCCCTGGCTCACCTGCGGTGCGGCAACACCTATGCCCAGCTCGCCGCCGGGTTCCGCATCGGGATCGCGACCGTCCGCGTCCCGTTCCGAGGCCGTCGCCTCAAGCGGTGGCAGCGTCGGCACAACAGCACACACGCCAAGATCCGCTGCCTCGGCGAGCAGTCCATGGCCACTCCGAAGGGCCGGCGCCTTCTGCGGAAGCTTCACTGCAGCACCAACCGCATCACCGCGTTCGTCCAAGCCGTTCCCATCCTTCACCACGCGTCAGCGTGAGGTTGGAAAAGGCTCACTGATTGCCCGTCAGGACGGCACCGCAGAGACTCGTAAGGCGATTCCCCCACCTCCGCGGCGAGGTGGGGGCACTCGAAGGTGGGGCGTTCAAAAGCCTTCGAGGTCAGACGGGCGGCATCAGATCGCTCTCGCTGATGGTGTACGTCAACGCGGGGTAGACGAAGTCCGTCTCATTGTTCTCACGGCGTCGCAGTCGATAGAACTCGCGCCTCTGCTCATCGTCGGCCGACACGAGACGCGCACCCTGCGGGAGGTACACATGCCCGTCGCGAAACCGGACGAGGGTCTTCGATGTTCGGAAGGTTACGCCCAGCCATTGGTTCTCCGTCGCCCGGGCAGCCGCGTCCAACACAATTTTGTGCTTGAATCTCCGGTTCGAGTCGACGGAAAACGCAACGATGCTGTGATGAGCAAGGGGAATCTCGAACTTCTCGCCTTCGAACTCCTTTGATTCGAAGATCAGCTTCCTCGGTGGGCCGGCTTCGGGGCGCTGATAGCAGGAGAAGACGGCGATGAACGATTCGTCGGCCAGATCGAGGGCCTGGTCGGAATGGCCGCCCATGGTCGCGTAAGCGTTCGTGTAGCTCTCGATGAGAGCGTTGTTGAGGCCGACCGGAAGCGCCGCGCGTTCCTGGATCTGCCGCGCCAACCGTTCGTGCACCACCCGGAAACGCTGCGCGGGGCTGCCGTATCGAGTGGTGGTACGGACGAGAGGCACACCGCCTTCCTCGTCGACCTCGGTGAGCACGGCGCCTCGCCGCCCTTTTCCCACGTCCTCCAGACGGGCCGATGCGGACAGCTCCGCGAAGAGGTCCTCCTCGGTCGGCAGAGCGCAGGAGAAAATCTCGTCCGGGGTCCTAGATCCGAGGGGCAATGTAGTCTCCCGTGTTCATGCTGAAGAGAAATTTTTCGCCGTAATCGATGAAGGACGGGGTCCGGTTCTCCTCGGCGTACAGCCTGCGCAGATCATCCATTCCGGCCTGTGTGGGCTCTTCCATTTCCACCAGGCCCCCGGCCCTTTTGAGGAACGTCCGGCCGTTCCTGTGAACGGCTTCGGTGCTCGAACAGCGCACCACGTATCCCAGACGGGTCGGGAGCAGCTCGGCGTCCAGCGTCGACGGCCGGATCTCGTGCGTGTACAGGCGATTGGTGGACAGCGGCATGAAGAACACGGAGCCGGGATAGAGGGTCAGGGTGAACTTCGGCGGGAGCGCGACCCCGCCGTGCTCCTCGACCGACTTCTTGAGGAGAAACCGGAGTTGAGTCAGCCCGC
Source organism: Streptomyces sp. NPDC006435 (assembly GCF_040612315.1). Lineage (NCBI taxonomy): Bacteria > Bacillati > Actinomycetota > Actinomycetes > Kitasatosporales > Streptomycetaceae > Streptomyces > Streptomyces sp. NPDC006435. The sequence continues at coordinate 2,552 of NZ_JBEXPY010000065.1, forward strand.
TGGCCTTCTTCACACCGTGGTCGAAGGCGTCTTCGGCCATGGGCTGCAGATTTTCGAGCCGGTCATAGAAAGTGCAGAAGGCCATGATGCCGTTGACGGGCATGTCCTTGGTCTTGTCGGCATGGGCGGAGATCTTGGCCTTGGACTGCTTGCGCCCGGCCGTGGCAAGGGTGTTGTGGTAGGTCTGGGCAAGGACATGATTCAGCGGTGCGTGGTTCCGGAAGACGGTGGCGGCCTCGCGGTTCAGGGCATCGACGATGCTCGTGTCGGTCGGGCGGAAGCCCTCGGTCGGCCCCGAGAGATTCGTGGAGCACCGGAGCAGACGGAAATGCAGTTCGTCGCCGTCGCGCGTGACGGGCGTCAGATAGATTCCGCTGCGATGAGCCGTCCCGGGCTTGGTGGACTCCGTCAGGGACTGGAACGCGTGCTCGGCACGGATCCGGCCGAAGTGATCGGCATCGAGTCCGAAGAACCGGCGGTAGTACACGCCGACGCCGTGTACGCGGATGGGAACCCGGCCGGCGTCGACGGGGGTCCAGGGGCTGTCGGCCTCCTCGTGGTGGCCGTGCGACGGCTCCCGTACGACGAACACCCGGGCGGCGTCGCGCAATTGGCGGTCGCTGATCCCTGATGTGTCACCGCACAGGTAGACGGTCTTCTGCGCGAGGTCGGGCGAACCGGAGGCAAGTTCCTCCGGCGTGATCGTGGTCCCGAAGAAGTTCCCGACCAGTTCGTCGTCCTGCGACGACGAAGGCGCGACCAGGACGTTTCCCGAATCCTCGACGCAGGCTTCCGCCAGTTCTGTTGCGTACATCAAACAGCACCCGCCGTTCGCAGATCTCCATGAATCGTCCAAAACCTTGGACATGACAATGGTCCGCACTCTTTCGTTCGTGCTGCGAAACGCGAACGAAAGGAGACGGACCGTTGAGTTCCTCGATGCTCTCACGGGGCTCCACGACGGGCAACGAGGTTCTGCCGTACGGGCAAGTGCGCTGAGCTGCTGTCCGATCGGCGACGACACGTGGCGCCGCACCCGCACTTGCCGGGGAGCCGCCTCAGTCGTCGCCCGTCCCGGTTCCGTCCTGCGAGCGCTCGTCGAGGGGCGGGCCCTCGTGCGTGTCACAGATCCGCCGGCTGCCCGGTCCATGGAGTGACGGCGTCGGCCCGAGGGCAGGTTCCCCCTTCCCGGCCCCGGCATCATCACGACTCGCAGCACGTGCCACCCGCTCCATCAGGAATCCCGACGCACCTGCCAGAAAGGAACCCCGGGCATGCTCGACGACCAGCCGCTCGTCCTCGATCCCACCGGTGCCGACCACCACGCCGAGGACCGGACCCTGCGCGCCCGCGGAGCGGCCACGCCCGTGGACATCCTCGGGGTGACCGCATGGTCCGTATCCGATCCCGGCCTCCTGAAGCACCTCCTGACCCGTGCGTGCGTCTCCAAGGACGCCCGGGCGCACTGGCCCGCCTTCGCCGAGACCACCCCCACCTGGCCACTCGCTCTCTGGGTGACGGTCGACAACATGTTCACCGCCCACGGCAGCGACCACCGCCGTCTGCGCCGTCTGATCGCCCCGGCCTTCTCGGCCCGTCGTGTCGCCGCCCTGGCGCCCGTCGTCGAGGACCTCGTCACCGGCATCCTCGACGGCCTGGACGCCCTCCCGGCCGGTGAAGTCGTCGACCTGCGCGAGCACTTGGCCCATCCGCTGCCGATCGCGGTCATCGGCCGGATGCTGGGCCTTTCCTCCACCCGGCTGAACGGGCTCCGTACCGTGGTGGACCGGGTGTTCGACACGACCCTCTCCGCCGACGAAGCCACCGCGAACACGACCACCCTCTACCGGCTCCTCGACGAGTTGATCGCCATGAAGCAGTCCTCTCCCGGCGACGACATGACCTCCCTCCTGATCGCCACCCGTGACGAGGAGGGCGACGGCGGCGCCCTCAGCCACGCCGAACTGCGCGGCACCCTCGTGCTGATGATCAGCGCGGGGTACGAGACGACCCTCAACGTCATCGACCAGGCCATCACCTCCCTGCTGACCGACCCGGAGCAGCCGGCCCACGTCCGCGCCGGCCGGTGCGACTGGAACGACGTCGTCGAGGAGACACTGCGTCACGAGCCGGCCATCAAGCACCTGCCGCTGCGTTACGCGCTCGAGGACATACCCCTGCCCGACGGGCGGACGATCCGGGCCGGGGAGGCGATCCTCGCCTCCTACTCGGCCGCCAACCGTCACCCGGACTGGCACGGCCACGACGCCGACCTCTTCGACGCCACCCGGGCCGTCAAGGACCACCTGGCCTTCGGACACGGCGTCCACTACTGCCTCGGCGCCCCTCTCGCCCGTCTCGAGGTCGCCACCGCCCTGCGCCATCTGTTCACGCGCTTCCCCGACGTCCGACTCGCGGTACCCGCCGGGGAGCTGCGGCCGCTGCCGACCCTGATCAGCAACGGACACGTGGCTCTGCCCGTTCGGCTGCGGCCGGTCGCCCGGTGACAGCTCCACCGACAGCAGGAACGACCGCGGACGCGGACGCCCCGGCTGCGCCGTTCGCTCCCGTACCGCCCCGGGAAGATCCGCACCCCCTCGGCGGTTAGTGGAAATGTGAACAACTTTGGGGTGGCTGCGGCACGTGCGGTCGATGTCGTCGTGATCGGCGCCGGACAGGCGGGACTATCCGGCGCCCACCATCTGCGGCGCACCGGCCTGGAACCCGATCGCGACTTCGTCGTGCTCGACCACGCCCCGCACCCCGGCGGCGCCTGGCAGTTCCGCTGGCCCTCGCTGACCTACGGCAAGGTCCACGGCATGCACTCCCTGCCGGGCATGGAACTCGTCGGGGCCGACGACGACCGGCCCTCCTCCGAGGTCATCGGTGAGTACTTCGAACGGTACGAGCACGCCTACGACCTGCGGGTCCACCGCCCCGTCGAGGTGAGCGCGGTGCGCGAGGGCGAGGACGGGCGGCTGCTCGTCGAGACGTCCGAGGGCACGTACGCCACCCGCGCCCTCATCAACGCCACCGGCACCTGGGACCGGCCGTTCTGGCCGCGCTACCCGGGCCAGGAAAGCTTCCGGGGACGGCAGTTGCACACCGCGAACTACCCGGGCCCGGCCGAGTTCGCCGGACAGCGCGTGGTGGTGGTCGGCGGGGGCGCCTCCGGTACCCAGCACCTGATGGAGATCGCCGATGTGGCGGCCGAGACGTACTGGGTGACACGTCGGCCGCCGGTCTTCCGGGAAGGCCCGTTCGACGCGGACCGGGGCCGGGCCGCGGTGGCGATGGTGGAGGAGCGGGTCCGGCGTGGCCTGCCGCCGCAGAGCGTGGTGAGCGTGACCGGACTGCCGCTCACCGACGCCGTCCGGCGCGCCCGCGAACAGGGAGTACTCGACCGGCTGCCGATGTTCGACCGCATCACGCCCGACGGGGTGGCCTGGGACGACGGCCGGACGGTCGAGGCGGACGTCATCCTCTGGGCGACCGGTTTCCGGGCCGCCATCGACCATCTCGCACCGCTGAAGCTGCGCGAGCCGGGCGGCGGCATCCGGGTCGAGGGCACACGGGCGGTGCGGGACGCCCGCATCCACCTCGTCGGTTACGGGCCGTCCGCCAGCACGATCGGCGCCAACCGGGCGGGGCGGGCCGCGGTGCACGAGATCACCCGGCTGCTGGAGGGGCGGGACGCCACGGCGCGGACCGACGAGGAATTCGCGCCTGTCACATCGTGAGGGGGAACGGCACGAGCCCCGCCCCGGGCGGCATGGGCTTCGAACGGCACGGACTCCCGACGCCATGCCCCCGAAAACAGAACACACGAACAAGGGATCGGGTGTTCGCTGGAACGCGTGATCGTTTCGCCATTCGTTGCCCGAGGCACCTGCGGCGCATGATGATTACAGGGCGCAAGCGACGGGCTGCAGACCGCGACTGTGCTGTCCCACATATGCATACGCACAAGGAGAAACAGCGAATGAACGTCATCACCAACCTGCTCGCCGGCATCGTCCACTTCGTGGGTTGGCTCGTCTGACCATCGCTCCGCCCGGCGCCGTCGCTCCCCGTCCCACGGGAGCGGCGGCGTCGCCGCGTTTGCCGGACGGATCGCGACCGGGACCGCCGGAACCGGGCGCAGGTGCAGACGGACAGGGCGGGCCGGGCAGGCGGGGGCGGGGCGGGCCCGTCCCCGGTCAGCCCGTGGCGGGGACGGCGGGGACGGCGGGGGCGAGCCGGGCGTCCCGGCGGACCAGGGCGGCATAGCGGCCCTCCTGCGCCAGAAGCTCCTCATGGGTGCCGCGCTCGGCGATCCGGCCGCCGTCCAGGACGACGATCTGGTCCGCGTCGCGGACGGTGGAGAGCCGGTGCGCGATGGTGATGGTGGTGCGTCCCTCGGAGAGCGCGTCGATCGCCTCCTGCACGGCGAACTCCGTGCGGGTGTCCAGGGCGCTCGTCGCCTCGTCGAGCACCAGCACGGGCGGGTCCCGCAGGATCGTACGCGCGATGGCGAGGCGCTGCTTCTCGCCTCCCGAGAAGCGATGACCGCGCTCGCCGACGAGGGTGTCGTAGCCGTCGGGGAGCGACGCGATGTGGTCGTGGATCTGTGCCGCGCGGGCCGCCGCCTCGATCTCCTCGTCGGTGGCGTCCGGCTTGGCGAAGCGCAGGTTGTCGGCGACCGAGGCGTGGAAGAGGTACGTCTCCTGGGAGACCACGCCCACGGCCCTCGCCAGGGTGTCGAAGTCCAGATCGCGCACGTCGACGCCGTCGAGCGTGACCCTGCCGCCGGTGACGTCGTAGAGCCTGGGCACCAGGTGGCCGAGGGTGGACTTGCCCGCTCCGGTCGGTCCGACGACCGCCAGGCTGCTGCCGGCCGGGACGGTGAGGTCGATGCCGCCGAGCGTCGGCCCGCTCTTGTCGTCGTAGCCGAAGTCGACGTCCTCGAAGCGGATCTCGCCGCGGATCTCCGTCGGCCGGACGGGCTCCTCGGGCTCGGTGATGTCGACGTCGAGGTCCAGGTACTCGAAGATGCGCTGGAAGAGTGCGAGGGACGTCTGCATCTGCACCCCGGTGGAGAGCAGGCTCACGGCGGGCCGGAAGAGACCCTGCTGGAGCGAGACGAAGGCGACGAGCGTGCCGATGGAGACCGCCGGCCCGCCGGACTGCAGGGCGATCCCCGCCGCCCAGTAGATGACGGCGGGCATGGCGGCCATGACGATGCCGATCGTCGACATCCGCCACCGCCCGGCCATGTTGGAGCGCACCTCGAGGTCGACGAGCTTCTCGGACTCCTCGGCGAAGTTCTTGACGAGGGAGTCCGAGCGGCCCATCGTCCGGCCGAGCAGGATGCCGCTGACGGAGAGCGACTCGGTGACCGTGGCCGCCATGGCGGCCATCTGCTTCTGGCGCCGGGTGGTGATCCTCTTGCGCTCCCGGCCGACCCGGCGGCTGATCCACACGAAGACCGGCAGCAGGAGCAGCGAGACCAGGGTGAGCCGCCAGTCGAGCGCCAGCATGGCGACGACCGTGGCGACGACGGCGGTGAGGTTGGAGACCAGTGACGTCGCGGTGGAGGTGACGGTCGCCTGCATGCCGCCGATGTCGTTGGCGATGCGGGACTGCACCTCACCGGTGCGGGTCCGGGTGAAGAAGGCGAGCGACATCCGCTGCAACTGGGCGTAGACCGCGGTGCGCAGGTCGTGCATGACCCGCTGGCCGACCGTGGTCGAGATCAGGGTCTGCAGGACTCCGAAGACGCTGTTCATCACGGCGGTGAGGATCATGCCGAGGGCGAGCAGCGACAGCAGTCCCGTACGCCCTTGGGGAATGGCCGTGTCCAGGATCTCGCGCAGCAGGAACGGCGAGGCGACCGACACCAGCGACGACGCGCCGACGAGCAGTCCGACCAGCGCGAGCCGGCCTCGGTAGGGGCGGAAGAGGCGCAGGATGCGTCGCACCTCGGCGGGCGGGCGCTCCTCGTCCCGCGGCGGGGGCGTCCAGTTGATTTCGTCGGGTTTCATGAGCTCCTTCGTCGGGCGTACGAGAGCCGTCGGCCGTGCGGCGGCGGCTCGACCCCGAGGGATCGATCGGTCGGAACTTTTGGGAGCATAGCTCATTGTTACCTATACTCACAATGCACAAGGTCCTGATATTGTTCCCCCATGGACTCCTCCGACGCCGACGGCGTCCTCGCCGAGCAGCTGTTGCGGGTCACCCGCAGGCTCCAGCGGATCCAGAGCCGCCAGCTGGAGCCGATCGGCATCACCCCCGCGCAGTTCCGCCTGCTCCGCACCGTCGCGCATTACGACGGTCCGCCCCGGATGGCGGATCTGGCCCAGCGCCTGGACGTGGTCCCGCGTGCCGTGACGAGTCTGGTCGACGGCCTGGAGGCGAGCGGCCGGGTGCGCCGTGCCCCCGATCCGGACAACCGCCGGGTGGTCCGGATCGAGATGACCGAGGAGGGCCGCGCCACCCTCCGGTCGCTGCGCGACGCGCGCCGGGCCGCCGCGGAGGAGATCCTGGCTCCATTGACCGCAGATCAGCGCGAGGTGCTCGGCGGACTGCTGACCGCCCTGGTCAACGGGATGCCGGAGCGCCGCTGTTAGACCCGCGGTCGCGCTCCGCCCGCCGGGCGCGGGCGTGTCCGCCGCCGTACCGACCGAACCGCCGAGGAGAACCCGCCATGCCACTGCTGGAGCCGAAGCCGGAAGCACTCCGCCCCGAGGTGCCGCGTACGCCCTCCGTGGACAGGGTTCCCGCCCGCCAGGCTCCGGGCACCCCCGATGCGCTGCGCGACGAGCTGGTCGCCCTGCTCGGGCCGGAGAAGGTGCTGTGGAAGGTCTCCGACCTGGTGAAGTACGCCTCCGACGCCAGTCCCTACCGGTTCGTCCCCCAGGTCGTCGTGGTCCCGGAGGACATCGACGACATCTCCGCGATCCTGTCGTACGCGCACGGAAGGGGCCGCGAAGTCGTCTTCCGGGCCGCCGGCACCAGTCTGAACGGACAGGCCCAGGGCGAGGACATCCTCGTCGACGTGCGCCACCACTGGGCGGGCATCGAGGTCCTGGACGACGGCGCGCGGGCCCGTATCCGCCCGGGGACGACGGTCCTGCGGGCCAACGCCACCCTCGCCCGGTACGGCCGGCTGCTGGGTCCCGACCCGGCCAGCGCCATCGCCTGCACGATCGGCGGAGTCGTCGCCAACAACGCCTCCGGGATGACCGCGGGCACGACCCGCAATTCCTACCGCACCGTCTCCTCCCTCACCTTCGTGCTGCCGAGCGGCACCGTCGTCGACACCGGCGACCCGATGGCGGACGAGGAACTGGCCCACGCCGAACCGCGGCTGTGCGAGGCGCTGATGGCGCTGAAGGCGGAGATCGAGGCGGACGCCGGGCTCACCGCCCGGATCCGGGCCAAGTACGAGATCAAGAACACCAACGGCTACCGGCTCGACGCCTTCCTGGACGGCGCCACGCCCGTGCAGATCCTGCGCGGTCTGATGGTCGGTTCCGAGGGCACCTTCGGCTTCATCTCCGAGGTCGTCTTCGACACCCTGCCGCTCGACCGGCACGTCTCGACGGCCCTGTTGTTCTTCCCGTCCCTGACCTCCGCGGCGGCGGCCGTGCCGCGTTTCAACGAGGCGGGGGCGATCGCCGTCGAGCTGATGGACGGCAACACGCTGCGCGCGTCGGTGAGCGTCCGGGGCGTGCCCGCGGACTGGGCCGGGCTGCCCAAGGAGACCGCGGCGCTGCTGGTGGAGTTCCGGGCCCCGGACGAGGCGGGCCAGGAGGCGTACGAGCGGGCAGCGGCGGCCGTCGTCGAGGAGCTCGACCTGGTCGCCCCGGTGGCGTCGGTGACCAACGGCTTCACCCGTGACGCCGGAACCATCGCGGGCTACTGGAAGGCCCGCAAGGCGTTCGTCACCGCGGTCGGCGGCTCCCGGCCCTCGGGCACGACGCTGATCACGGAGGACTTCGCGGTGCCGCCCTCCAGGCTGGCCGACGCCTGCGAGGCCCTGCTCGCGCTCCAGGAGGAACACGGCTTCGACGCCGCCGTGGCGGGCCACGCGGCGCACGGCAATCTGCATTTCCTGCTCGCCTTCGACGCGGCGAAGCCGTCCGACGTCGACCGCTACGCCGCGTTCATGGACGATTTCTGCCGGCTGACGGTGGAGCGCTTCGACGGCTCGCTGAAGGCCGAGCACGCCACCGGCCGCAACATCGCCCCCTTCCTGGAGCTGGAGTGGGGGCCGAAGGCGACCGAGCTGATGTGGCGCACCAAGCAGGTCATCGACCCCGACGGGGTGCTGGCCCCCCGCATCGTCCTCGACCGCGACCCGAGGGCCCATCTGCGCGGGCTGAAGACCATTCCCGAGGTCGAACCGGTCGCCGACCCCTGCATCGAGTGCGGTTTCTGCGAACCCACCTGCCCCAGCCACGACCTGACGACCTCTCCGCGCCAACGGATCGTGCTGCGCCGGGAGATGATGCGGCAGCCGGACGGCTCCCCCGTGCAGACCCAGCTGCTCGACTCCTACGGGTACGACGCCGTCGACACCTGCGCGGGCGATTCGACCTGCAAGCTCGCCTGCCCGGTCGGCATCGACACCGGCGCCATGATGAAGGACTTCCGCCACCGGCGGCACTCGCCCCGCGAGGAGCGGATCGCGGCGCTCACCGCGAAGAACTTCAAGGCGGTGGAGGCCGCGGCCCGGCTCGCGGTCGCCGCGGCCGGCCGGATCGGCGACCGCATCGGCGACGGGCCGCTGGAGACCATCACCGGGCTCGCCCGCAGGGCCGTGCGCCCCGATCTGGTGCCCGAGTGGCTGCCCGAGATCCCCGGCGCCGCCGCCCGGCAGCTGCCCCGTACCTCCCGCGCCGGAGCGAGCGCCGTCTACTACCCGGCGTGCGTGAACCGCATCTTCGGCGGACCCGATGGGCATCGCGGTCCGTCGCTGCCGGAGGCGGTCGTCGCGGTCTCCGCCCGTGCCGGAAAGCCGGTGTGGATCCCGGACGACGTCGCGGGGACCTGCTGCGCGACGATCTGGCACTCCAAGGGGTACGACGACGGCAACACCGTGATGGCCAACCGCATCGTGGAGGCCGCCTGGGGCTGGACGGCGGGCGGAAAGCTGCCGCTGGTCGTGGACGCCTCCTCGTGCACGCTGGGCATCGCCCACGAGGTGGTGCCGTACCTCACCGAGGACAACCTCGAACTGCACCGGGAGCTGACCGTCGTCGACTCCCTCGTCTGGGCGGCCGACGAACTGCTCCCGGAGCTGACCGTGCTGCGGAAGACCGGTTCGGCGGTGCTGCACCCGACGTGCTCCATGGAGCACCTGGGCGATGTGGAGCAGTTGCGCGCGGTCGCCGAGGCGTGCGCGGAGGAGGTCGTGATCCCCGACGACGCCGGATGCTGCGCCTTCGCGGGCGACCGCGGCATGCTGCACAAGGAGTTGACGCAGTCCGCCACGGCGAAGGAGGCCGCCGAGGTGAAGTCGCGGGAGTACGACGCCCATCTCTCGGCCAACCGGATGTGCGAGATCGGGATGGACCGGGCCACGGGCCGTTCGTACCACTCGGTCCTGATGGAGCTGGAACGGGCGACGCGGCCGGGGCCGGTCGAGCGGTGACGCCCTCGTTCCCCGGTCGGCGGTAGACGGCGACCGCTCGGACCGATCCGCCGGACGGGCCCGTATCTTCGGGCCCGTCCGGCTTTTCCGTACATGCACGCGCGACGGGTTCGTGTACGTGGCAGTGCATGCGCGCACGAAAGTTCGCACGTGCACGAAAAGTCCTTCCCGCGCGCACAAAAGTCCATGGTTTCAAAGCAGGAGTCCAATCGCTCCCCTTGCGCACCAGCAGTGCCGACCACCAAGGTCCTTAACCAGGTTCATTCAGAAGCCGCGCACGTCAGACCCCCTTCTTCCGGAGGATCGATGAACGACGCAGCACAGCAGGACGACGGCACTCAGGACGGCGACGAGGGCTCGATGAGCCGTCGCTCGGTCCTGCGCACGACCGCCGGCGTGGCCGGTGCCGGGCTCGGGCTCGGTGCCCTCTCCGGTGGCACCGCATCCGCCGCCACCCCTGCCCTGAGTCCCGAGGACACCGCCGCGGAACAGGCGTCCGTCCCCAAGCGCCAGGGGCGCACCATGGCGGGGGTGCCGTTCGACCGGCGCTCCACCGTCCGGGTCGGCATCGTCGGCCTCGGCAACCGCGGCGGCAGCATGATCGACCTCTTCCTCGCCGTCAGCGGTGTGCAGGTCGTCGCCGTCTGCGACCCGGTCAAGGACAAGGCGCAGCGGGCCGCCGCGAAGGTGACCGCGGCGGGCCAGCCTGCGCCCGCCGTCTACACCAACGGCGAGGACGACTACGAGAACCTCTGCAGGCGCGGGGACATCGACTTCGTCTATGTGGCGACGCCCTGGGACTTCCACTTCCAGATGGCGAAGACCGCCATGCTGAACGGCAAGCACGTCGGCGTGGAATGTCCGATCGCGCTCCAGCTCGATCAGCTCTGGGAGCTGGTCGACCTCTCCGAGCGCACCAGACGCCACTGCATGCAGTTGGAGAACTGCTGCTACGGGCGGAACGAGATGCGGGTGCTGCGCATGGCGCACGCCGGGCTCTTCGGCGACCTCCTGCACGGCGCGGGCGCGTACAACCACGACCTGCGCGGCCTGATGTTCGACCCGGACTACTACGAGGGGCCCTGGCGCAGGCTGTGGCACACCCGGTTGCGCGGCGACCTCTACCCCAACCACGGTTTCGGGCCGGTCGCCAACTACATGGACATCAACCGCGGTGACCGCGCGGTGAGCATCACCAGCGTCGGCTCCCCGGCGCTCGGGCTCGCCGAGTACCGCGAGAAGCACATGCCGGCCGGTGACCCGAGCTGGAAGGAGACCTACATCGAGTCCGACCGGACGATCAGCCTCGTCCAGACCGCCAAGGGACGGGTCATCCGGCTGGAGCACGACGTGTCCACCCCGCACCCCTACTCCCGGATCAACAGCCTCGGCGGGACGAAGGGCGTCTTCGAGGACTATCCCGCGCGCATCTACATCGAGCCCGACCACACGAACGACAGCTGGGGCGACTTCTCCAAGTACCAGGACTGGGACCACTGGCTGTGGAAGGAGCACGCCAACCCGCCCGGCGGTCACGGCGGCATGGACTACATGCTGGTGTTCCGGCTGATGCAGTGCATGCGGCTCGGCCTCGTCCCCGACTTCGACGTGTACGACGCGGCAACGTGGACGGCGCCCGTGCCGCTCAGCCATCTGTCGATCAAGGCGAAGGGCGCGCCGCAACAGATCCCCGACTTCACCCGCGGCGAGTGGAGGAAGGCCCGTTCCGGAATGGACTCGGAGGATCCGGAAAAGGCCTGACGCCCCAGGTCGGGGCCGTGGGTCCGGTGCTGCTCGGCCGAGCCGTTCCGGACATCGCGGCCCCGTCCGGATCGTCCAGAAAATCAATTGCTCCGACTGACGTCCCGGGGCGAACCTGGGACGGTTCGCGGCATTCGCTGCACGAACCGGCACATCGAACCATGGGACGTCATGCAGATTCGCGATCTTCCGTACTCGGATCCCGGCGACCCCGATATCCGGTCGGGCCCGCGCTTTCTGCTCTGGCTCGGCCGCAACCAGCTCCGCGGACAGCTCAAGTCGATGGCCTGGGGCCTGCTGCACCAGTGTTCGCTGGCCGGTCTCCCCCTCGCCGCGGGTCTCGCCGTGCAGGCCGTAGTGGACCGCTCCGGCAGCCGGCTCGCCTGGGCGGGCGGACTGATCGTGGTCCTGGGCGTGCTGATCGCCCTGGGCGACACCATGCTCCACCGCACCGCCGTCACCAACTGGATCACCGCCGCGGCACGCGTGCAGCAGCTGCTGGCGCGCAAGACCGCCGAGCTCGGCTCCGCGCTGACCCGCCGGGTCGCCGCGGGCGAGGTCGTCGCCGTGTCCACCGGCGACGTCGAGAAGATCGGCTGGTTCGTCGAGGCGCTGTCCCGCTTCGCCTCGGCCGCCGCCGCCCTCGTGCTGATCTGCACGGGACTCCTGCTCTACCTGCCGTCGCTGGGCCTCCTGGTGACCCTCTCCGTGCCCCTGCTGGCCCTGGCGGTGCTGCCGCTGCTCCCCCGGGCCACCCGCCGCGCCGACCTCCAGCGGGAGAAGGCGGGCCGGGCGACCGAGCTGGCCTCGGACACCGTCGCCGGGCTGCGGGTGCTGCGCGGGATCGGTGGCGAGGAGCTGTTCCTCGGCCGCTACCGGCGCGCCTCGCAGGAGGTCCGCGAGGCCGCGGTGCGCAGTGCGCGGATGTGGTCGCTGATCTCGGCGATCCAGGTGCTGCTGCCCGGCGTGCTGCTCATCTCACTGGTCGTGTACGGGGCGGCGCTGGCCCGGGACGGCCGGATCGAGGTCGGTCAGCTGGTCACGGTGTACAGCGCGGCGGCGCTGCTGCTGTTCCCGCTGCGCCACTTCGAGGAGATCGCGATGGCGTACTCCTTCTCCCGGCCCTCCGCCAGGCGCGCGGTGCGTGTCCTGTCGCTGGGCCGCACGGACCGGCCCGCGAGCCTCGACGCCGCACCGGCCGGCGATCTGTACGACCCGGTCACCGGACTGATGGCCCCGGCGGGCCTGTTCACCGCGGTGGTCTGCGGCGACCCGGACGAGGCGGGGCGGCTGGCCGAGCGCCTGGGCGGGCACGCGCAGACGGACCCGGAGCCCGGCCCGGCCACGGACGGGGACAAGAACGGGGACGGGAACGGGGACGGGGACGGGAACGGGAACGGGGACGGGAACGGGGACGGGAACGGGGACGGGGACGGGAACGGGAACGGGGACGGGAACGGGAACGGGAACGGGGACGGGAACGGGGACGGGAACGGGAACGGGACGAAACCGGAAACGGTCCCGTCCGTCCTGCTCGGTGGCGTACCGCTGGACGAACTCCCGCTGGAGACCGCCCGGACCGCCGTGCTCGTCCAGGACAAGGACCCGGTGCTGCTCTCCGGCACACTGGGCGAGCTGCTCGACGTGCCGTCGTCCGGCCTGGTGGCCGCCGAGGACGCGCTGGCCGCAGCCCGGTGCGGTGATGTGCTGGACGCGCTGGCGCAGGCGTCCGCCGACTCGGGCGGCGATCCGATGACCACGCGCATCACCGAGCGCGGCCGTTCGCTCTCGGGCGGCCAGCGCCAGCGCCTGGCCCTGGCCCGCTCGTTGGTGGCCGACCCGGAGGTGCTGGTTCTCGACGAGCCGACCTCCGCCGTCGACTCGCACACGGAGTCCCGGGTGGCCACCGGGATCAAGGAGCTGCGCCGGGGCCGCACCACCGTGGTGCTCGCCTCGTCGCCGCTGCTGCTCGACCTGGCCGACCGGGTGGTGCTGGCGCATCGGGGCACCGTCGTCGCGGTCGGTTCGCACCGTGAGCTGCTGCGCACGGAGCCCCGTTACCGGGCGGTCGTGACGCGCGAGACGGACGACGAGATCGCCGCCCCGGATGCCGGGGACGCGTTCAGGACGATCGAGGAAATCGAGGAACGGGCATGATCGGCGTCGCGGAACCGGCGTACGACCCGGCCGCGCCGGAATCGGCGACGACCCTGCCGGTGGGTACTCCCACCACCGTGCGGAGCTATGTGCGGGAGCTGTTGCGGCGCCATCGCGGGCCGTTCGCCGTGCTGGTCTCGTTCAACGCCGTCGCGGTGATCGCCTCGATCGTCGGCCCGTACCTGCTGGGCGGGCTGGTCGAGGATCTCTCCGACGGGGTCCGGGACCTGCATCTGGAGCGCACGGCCGGGGTGTTCGCGCTCGCGCTGGTGGTGCAGACCGTGTTCACCCGGATGATGCGGCTGCGCAGCGCGATGCTCGGCGAGGAGATGCTGGCCGATCTGCGCGAGGACTTCCTCGTGCGGTCGGTGGGGCTGCCGCCGGGGGTGCTGGAGCGGGCCGGGACGGGTGATCTGCTCTCCAGGATCACCACGGACGTCGACCGGCTGGCCAACGCGATGCGCGAGGCCGTGCCACAGCTGGCGATCGGTGTGGTGTGGGTGGGACTGCTGCTGGGCGCGCTCACCGTGACGGCACCGTCGCTGGCCCTCTCGGTGCTGCTCGCGCTGCCGGTCCTGATCGTCGGCTGCCGCTGGTACTTCCGGCGGGCCCCGTCCGCGTACCGCTCGGAGGCCGCCGGTTACGCGGCGGTCGCGGCGACGCTCGCGGAGACCGTGGACGCCGGGCGGACCGTGGAGGCGCACCGGCTGGGCGCGCGCCGGGTGGAGCTGTCGGACCGGCGGATCAAGGAGTGGACGGCGTGGGAGCGGTACACCCTCTTCCTGCGTTCCGTGCTCTTCCCGGTCATCAACGCCACCTATGTGACGATCCTGGGCGCGGTGCTGATGCTCGGCGGCTGGTTCGTCATCGAGGGCTGGCTGACCGTGGGGCAGTTGACGACGGGTGCGCTGCTGGCGCAGATGATGGTCGATCCGATCGGCCTGATCCTGCGCTGGTACGACGAGTTGCAGGTCGCCCAGGTGTCGCTGGCCCGGCTGGTCGGCGTACGGGACATCGAGCCGGACGCGGGCGACGCGGAGGTGGTCCCGGACGGCCGGGAGGTACGGGCCGACGGGGTGCGCTTCGGTTACCGCGCCGGGCTGGACGTCCTGCACAGGGTGTCGTTGGACGTGGCGCCGGGCACCCGGCTGGCGCTGGTCGGCCCGTCGGGGGCCGGCAAGTCCACGCTGGGCCGGTTGCTGGCCGGGATCTACGCGCCGCGCGCGGGTGAGGTGACGCTCGGCGGTGCGGAGTTGTCCCGGATGGGGGCGGAGCAGGTGCGTGCGCATGTGGCGCTGGTCAACCAGGAGCACCATGTGTTCGTCGGTTCGCTGCGGGACAACCTCCTGCTGGCCCGTTCGGGCGCCGGGGACGCGGAGCTGTGGGCGGCGCTCTCGGCGGTCGACGCGGACGGCTGGGCGAGGGCGCTGGAGGAGGGGCTGGACACCGAGGTCGGTTCCGGTGGTCTGGCGCTGACCCCGGCCCAGGCCCAGCAGATCGCCCTGGCCCGGCTGGTCCTGGCCGATCCGCACACGCTGGTGCTGGACGAGGCGACGTCGCTGCTGGATCCGCGGGCCGCCCGGCACCTGGAGCGGTCGCTGGCCCGGGTGCTGGAGGGACGCACGGTCGTGGCGATCGCCCACCGGCTGCACACCGCGCACGACGCGGACATGATCGCGGTGGTGGAGAGCGGCCGGATCAGTGAACTGGGCAACCACGACGAACTGGTGGCGGCGGACGGCGCGTACGCGGCGCTGTGGCGGTCCTGGCACGGCTGACCGGGGCGGGCGCCCTGCCCGCACCGAACGCTCGTTAGGGTCAGGTACATGACGGATACGTACGCGGAACCGGGCGCCCCCGACACGCGCGGCCCCCTGCGGTACCTGTGGTGGCTGGTCACCAGTCAGCGCCGCAGGGTGGCCGCGGGGGCTCTGCTGGGCAGTGCCTGGATGGTCTGTCTGACGCTGCCGCCCTATCTGCTGTCCCGCGCGATCGACGACGGGCTGCGGCCGGGGCGGTGGCCGGCGCTGATCGGCTGGGTCGCGGCGCTGCTGGGGGTGGGGGTGTTCAACGCCTGGCTGGCGATCATGCGCCACCGCACGATGACCCGGGTGCGGATGGACGCCGCGTTCCGCTCCGTCGCGGTCGTGGTGCGGCAGGCGACCCGGCTCGGCGCGGTGCTGCCGCGGCGGGTCACGGCCGGGGAGGTCGTCACGATCGGGTTCGGCGACGTCGGTGTGATCGCGGGGACGCTGACCATCACCGGTCCGGGGGTCGGCGCCGTCCTCGCGTACGCGGTGGTGGCCGTGCTGCTGCTGACCGTCTCGCCGCTGCTGGCCGTCGTGGTCCTGCTCGGGGTGCCGCTCCTCGCGGTGCTGGTCGGCCCGCTGTTGTGGCGCCTCCAGGGAGCCGAGACGGTCTACCGGGCAGGCCAGGGCGCCCTGGCCGCACGGTTCGAGGACATGGCGGGCGGACTGCGCGTCCTGAACGGCATCGGCGGCAAGGAGGTGTACGCGGCCCGCTACCGCGACGCCTCGCGGGCCCTGCGGGACGAGGGCTACCGCGTCGGGACGGTGACCAGCTGGATCCAGGCGCTCGGGGTGGGCCTGCCGACGCTGTTCCTCGGTGCGGTGACCTGGCTGGCGGCCCGGATGGCGGTCCAGGGGGACATCACCGTCGGCGAACTGGTCGCGGTCTACGGGTACGCGGCCGTGCTGGTCGTGCCGGTGGAGTTCTTCATCGAGGGCGGGTACGGGCTGAGCCGGGGGCTCGTCGCCTCGCGCCGGGTCGTCCGGTTCCTGACCCTGGAGCCGGACGTCACGGGCGGGGAGACGGTCCCGGACGGGCCGGGGGCGCCCGCCGCGCTGCACGACCCGGAGTCCGGTGTCGAGGTGGCGCCGGGGCTGCTGACCGCGCTGGCCGGGGCCCGGTCGTCGGAGTCCGCGGCGGTGGTGGACCGGCTGGGCCGGTTCACCGAGTCGGCCGCCACCTGGGGCGGGATCCGTCTGGAGGACATCGACCTGACCAGGATCCGCCGCCGGATCCTGGTCGCGGACAACGAGGCCGCGCTGTTCGCCGGGCCGCTGCGCGAGGTGGTCTCCGGGGCCCGGGAACGGGACGGGGACGTGATCGGCCGGGCCGTCGAAGCGGCCGCCGCCGGGGACGTCGTGCGCGGGGCCCCGGGCGGGCTCGACGCGTGGATCGAGGCGGGCGGCCGCAACCTCTCCGGCGGCCAGCGCCAGCGCGTCCGGCTGGTCCGGGCCCTGCTGGCCGATCCGGAGGTCCTGCTCGCGGTCGAGCCGACATCGGCGCTCGACGCCCATACGGAGGCCGCGGTGGCAGCCGGGCTGCGGGACGCGCGCCGCGGCCGCACCACGCTCGTCACCAGCACGTCGCCGCTGCTCCTGGACCGGGCGGACACCGTCCACTACCTGGTCGACGGGGCCGTGGCCGCGACCGGCAGCCACCGCGAACTCCTGGACACCCAGCCCGGCTACCGCGCGCTGGTGGCCCGGGGCGGCACGGGCGACGAACCCGGCGGCCCCAGGCCCGTCCCGCCGTCCCGGGAGGCCGTGCGATGACCGCCACCGCCCGTACACCGGAGCCCGGCACGTCCGACGGCAGCGCGCTGCCGGTCGCGGGCCCGGCGCGGATCCGCCGGGCCGCGCTGCGGCTCGTCCGGCTGGACGCGCGCGCCTTCACCGGCATGCTCGTCCTCAACGCGCTCGCCGCCGCGGCCGGTCTCGTCGGTCCGTGGCTGCTCGGCCGGATCGTCGACGAGGTCGCGTCCGGCGGCACGGTGGCCGCGGTGGACCGCCTCGCGCTCCTCATCCTGGTCCTCGCCGTCGTCCAGCTGCTGCTGGCGCGGTACGCCGGATACGTCGGGCATCGCTTCGGCGAACGGACCCTGGCACGCATCCGGGAGGAGTTCGCCGAGCGGGCCCTCGCACTGCCCGCCCCGGTCGTCGAGCGGGCCGGAACCGGGGATCTGATGGCGCGGGGCACCGCGGACGTGGCCTCGGTCGGCGTCACGCTGCGGGACGCCGGTCCGGATCTCCTCATCGCCGCCGTCCAGGCGCTGTTCATCCTCGGCGCGGTGTTCGCGATCGATCCGCTGCTGGGCCTGTGCGGGGTGCTGGGGCTGCTCGGCATCCGGTTCGCCGCACGCTGGTACCTGCGCCGGGCCCTGGGGGCGTACCTCGACGAGGGCTCCGCGAGCTCGGCGCTCGCGGAGCAGCTCGCGACGACCGCCGCCGGGGCCCGCACCGTCGAGGCGCTGGGGCTCCAGGAGCGCCGGATCGCCGCCTGCGAACGGGCGATCGGACGGGCCGGGACCACCCGGAACAGAACGCTCTTCCTGCGGAGCGTGCTTTTCCCCGCGGTCGACGTCTCCTATGTCGTCCCGGTGGCCGCCGTCCTGCTGATCGGCGGTGTGCTGCACGACCGGGGCGCGACGAGCCTGGGGGCGGTCGTCGCCTCCGCCCTGTATCTGCGGCAGCTCTCCCAGCCGCTGGACAGAATCCTGCAGCGCATGGAGCAGCTGCAGAGCAGCGGTGCGGCCTTCGCCCGGGTGGAGGGCCTGGGTCCTGCGGTCCCGGCGCCGCGGACCGGTTCCGCCGTGCCCGACGGCGATCTGATCGAGGTGTCGGGGGTGCGGTACGCGTACGAGGGCGGGGAAGACGTGCTGCACGGGGTCGACCTGACGGTCCGTCCCGGTGAACGGCTGGTGATCGTCGGCCCTTCGGGGGCGGGGAAGACCACCCTCGGCCGGCTGCTGGCGGGCGTCGACGCGCCGAGTTCCGGCTCGGTGACCGTGGGCGGGGTTCCGGTCGCGGGGCTGGGCTCCGGCCGGCTGGGACGGCACGTCGTCCTCGTCACCCAGGAGCACCACGTCTTCCACGGCACGGTCCGGGACAATCTGCGGATCGCCTCGGACGTGGCCGGTGACGACGAACTGCGGGCGGCCCTGGCGGCCGTCGGCGCGTCCTGGGCGGACGAGCTGCCCGACGGCCTGGACACGGATCTGGGCCCCGAGGGGCACCGGCCCGACGGCGCCGCGGCACAGCAGCTCGCCCTGGCCCGTGTGGTCCTCGCCGATCCGCACACCCTGATCCTCGACGAGGCCACCGCCCTCCTGGACCCGGCGACCGCCCGGCGCACCGAACGTGCCCTGGCCGCCGTTCTGGAGGGCCGGACGGTGGTGGCCGTGGCGCACCGGCTGCAGACGGCCCACGACGCGGACCGGGTGGCCGTGATGGAGGACGGCCGGATCACCGAACTCGGCACCCATGACGCACTCGTGGCGGCGGACGGGGCGTACGCGGCGCTGTGGCGGTCGTGGCACGGGGGACGGTCGTGAGCGGCGGTGAGTGTTCACCGACGACCGGCAGACGGGTGGGTGAGCGTTCACCCGCGACCGGCCCGAGTGCGGGTGAATGTTCACTCACCAATAGGCCCAAGGGATAAGTGCTGCCCCGCCCACGATGCACAGGCGGGTGGGTGAGTGCTTACCCGCACCGGCGCGACGAAGGTGAGCGCTCACTCACCCCGCCGCCCCCGGCGAGCAAGTACTCACCCACCCGCGTCGCCGTGCAGCACCCGCTGCGTCAGATGATGTTCAGCGCCGCCGCCCCGCCCACTCCCCCGAGCACCATGAAGGCCGGCATCAGCACCTTCAGCTCCACCCAGCTGCCGGCCCGGAACCGCATGGCCTTCGGCGGGCCGACCGGGTACCAGCGCTTGCGGCCGATCGGGATGGGCCACAGGATCGGGCAGCCCGATACGGTCAGCGCGTCACCGATGTCGTGGACGAGGGCGCCGAGCACGATCGGCAGCCCGAGCCACAGGTACTCCTGGCCGGGGGCGGTGAACAGCCAGTCCGAGCCGTTGCCCGGCTCGTCCAGGACGCCCGCCAGTATCCAGGCACTGGTCGCGCCGAGCAGCCAGACCAGGACGTCGCTGGACATCCGGGCGGCCCGCCACAGCAGTCCTTCGACGGCCAGCACCAGGTGGACGAAGAGGATCCCCAGGACCGCCCACCGGCCGCCGGTGACCGCCGCGGCGGAGGCCCCGGCGCCGATCAGGACGGCCCAGACCCAGGTGTGCGTCAGAGTCCGGTGGCCGCCGTTGCGCTGCGAGTCGCCGCGCATCCTGGTCGCCTTGTAGACGGCGTGCGAGAGCTTGTCGACGATCTCGCAGAGCCCGCGCGAGACCGGTCCGAAGGCGCGCGAGATGGTCGCGGACTTGTGGTCGAGGTCCGGGGCGAGCGCGGCTCCGGCGGTGATGAGCGCGCCCACGACGAGGACGGGCCACGGCATCGCGTGCCCCGTGGCGGCGGCCGCGGCGCCCACCCCCAGCCAGGCCGCCGCCCCTGACAGCGAGTGTGCCGGTCCCATCATGGTGCTTCCCGCCCCCAAAATCGTCCTGCCGCCGTTTGCCGTTGTGGCACGGCCGAGTTGAGTGGGCAGCGTATCGCCCATGATCTTCATACGGTCGTCCGGTTCCCTCATCCGGGCGGAAGGCAGGCAAGATGGGGGCGTGACCCTTATCGATCAGCTGCCCCCGACCGACGACCCCGACGCCCTCTTCGAGGCTTTCTCGTCATGGACCGAGAGCCGGGGCATCTCCCTCTATCCGGCCCAGGAGGAGGCGCTGATCGAGGTGGTCTCCGGTGCGAACGTGATCCTGTCCACCCCGACCGGCTCCGGGAAGAGTCTGGTGGCGGCGGGCGCGCACTTCACCGCGCTGGCCCAGGACAAGGTCACCTTCTACACCGCGCCGATCAAGGCGCTGGTCTCGGAGAAGTTCTTCGACCTGTGCAAGCTGTTCGGCACGGAGAACGTCGGCATGCTCACCGGTGACGCCTCGGTCAACGCCGACGCCCCGGTGATCTGCTGCACGGCCGAGGTGCTGGCCTCCATCGCGCTGCGCGACGGCAAGTACGCCGACATCGGCCAGGTCGTGATGGACGAGTTCCACTTCTATGCCGAGCAGGACCGCGGCTGGGCCTGGCAGATCCCGCTGCTGGAGCTTCCGCAGGCCCAGTTCGTCCTGATGTCGGCCACGCTCGGCGACGTCCGGATGTTCGAGGAGGACCTGACCCGGCGCACCGGCCGCCCCACCTCCGTGATCCGCTCGGCGACCCGGCCGGTGCCGCTCAGCTACGAGTACCGGCTGACCCCGATCACCGAGACCCTCACCGAGCTCCTGGACACCCGGCAGGCGCCGGTCTACATCGTGCACTTCACCCAGGCCGCGGCCGTCGAGCGGGCGCAGTCGCTGATGAGCATCAACATGTGCACCAAGGAGGAGAAGGAGAAGATCGCCGATCTGATCGGCAACTTCCGCTTCACCACCAAGTTCGGCAAGAACCTCTCCCGCTACGTGCGGCACGGCATCGGGGTGCACCACGCGGGCATGCTGCCGAAGTACCGGCGCTTGGTGGAGAAGCTCGCCCAGGCGGGCCTGCTGAAGGTGATCTGCGGTACGGACACGCTCGGCGTCGGCGTCAACGTCCCCATCCGCACGGTGCTGTTCACGGCGCTCACCAAGTACGACGGGACCCGGGTGCGGACGCTGCGGGCCCGGGAGTTCCACCAGATCGCGGGCCGGGCGGGCCGGGCCGGTTTCGACACGGCGGGCTTCGTGGTGGCCCAGGCGCCCGAGCACGTCATCGAGAACGAGAAGGCCGTCAAGAAGGCCGGCGACGACCCGAAGAAGAAGCGCAAGGTGGTCCGCAAGAAGGCCCCCGAGGGCTTCGTCGCCTGGTCGGAGACCACCTTCGACAAGCTGATCCAGTCCGATCCGGAGCCGCTGACCTCCCGTTTCCGGGTCACGCACACCATGCTGCTGTCCGTGATCGCGCGCCCCGGCAACGCCTTCGAGGCGATGCGGCGGCTGCTGGAGGACAACCACGAGCCGCGCCGGGCGCAGTTGCGGCACATCCGCCGGGCCATCGCGATCTACCGCTCGCTGCTGGACGGCGGCGTGGTGGAGCAGCTCGACGAGCCGGACGCGGAGGGCCGCATCGTCCGGCTCACCGTCGACCTCCAGCAGGACTTCGCGCTCAACCAGCCGCTGTCCACCTTCGCGCTGGCCGCGTTCGACCTGCTGGACCCGGACTCCCCCTCGTACGCGCTGGACATGGTCTCCGTCGTCGAGTCGACGCTGGACGATCCGCGGCAGATCCTCGCGGCGCAGCAGAACAAGGCGCGCGGCGAGGCGGTCGGGCAGATGAAGGCGGACGGGGTCGAGTACGAGGAGCGGATGGAGCTGCTCCAGGAGGTCACGTACCCGAAGCCGCTGAGCGAGCTGCTGTGGCACGCGTACGACGTGTACCGCAGGAGCCACCCTTGGGTGGGCGACCACCCGGTGTCGCCGAAGTCCGTGATCCGTGACATGTACGAACGCGCCATGACGTTCACGGAGTTCACCTCGCACTACGAGCTGGCCCGTACCGAGGGCATCGTGCTGCGCTATCTGGCGAGCGCGTACAAGGCTCTGGAGCACACCATTCCGGACGACCTCAAGTCCGAGGACCTGGAGGACCTGATCGCCTGGCTCGGCGAGCTGGTCCGTCAGGTGGACTCCAGTCTCCTGGACGAGTGGGAGCAGTTGGCCAACCCGGAGATCGAGACGGCCGAGCAGGCGCAGGAGAAGGCCGACGAGGTGAAGCCGGTGACGGCGAACGCCCGCGCCTTCCGGGTGCTGGTGCGCAACGCGATGTTCCGCCGGGTGGAGCTGGCCGCGCTGGACCGGGTCGGCGAGCTCGGCGAGCTGGACGGCGACGCGGGCTGGGACGAGGACGCCTGGGGCGAGGCGATGGACGCCTACTGGGACGAGTACGACGAGCTGGGCACCGGCCCGGACGCCCGCGGTCCGAAGCTGCTGAAGATCGAGGAGGACGCGGCGCACGGGGTGTGGCGGGTCCGGCAGGCCTTCGCCGACCCGAACGGCGACCACGACTGGGGCATCAGCGCCGAGATCGACCTGGCCGCTTCCGACGAGGAGGGCCGGGCCGTCGTCAAGGTCACCTCCGTGGGCCAGCTGTGAGGGCGTCCGCCGTGGAGACACCGCAGCGAGAGTGGAGACGAACCGCATGACGAACCCCGCCGAGCGCCTGGTCGACCTGCTGGACCTGGAGCGGATCGAGGTCAACATCTTCCGGGGGCGCAGCCCCGAGGAGTCCCTGCAACGGGTCTTCGGCGGACAGGTCGCCGGGCAGGCGCTGGTGGCGGCCGGCCGGACCACCGGGGGCGACCGCCCGGTCCATTCGCTGCACGCGTACTTCCTGCGTCCGGGGCGGCCGGGGGTGCCGATCGTCTACGAGGTGGAGCGCGTCCGGGACGGCCGGTCGTTCACCACGCGCCGGGTCACGGCCGTCCAGGAGGGCCGGACGATCTTCAATCTGACGGCGTCCTTCCACCGGCCGGAGGAGGCGGGGTTCGAGCACCAGCTGCCGCCCGCCCGTGAGGTCCCGGATCCGGAGGGGCTGCCGACCGTCGCCGACGAGGTGCGCGAGCACCTGGGCGTACTGCCGGAGGCGCTGGAGCGGATGGCCCGGCGGCAGCCTTTCGACATCAGGTACGTCGACCGGCTGCGCTGGACGAAGGAGGAGGTCAAGGGCTCCGATCCGCGCAGCGCGGTGTGGATGCGGGCGGTCGGCCCGCTGGGCGACGATCCGCTGGTGCACACCTGTGCGCTGACGTACGCGAGTGACATGACGCTGCTGGACGCGGTCCGCATCCCGGTGGAGCCGCTGTGGGGGCCGCGCGGTTTCGACATGGCGTCCCTGGACCACGCGATGTGGTTCCACCGGCCGTTCCGGGCCGACGAGTGGTTCCTGTACGACCAGGAGTCGCCGGTCGCGACCGGTGGCCGGGGGCTGGCCCGTGGCCGGATCTACGACCGCGCGGGCAATCTGCTGGTGTCCGTGGTGCAGGAGGGGTTGTTCCGGGCCCTGGGCTCGTAGCCGTACCCCTTCGCAGGTCGGGCGGCGGGGCTTCAGACTCCGGGCAGCGGGTCCTGCTCGACCTCATGGCGGCGGGTGCGGATGTCCGGGGGCGCGGGGTGCAGTTTGGCGTCGCAGGCGGGGCCGAGTCCGGTGCGGCGCGACTCGGCGCCGGTGAGCGGGCGGCCGCACAGCCGGCAGCGCACCACCCGCCGCCGGGCGGCCGGGCCGTCCTCGGATGCGGACCCGGCGCCGGGGGCCGGGACGGGGAGGGGCTCGGGGAAGAGTTCGGCGGACACCACGGAATCGATCTTCCCAGAGCACCCGTCTACTGTGCGACTTCCGAGTACACGACGGAGGGGGTTCCCTGGTGAGCAACGTGCTGGCGATGAAGCCGGTGACGCGGCCCGAGAAGGGCGGCGGGGCGAGGGCCGCGGTACCGGGGGCGGTCGCGCCCGTCGGTCACGTCGTCAAGGCGACCGACGGGACCGACGGCAGGCGCCGGGAGGTGGCGCACGTGGAGCGCGAGCTGCCGCCGGGCGGCGTGTCCGCGTATCTGGCGGCCCGCAAGGCGGGGGCGCGTTCCCTCGTGCTGTGGGCGGACCCGGAGCGCCGGAACCGGCTGGCCACGCTGATCACCGAGTCCGCGTCCGACGGCGTCTGCGTCTACCGGGTGCTGGGCGCGGGGGGCGAGACGATCGGCACGCTCGTGCGGGAGAAGGCCCTCTCCGGCAAGGGGCTGCGGACCCGGTGGACGGTGGCGCAGCCCGGCTGCCCGGAGGCGGTCGGTTTCAAGGGCCGGATCTTCTGGTGGTTCGTGTGGTGGCTGCTGCTGCCCGTCCAGACGGCCATCGGCGTGGGCAGTCTCCTGAGCGGGGGCGGTGACGTGGCGCGCGGGCCGCGTCGCATCATCTGGCGGGCCGGCCGGGAGGTTCCGCTGGAGTTCCTCTCGGACGGCAACGAGGTGCACGTCCACTCGTCCTGGGTCGACTGGCGGCTCGCGGCCGCGCTGGCGGCGCTGATCCCCACCTTCGACAGCTGGCTGGGCACGCCCTGGGACGACAAGCGGAACTGAGCCGGGCCGTGGCGCACCGGTGGCGTCGTCGCGCCGCCCGGGCCTCCCGGCGGCCGTGGCCGGGAGGCCCGGCATGCCGGAAGCCCGTCGAGCCGCGATGATCGGACTCAGGGACCGCGGGCACCTGCCGGGCAGGCGTCCGTCCCGCGGCCCCGTGTCCCGGCGCCGTACGGCGCGGCGCCCGTGCAACGGCAGGAGGGTCCCCCATGCGCCAGGACCCGGGCTCGACGCCCCAGGACCCGGACCAGCTGCTCCGGACCGCACCGCACGCGACGCCCGAGCAGCGGGCGGCCCGCGGCAGGGCGGCCAGGCGGGACACCCCGCGTTCGAGCCACGCCGAGTTCGTACCACCGGCGGACCGGCCCGATCCGCTGGGCATCCTCGAGACCCAGTCGGCCGCCAGGGTGCCCGAGCTCGTACCGATCCGCTACGGGCGGATGATCGAGTCGCCGTTCCGCTTCTACCGGGGTGCCGCCGCGATCATGGCCTCCGACCTGGCCACCACGCCGAGCAGCGGGATCAGGGCCCAGCTGTGCGGGGACGCCCATCTGCTGAACTTCCGGCTGCTGGCGTCGCCGGAACGGAACCTCCTGTTCGACATCAACGACTTCGACGAGACGCTGCCCGGCCCCTGGGAATGGGACGTCAAGCGCCTGGCGACCAGCTTCGTCATCGCGGGCCGCGCGAACGGCTTCACGGACAAGGAGCGCGCGGACATCGTGCTCACCACGCTGAGGTCGTATCGGGAGTCGATGCGCCGGTTCGCCGGCATGCGCAATCTCGACGTCTGGTACTCGCGGATCGACATCGACCGGCTCAAGGAGGTGGCGTCCGGGCAGCTGGCGAAGCGCGGCCGCAAACGGCTGGACCGGGCCGCGGCGAAGGCCCGTACCCGGGACAGTCTGCAGGCGTTCGGCAAACTCACCGAGACGGTGGACGGGCAGCCGCGCATCGCGGCGGACCCGCCGCTGCTGGTGCCGGTGGCCGATCTGCTCCCGGACGTCGAGCGCGACGCGATCCAGCAGTTGTTCCGCGGGCTGATCATCCGCTACGGGCGCAGCCTGCCCTCGGACCGGCGGGCCCTGCTCTCGGACTTCCGGTTCGTGGACATGGCGCGCAAGGTGGTCGGCGTCGGCAGCGTCGGCACGCGCTGCTGGATCATCCTCATGCTCGGCCGGGACGGCGACGACCCGCTCCTCCTCCAGGCCAAGGAGGCCGACGTCTCGGTCCTCGCGCCCCATGCCGGTGCCTCCTCCTGCGACAACCAGGGCGAGCGAGTGGTCTCGGGCCAGCGGATGATGCAGGCGGCGAGCGACATCTTCCTCGGCTGGGAGCGGGTGGAGGGCCTGGACGGCCGGCGTCGCGACTTCTACGTGCGCCAGTTGCGCGACTGGAAGGGGATCGTCGAGCCGGAGGAGATGGTGCCGTCCGGCATGCGGGTGTTCGGCGAGGTGTGCGGCGCCACGCTGGCGC
This sequence comes from Streptomyces sp. NPDC006435, assembly GCF_040612315.1. Taxonomy (NCBI): domain Bacteria; kingdom Bacillati; phylum Actinomycetota; class Actinomycetes; order Kitasatosporales; family Streptomycetaceae; genus Streptomyces; species Streptomyces sp. NPDC006435. Next base: position 28,604 of record NZ_JBEXPY010000065.1, read on the forward strand.
GGGCCCACGCGCGTTCCGGGGACCGGATCGCCATCGCCGCGTACCTGGGGCGCGGGCCCGCGTTCGACCGGGCGGTGGCGCGCTTCGCCGAGAAGTACGCCGACCGCAACGAGCGGGACCACCGGGCGCTCGTCGACGCGGTGCGCGCGGGCCGGCTCCCGGCGGCCGAGGCGTCCTGAGACGCCCGGCCGGCCTCTTCCCCGCCGCTAAGTGGTTTTCTCCTTGTACGGGTCCGCGCACAGGGCCCAGATGATGAAGACGTTGATGGCGATGAGCACCAGCGCCCAGAACGGGTAGTGGGGCAGCCACAGGAAGTTGGCGAGTGCCGACAGTCCCGCGACCACGATGCCGACGACGCGCGCCCAGGCGGCGCCGGTGAACAGCGCGCAACCCGCGATGAGGATGACGATGCCCAGGATGAGGTGGATCCAGCCCCAACCGGTGAGGTTGAACCGGAACAGGTAGTCGCGCGCGACGACGAACACGTCGTCCTTGGCGATGGCGGCGATGCCCTCGAAGATCGTCATCGCCCCGCCGAAGATCATCAGGACCGCCGCGAAAGCGGTCCAGCCGAACCGGAAGGGGTGGTGCGAACTCGTGACGCCGGGCGCCGCTCCCGGTGCGTGACCGGTGCTGGCCATTTCGGCCTCCTCGGATAGCAGAGCAGTCCGGCAGCCCGGGTCGGGCCACCGGGGCCTCCCGGGACAAGCCTGGCACGTCGCCACCCGTTCGGCAGAACGACCGGGGCGCGCGGCGCCGCCACGACCCGATCCGTCTCAAGTCCGGGATATTGTCTCCGTCATGGGAGAACCCGAGGAGATGGAGCCCGACTCCGTCGATGCCCGGCTGGCCGCCCGGCTGGGCGGGCTGCGCGCCGAGCGCGGCTGGTCGCTGGACGAGCTCTCGCGGCACAGCGGGGTGAGCCGTTCCACGCTGTCCCGGCTGGAGCGCGGCGAGTTGAGCCCGACGGCGTCCCTGCTCGGCAGGTTGTGCACGGTCTACGGACGGACGATGTCCCGGCTGCTGCTGGAGGTGGAGGCGGAGGCCCCGCAACTCGTCCCCGCGGCACGGCAACCGGTGTGGCGGGACGAGGAGTCGGGCTTCGTGCGCCGGTCGGTCTCGCCGCCGCACGCCGGTCTGCGCGCGGAGGTCGTCGAGGGCACCCTCGACGCGGGGGCCGCCATCGCCTACGGGGACGCGCCCGTGCCGGGGACGGAGCAGCACGTCTGGGTGCTGGAGGGAACGGTCGAGATCACCGTCGACGGCACCGCGCACACGGTGCGCAGCGGCGACTGTCTCCGTTTCCGGCTGCGCGGCCCCTCGCACTTCCACTGCCCCGGGCCGGGGCCGGTCCGCTACGCGCTGATGATCGTCCTGCCGTGACGGCCCGGCAACTCGACGGCCGGGAAGAGGTCCGCGGCACCCGTGAACACCGTGAAAGGAATCCGCCCATGACCGGGATCGTCTGTGCGTCCGGGCCCGAACTGGTCACCTACGCCGACGAGTTGGCCGCACTGCTGATGGACGCCGTGGACGGCGGTTCGTCGGTGGGTTTCCTCGCGCCGCTGGACCGGGACGTGGCCGCCGCCTGGTGGCGGGAGCGGGCCGAGGCCGTCGACGCCGGTCTCCTCCAGGTCTGGCTCGCCCTCGACGCGGAGCGGGTGGCCGGGACCGTCACACTGGCCCGGGCCCGGCTGCCCAACGCCCGTCATCGCGCGGAGGTGGCCAAGTTGATGGTCCGTTCGTCGGCCCGCGGCCGGGGGCTCGGCCGGTCGCTGCTCGACGCCGCCGAGCGGTCGGCCGCCGACGCCGGCGTCACGCTGCTGGTCCTGGACACCGAGAGCGGCAGCCCCGCCGAGCGGCTCTACCGTTCGGCGGGCTGGACGCGGTGCGGTTCGATCCCGGACTACGCGGGCGACCCGGCCGGGGTCCTGAAGCCGACCACGCTCTACTACAAGGCCATCGGCCCCGCCCGGCCGGAACCCGCGCGGGACGGCTCTTGATCCGGACCGCCGACCGCCGGACCGCCGTCGGACGGCGGTCCGGCGGTCGGGACCGTCACGAGCACTGTCGGGGCGGCCGACTCCCCGGCCGGCAGGAGGAGTTCCCGCGCGCGGAGCCGTCCGGCGGCCCGGCACGTATCCGGTCACGGGTCGCCCGTCGGGGGCACGCCCCGTCCGGTGCGGGTCCGGACTCCCGCAGGTCGGCGGCGTGTGCGGGATTCGAACAGCCCCGCCACCGGTTTCGTGCCGGCCGTCCCGGGGCGCGACAATGACCGCCGGTAGCCACACCTACGAGGAGGCCCTCATGACGCTGCACGACATTCCCCTGCGCACCCTCACCGGCGAACCCACTTCCCTGGCCGACTACGACGGGCAGGCGGTCCTGCTGGTGAACGTCGCGTCGAAGTGCGGGCTCACCCCGCAGTACGCGGGTCTGGAGCGGCTCCAGAACACGTACAGGGAACGCGGCTTCACCGTGCTCGGCGTCCCGTGCAACCAGTTCGCCGGTCAGGAGCCGGGCAGCGCGGAGGAGATCCGGACCTTCTGCTCGACGACGTACGGGGTCAGCTTCCCGCTGCTGGAGAAGATCGAGGTGAACGGTGAGGGGCGCCACCCGCTCTACACCGAGCTGACCGCCCTCGCGGACGAGGAGGGCGAGGCGGGCGACGTCCAGTGGAACTTCGAGAAGTTCCTCATCTCGCCGGCGGGCGTGCCGGTCGCCCGGCTGCGCCCGCGCGTGGAGCCGGAGGCCCCGGAGCTGATCGCCGCCATCGAGGCCCAGCTGCCCGCCTGACCCGTTCCGTCGCGGGCCCGGCCGGACTTCCCGGCCGGGCCCGGCCGTCGGCCGTCCCGTCCCCGGCGGCCGACGACGGGGCGGGGCCGTCCGCCCCGCCCCGTCCCGCGTCAGCGGATCGGCATGCCCGACAGGGTGCGGGCGATGACCAGGCGCTGGATCTCGCTCGTGCCCTCGAAGATCGTGTAGATCGCCGCGTCCCGGTGCATCCGCTCCACCGGGTACTCGCGGGTGAAGCCGTTGCCGCCGAGGATCTGGACGGCCTGGGCGGTGACCTTCTTCGCCGTCTCGCTCGCGTACAGCTTGGACATGGAGCCCTCGGCCGAGGTGAAGGGCTTGCCGGTGGTCGCCATCCACGAGGCGCGCCAGACCAGCAGCCGGGCCGCGTCGATCTGCGTCCGCATGTCGGCGAGCTGGAAGGCGACGCCCTGGTTGTCGATGATCGGGCGGCCGAACTGGGTGCGGGTCTTCGCGTAGTCCAGCGCGACCTCGTACGCCGCGCGGGCGGTGCCCACGGCCATGGCTCCGACCGCGGGGCGGGACGCCTCGAAGGTGGCCATCGCGGCGTTCTTCACCCGCTCGCCGCCACCGGCCGCGGCACGCTCGCGGGCCCGGGCCAGACGCTGGTCGAGCTTGTCCTTGCCGCCGAGCAGGCAGTGGCCGGGGACGCGGACGTCCTCCAGGACCACCTCGGCGGTGTGCGAGGCGCGGATGCCGTGCTTCTTGAACTTCTGGCCCTGGGAGAGGCCGGGGGTGTTCGGCGGCACGATGAACGAGGCGTGCCCCTTGGAGCCCAGCTCGGGGTCGACCACGGCGACGACCACATGGACGTTGGCGATGCCGCCGTTGGTCGCCCAGGTCTTCGTGCCGTTCAGCACCCACTCGTCCTTGGCCTGGTCGTACACCGCGCGGGTGCGCATCGAGGCGACGTCGGAGCCCGCGTCCGGCTCGGAGGAGCAGAAGGCGGCGACCTTGACGTCACTGGCGTCGCCGTACATCTGCGGGATCCAGGTGCCTATCTGCTCCTCGGTGCCGTTGGCCAGGACGCCCACGGCCGCGAGGCCCGTCCCGACGATCGACAGGGCGATGCCCGCGTCGCCCCAGAAGAGCTCCTCCATCGCCATCGGGATGCCCAGGCCCGTGGGGTCGAAGAACTGCTGGGCGTAGAAGTCGAGGGAGTAGATGCCGACCTTGGCCGCCTCCTGGATGACGGGCCAGGGCGTCTCCTCACGCTCGTCCCACTCCGAGGCCGCCGGCCGGATCACATCCGCGGCGAAGCCGTGAAGCCAGTCACGGACCTGCTTCTGGTCGTCGTTGAGTTCGAGCGTGAACTCCGCCATGTTCCCCTCCACGTACTGCCGTGAAAAAACCACTCGTTACTTGCGGTAACCGCAGTCTGTTACCGACAAGTAGCCTCTGTCAACCACACTGCTTCCGATCCGCGCCCCCCTGGGCAGAGTGTTACGTTGCGCAGGCAGGACGTAATGGCACGGTCAGGGCGGGGAGAAGCGACATGGAGACCACACGACAGGCCGAGCGCCAACGGACGGCGGCCGAAAACCGCCGTCGCGAGCTGCTCGAAGCCGCCGACCGCGTGGTGCTCAGGGACGGTCCCGGCGCCTCGATGAACGCCATCGCCACGGAGGCCGGGATCACCAAGCCCATCCTCTACCGGCACTTCGGCGACAAGGGCGGCCTCTACCGCGCCCTGGCCAAGCGCCACACCGACGCCCTGCTGATCGCCCTGCGCGCCGCGCTCGACGCCCCCGCCGAGCGTCGGCAGCGCGTCGAGTCGACGCTCGACACCTACCTCGCGGCGATCGAGGCCCGCCCCCAGGTCTACCGATTCCTGATGCACCCCGCCGACGACGCGGCCCCCGCGACGGAGCAGGGGTTCGACGTCGGGCGGCACTCGGCGCCGTTGCTGCGCCGGCTCGGCGAGGAACTCGCCCTGGTGATCGCCGAGCGGGTGGACCTCGGCCCGGACAGCGAGACCACGGCCCGCATCTGGGGCCACGGCATCGTCGGCATGATGCACGCGGCCGGCGACTGGTGGCTCGGCGAACGCCCCTGCTCCCGCGAGCAGTTGGTGCGCAGCCTGGCGGACCTGCTGTGGGGCAGACTGGCCGCCGCACAGGACCGGCCCGGCGGGCCGGGCTTCTGAGGCCGGCCGGCGGGCGCTCAGCCGGTGGTGCGCGCCCAGGGCGCCCGGCGGGCCGCACGCAGCGCCCTGCGACGGCGCAGTCCGGTCAACCGGTCCGTGTAGACGGTGCCTTCGAGGTGGTCGCACTCGTGCTGGAGGCAGCGCGCGAAGAAACCGGTGCCGGTGATCCGCACCGGCTCGCCCTCCACCGTGAAGCCCTCGACGACGGCGCGGTCGAAGCGCGGGGTGCCGGCCTCCAGGCCGGGCAGCGACAGACAGCCCTCCGGGCCGCGTACGGTGATGCCGTCCGCCTCGACGAGCGTCGGGTTGACGAGATGGCCGAGGTGACGGACGTCCTCGTCGTCCGGGCAGTCGTAGACGAACACCCGCAGCGGAACGCCGATCTGGTTGGCCGCGAGGCCGACCCCCTCGGCCGCGTACATGGTGGCGTACATGTCCTCGACGAGCCGGGCGAGCGTGGGGCCGAAGTCCGTGACGGGCTCGCAGGCGCCGTGCAGCACCGGATCGCCGAGCAGACTCATGGCGCGGATCAGGCCGGAACTGCCGGGGATCGGGCGGTTTCGCATGGCCGCAATCGTACGTTCCGCGTGGCCACGGCCTTTCCGGCGGTGCCAGGGTGCGGCCGTCGCGCCGGACATCGATAGGCTGGGCACGGACCGATGCAAGGAGGATCTAGGACGATGGCAGGCAACACGGAGCCGCTGTCGCCACGGGCCAAGCTGGCCGTGACGGCGGGCAGGGCCGCGGCGGCGGTGTCGCGCGCCGCGGGGCGCGGCAGCGGATCGGTGATCGGCGGCCGGGTGGCGCTCAAGCTCGACCCCGACCTGCTGGGGCGGCTGGCGCAGCACCTGGACGTGATCCTCGTGTCGGCGACGAACGGCAAGACGACGACCACCCGGCTGATCGCCGAGGCACTGCGGGCCGCCGGCCCGGTGGTGTCGAACGCGCTCGGCGCCAACATGCCCGCGGGCATCACCTCGGCGCTGGCCGGCGGCTCGGACGCGCAGTACGGCGTGATCGAGGTCGACGAGAAGTATCTGGCCGGGGTCGCCCGCGACACGACGCCCAAGGTGATCGCGCTGCTCAACCTCTCCCGCGATCAGCTGGACCGCGCGGCGGAGACCCGGATGCTGGCGGAGAAGTGGCGTGAGGGACTGTCCGGCTCCAAGGCCGTGATCGTCGCCAACGCCGACGACCCGCTGATCGTCTGGGCGGCGTCCTCCTCCCCCAACGTGGTGTGGGTGGCGGCCGGTCAGGCGTGGAAGGACGACGCCTGGTCCTGCCCCGCCTGCGGCGGTGTGATGCAGCGTCCGGGCGACGACTGGTTCTGCGGCGAGTGCGGATTCCGCCGCCCCGCGCCGAGCTGGGTGCTGCACGGCGACTACGTGCTGGACCCGCACGGCTCGGCCTGGCCGATCCATCTCCAGCTGCCCGGCCGCGCCAACAAGGCCAACGCCACCAGCTCCGCCGCCGTGGCCGCCGTCTTCGGCGTGCCGCCGCAGGTCGCGCTGGAGCGGATGTACCAGGTGCAGGCCGTCGCCGGCCGCTACGACGTGGTGACCTTCCTCGGCCGTGAACTGCGGCTGCTGCTGGCGAAGAACCCGGCGGGCTGGCTGGAGACGTTCTCCCTGATCGACCCGCCGCCGACGCCGGTGATCCTCTCCGTCAACGCCCGCGGCGCGGACGGCACGGACACCTCCTGGCTGTGGGACGTGGACTACACCCAGCTCGCCGGTCACCCGATCTTCGTGCTCGGCGACCGCAAGCTGGACCTGGCGGTCCGCCTCGAGGTGGCCGGTCTGGACTTCCGGGTCTGCGAGACCCTCGACGAGGCCGTGCAGCAGGCCCCGCCCGGCCGTATCGAGGTCATCGCCAACTACACCGCCTTCCAGGATCTGCGCCGTCGTGTCGGCAACTGACCCCGGCCCCGGCCACCTCCGGAGAGGACGAAGCATGAGCAACAACGGTCTGCGTCTGGTCTGGGTCTACCCCGACCTCCTCAGCACCTACGGCGACCAGGGCAACGCGCTGGTGGTGGAGCGCCGGGCCCGGCAGCGCGGGCTCGACGTGCAGCGCGTCGACGTGCGCAGCGACCAGCCGGTGCCGACGTCCGGCGACATCTACCTGATCGGCGGGGGCGAGGACCGGCCGCAGCGCCTGGCCGCGGAGCGGCTGCGCCGCGACGGCGGGCTCAGCCGGGCCGCGTCCAACGGCGCGATCATCTTCTCGGTCTGCGCCGGCTATCAGATCCTCGGGCACGAGTTCATCAACGACCTCGGCGAGCGCGAGCCCGGTCTCGGACTGCTCGACGTGGTCTCCACCCGCGGCGAGGGGGCCCGGTGCGTCGGTGACGTGCTGGCCGACATCGACCCGAACCTCGGCCTGCCTCCGCTGACCGGTTTCGAGAACCACCAGGGCGTCACCCATCTCGGCCCGACGGCAAGGCCGTTCGCCCGGGTGAAGCTCGGCCGGGGCAACGGCACCGGCGACGGCACCGAGGGCGCGTACAACGACACCGTCTTCGGCACGTACATGCACGGCCCCGTCATGGCGCGCAACCCGCAGATCGCGGACCTGCTGCTGAAGCTGGCCCTCGATGTGAACGCCCTGCCGCCTACGGACGACCGCTGGTACGAGGCGCTGCGCGCCGAGCGCATCGCGTCCGCGACACAGCCCGCCTGATGAGGCCGAATTCGCTCGTCTGAGCAGATTCCAGCAGGTGGACGCCCGGTTCGGTCCCGCCACCCTGCGCCGGTAGGGTGGCGGGGAACCAGCCGGACGACGGGGTCCGGTCGTCGGCCCACGTTGCAAAGGTTTCCCGGGCAATGCGAATTGGTGTTCTCACCTCCGGCGGCGACTGCCCCGGCCTCAACGCCGTCATCCGTTCCGTCGTACATCGCGCGGTGGTCGACCACGGCGACGAGGTCATCGGCTTCCACGACGGGTGGAAGGGCCTGCTGGAGTGCGACTACCGCAGGCTCGATCTCGACGCGGTCGGCGGCATCCTCGCCCGCGGCGGCACGATCCTCGGCTCCTCCCGGGTCCAGCCCGCCCATCTGCGCGGCGGCGTCGAGCAGGCCCGGGGCCATGTCTCCGACCTCGGTCTCGACGCGATCATCCCGATCGGCGGCGAGGGCACGCTGAAGGCGGCGCACCTGCTGTCCGAGGCGGGCCTGCCGATCGTCGGTGTGCCCAAGACCATCGACAACGACATCGCGTCCACCGACGTGACCTTCGGCTTCGACACCGCCGTCGGTGTCGCCACCGAGGCGCTCGACCGGCTCAAGACCACCGCCGAGTCCCACCAGCGGGTGCTCATCGTCGAGGTCATGGGCCGCCACACCGGCTGGATCGCCCTGCACTCGGGCATGGCGGCCGGTGCGCACGCCATCGTGGTGCCGGAGCGCCCCTTCGACATAGACGAGCTGACCGAGGTGGTCGGCAAGCGCTTCTCGGCCGGGAAGAAGTTCGCGATCGTGGTCGTCGCCGAGGGCGCGAAGCCGCGCGCGGGCTCGTCCATGGAGGTCGAGCAGGGCAGCAAGGACATCTACGGGCACGAGCGCTTCGCCGGCATGGCCACGCGGCTCTCCATCGAGATGGAGCAGCGGCTGGGCAAGGAGGCCCGCCCGGTGATCCTCGGCCACGTGCAGCGCGGCGGCACGCCGACCGCGTACGACCGGGTGCTCGCCACCCGCTTCGGCTGGCACGCGGTGGAGGCCGCGCACCGCGGTGAGTTCGGCATGATGACGGCGCTGCGCGGCACGGACATCGTGATGGTGCCGCTGAACCAGGCCGTGGAGACCCTGAAGACGGTTCCGGCGGAGCGGTACGCCGAGGCGGAGTGCGTGCTCTGAGCGACGCCCCGTCCCCGGGACCGCCCCCGGCCGCAACCGCGGCCGGGGGCGGTTCTACTCTGGTCGGGACAACCGGCGCGAAACGGGGACGTCCCCAGCGGGAGTGAACAGATGGACCACAGCGGGCACGGCATGAACATGGACCTGCCGCCGTTCACGCTGGGACGGGGGCTTCAATTCTCCGCCGACCCGTTCTTCCTCATCGGCTGTGTGCTGGGCCTGGCCCTGTACGGGTACGCCGTGGTGCGGCTGCGCAGACGCGGGGACGAGTGGCCGGTCGGCCGGATCGTCTTCTTCGTCGTCGGCGTGCTGAGCATCGCCCTGGTGATGTGCACCAGGCTGAACGACTACGGCATGGTCATGTTCAGCGTGCACATGGTGCAGCACATGGTGATCAGCATGCTGTCGCCGATCCTGCTGCTGCTGGGGGCCCCGGTGACCCTGGCCCTGCGCGCGCTGCCGGTCGCCGGCCGCGGCCGCACCGGCCCGCGCGAGCTGCTGCTCATGCTGCTGCACAGCCGGTACATGAGGGTCATCACGCATCCGGCCTTCACGATCCCGATCTTCATCGCCAGCCTGTACGCGCTGTACTTCACCCCGCTCTTCGACTTCCTGATGGGTTCGAAGACCGGTCACATCGCGATGATGGTGCACTTCCTCGCGGTCGGCCTGGTGTTCTTCTGGCCGATCATGGGCGTCGACCCGGGGCCGCACCGGCCCGGTTACGTCATGCGGATGCTGGAGCTGTTCGCCGGTATGCCGTTCCACGCGTTCTTCGGCATCGCGCTGATGATGGCGTCCACCCCGATGGTGGAGACGTACCAGCATCCGCCGGCCTCGCTCGGCATCGACGCGCTGAGCGACCAGAACTGGGCGGGCGGCATCGCCTGGGCCTTCAGCGAGATCCCGTCGGTGCTGGTGCTGATCGCGCTGGTCTTCCAGTGGTACCGCTCCGAGCAGCGGACGGCGAAGCGCTCCGACCGGGCGGCGGAGCGCAACGGTGACCAGGAGCTGGAGGCGTACAACGCCTATCTCGCCTCTTTGCAGGCGCGCGGACGGTAGCGGTGGACACGCCTCAGGGGTGACGATGGCATCCACGGCCGTCCGGCCGACGAGGAGGGTGCGGGCATGTCCGGATCCACGAAGGCCATGGGAGTGCTCACGCTGGGAGCCCTGGTGGTGGTCACCGCGTACACGGTGGCGCTGGGGAGCAGCGGCTGGCTCTGGTTCGGCTGGGTCGTGCTCGGCCTGATCACCCTGGGAATGGCCGCGACGCGCGAGTCCTGAGACGGCCCCGGGAGCGACCGGGGCCGAGGCGTACGGGGGACTCGCCGAGGAGCCGAAGGGCCCGGCGCCGATGTGGGCGGCCGGCCCGCTGCGCGCCCCGGTCGCGGCCGGTGTCCGTTCAGGACACGAGCAGGCGGAGTCCGAGATCTGCCGCGTCGAGGTCCGCGAGGCCGCCGTTGCGTTCGGCCCACCGGCCGGATTCGAGGTCGTCGCCCAGGCTTCGCACCGCCCGCTGCTCGGCCTGTGGCCCGACCCTCGTCCACACCGACATCGCCCGGCGCACACGATCCTCCAGATACGCTCCCGGCCGGCGCCAGTACGCCTCGAACAGGCCGTCGGCGCAGTCCCACGGGACGGGTACCGGCTCGGCGCGGGCGCCGATCGCATCGGCCATCCCGGCGAGCGAGGGAAATCCCGCGAGGACGGCGGCGAACTCGGGCAGGTAGTCGCGGGTGAGCCAGAACCGGTCCTGCCACCCGGGCTCGTCGGTGTCGAACGTGAGCACCACCACACGACGGGCCACTCGTCGCATCTCGCGCAGCCCCGCCCGCGGGTCCCTCCAGTGGTGAACGGTGGAGACGGCCATCGCGACGTCGAAGGACCGGTCCTCGAACGGCAGGCTCTCCGCGGCGGCGGCCACGCACGGCGCCGAGCCGGCGGGCCGCTGCCCCCGCATGACCGCCGACGGCTCCACCGCGGTCACGTCACGGTCGGCGGGTTCGTAGGAACCGGTGCCGGCCCCGACGTTCAGCACCCGCTGCGCGTCCCCGAGCGCGTCCAGGATCTGTGCGGCGATCCGGGGGTCGGTACGCCGGGTCGCGGTGTAAGCGCCGCCGATCGCGTCGTACAGTCGCGCGCCGAGCATCTCCAGTTGCTTCTCCGGTGTCACTGCCAGTCCCTTCGCCCGTGCCCCGAGTTCCCTGTCGATGGCCGCCACCATGGCGTCGGCGCGGTCACGTCGCTCCAGCAGCAGGCCGCGCAGTCGGCGCAGGTGCGCGACCGCGTCGGCCGACGGGTCGCCGACCAGTTCTGCGACCTCGCGCAGACCGAAGCCCAGCCGCCGGTAGGCCAGCACCTCCCGAAGCCGCTCCACGTCACGCGCCGAGTAGGCCCGGTACCCGGCCGCGGTCCGCGCCGAAGGACGCACGAGTCCGATCTCGTCGTAGTGGTGCAGCGTGCGGACGGTCACACCTGCCAGCTCGGCCACGCGTCCCACGGTCCAGTGATCTTCCACGGGTCCGACTATGCGGCCTGACGTCACGTGAGGGTCAAGAGCCGGCTGATGGCGGGCGGGAGGGGACGGCCTCGACCGCCCGCCCGGCGCATGACCACGGGCACCGGCCGCAAGCACGCGGCACCGCGGCACACGCACCCACCGGTCCCGGGGCCGTGATCTCTTCCCCACCGTCCCGGGACGGATCCGTTCATCCGTCCCCTTCACCCGTCGGCGAAGGGGACGTTCGCCGTTTCGCGGACCGGCCGGCCCGGCACGGACGGAACACTCTTCTCCGGTTTCCGGCACACCGGCCGTCACCTGCGGTTGCACGCCGCGGGGCCGTTCCCGTCCGGCCCCGGCCCGCTGCGGGACCGTGAGGCGGTTGCGCTTCAACTCTTGACAGGTGCGCATCACCACGCCACCTTGGGAGCGCTCCCACAATCAAGAATCGCACACGGCGACGACCGTGTGTCCGACCTCGGGAGCACCCCCGAAACGCCGGGTTCCGCCTCCCCGGGGCCCGTTCCGCACCGCGCGCACCCCCTGTACGCCGCTCCTCTTCCGGCACCTCTCCCCCACGACGCGCCGATGGCCACCGCTCTCACCGGCGGGGCCCGGTGCGGGGCAGCGCACCCCGAGCCGTTGCCCCGGTACGGCACCACCCCCAGGTCCGCGGGCCGACCTCCCGCGGGCACCCGAGAGAAACATGGAGCCGCAATGAGAAGGACAGGCACCACCTCGCACGGGACACGCCGAAGGCCGGCCGCCTCACGCCGGAGGCAGGCCGCACTCCTCGCCCTCGCGCTGGGCGCGGCACTGACGGTCGCCCTTCCCCCGCCCGCGTCGGCCGCGGCCCGGGTCGACAACCCCTACGCGGGCGCCACCCCCTATGTGAATCCCGACTGGTCCGCCCGGGCCGCCGCCGAACCGGGCGGTGGCGTCATCGCCGACGAGCCCTCGTTCGTCTGGATGGACCGCATCGCGGCCATCGAGGGCACGGGGGACGCGAAGGGGCTGCGCGAGCACCTCGACACGGCGCTGGAGCAGGGCGCCGACCTGTTCCAGGTGGTCGTCTACGACCTGCCGGGACGGGACTGCTCCGCGCTGGCCTCCAACGGCGAACTCGGTCCCACGGAGATCGACCGGTACAAGAACGAGTACATCGATCCCATCGCCGGCATCCTCGCCGACCCGGCCTACGCGGGCCTGCGCATCGTCACCCTCATCGAGCCGGACTCGCTGCCGAACCTGGTGACCAACGCCGGCGGCTCGGACGGCTCCACCGAGGCCTGCGCGACCATGAAGGCGAACGGCAACTACGAGAAGGGGGTCGGTTACGCCCTGCACACGCTGGGCGCGATCCCCAACGTCTACAACTACGTCGACGCCGCCCACCACGGCTGGCTGGGCTGGGACTCCAACTTCGTGCCGGCGGCGCAGGAGTTCAAGAGGGCCGCCACCACGGAGGGGGCGACGGTCTCCGACGTGCACGGGTTCATCGTGAACACGGCCAACTACTCGGCCCTGAAGGAGCCCTACTTCAAGGTCACCGACGCGGTGAACGGGACGACGGTGCGCCAGTCCAAGTGGGTGGACTGGAACTACTACGCCGACGAGCTGTCGTTCGCGCAGGCGCTGCGCACCGAACTGGTGCGCCAGGGCTTCGCCCCGGACATCGGCATGCTGATCGACACGGCCCGCAACGGCTGGGGCGGCTCGGCCCGGCCCACCTCGGCGGGCCCGCTGACCGGCGTGGACGCCTATGTCGACGGCGGCCGGGTGGACCGGCGCATCCACGCCGGCAACTGGTGCAACCAGAGCGGTGCGGGCATCGGCGAACGGCCGACCGCCGCCCCCGAGCCGGGCATCGACGCCTATGTCTGGGCGAAGCCGCCGGGCGAGTCGGACGGCAACAGCCGGCCCATCGACAACGACGAGGGCAAGGGCTTCGACCGGATGTGCGATCCGACGTACACCGGGAACGGCCGCAACGGCTACAACCTGTCCGGGGCCCTGCCGGACTCCCCGCTCGCGGGCCACTGGTTCTCCGCCCAGTTCCAGGAACTGGTGCGCAACGCCCACCCGCCGCTGGGCGGCGGGAGCGCGTGACCCCGGGCGCGTCGTCCCCGTCGGGTGGCTGCGCCGGCTGACCGGGCTTCCCCTCTCGCCGTCCGCGCGGGCGGGGGGGGGGGGAGAACACGTCACGGTCCCCCC
>NZ_JBEXPY010000066.1:0-36936 GCF_040612315.1 Streptomyces sp. NPDC006435
TTTGAGCTGTTTTGCGATGTTTTTTTTGTCTCCCTGCTCGTCCCGCGGGTCGCCCCCGGGGGCGGGCCCCGCCCCCGGGGGCTCTGTGGTGGTGCTGTGCGGTCAGGCGGACTTCCTGCTGTCCCGCGGATGCACGGCGATGTTCATGGCTCCGGAGCGCAGGACCGCCAGCCTCTCGGCCAGCACTTCCTCCAGCTCCTCGCGGGTGCGCCGCTCCATGAGCATGTCCCAGTGCGTACGCGCGGGCTTGCCCTTCTTCTCCTCGGGGCCATCCCCGTCCACCAGGAGTGCCATGGCGCCGCACGCCTTGCACTCCCACTCCGGCGGAATTTCCGCCTCTACCGAGAACGGCATCTCAAAACGATGTCCGTTCTGGCATGCGTACTCCACCGCCTGGCGCGGGGCCAGATCGATGCCGCGGTCCGTCTCGTAGCTGGTAACCACGAGGCGCGTACCGCGGAGAGCTCGCTCACTCATGAATCGTGCCTCCCGGGCTTGTCGCCCACAGGACAGGTGTCGCTGTCGTCGTCATCCGGTCAACGTCCGGTCGGCGGCAAAGATTCCCGTTGCCGGTCTGCGTCGCCCGTCGTGCCGCTGCTTTTTCATGGGTGGGGTACCCACCCATGCCCGGTTTGTCACATCTGGCGGTAGTTGTCACCCAACGGTTCGGCTTCTTCCACTCGCAGTAACGGTCCTCCGGGCAGGCCAAAGGCGTACACTACCGGCCTTTCACTTCGACGTCTAAATCCGTTCCGGCACGGGATTGCCCGCGGCCGCCACGGCACGCCGGATCGGCACCCTCGCGAGCAGTACGGAACCGATCGCGAAGAAGGCCACCAGTGAGACGATCGCGTCCCGATAACTGCCGGTCAGCTGGTACGCGAGCCCGAACACCAGCGGCCCCAGCCAGCTCAGGCCGCGGTCGCTCATCTCGTACGCGGAGAAGTACTCGGCCTCCTTGCCGCGCGGCACCAGATGGGAGAACAGCGAGCGCGACAGCGCCTGGCTGCCGCCGAGCACCAGACCGATCGCCGCGGCCAGCGCGTAGAAGAAGGCGGGCTCGCCGGCCGGCAGGAAATAACCGGCGAGCAGGATCAGTGTCCAGACCACGAGCGAGCCGAGGATCGTGCGCTTCGCGCCGTGCGTCCGGGCCAGCCGGCCCATCCCCAGCGCCCCGGCCACCGCGAGCACCTGCACCAGCAGCACCGCCGTGATCAGCGTCGTCTGGTCGAGGCCCAGCTCCTCCGAGCCGTACACCGAAGCCTGGGAGATCACCGTCTGGACCCCGTCGTTGTACACGAGGTACGCCAGCAGGAACGAGAGCGTCAGCGGATGGCGGCGCATGTCGCGCAGGGTGGCCAGGAGCTGCCGCCACCCCGAGCCGACCGCCCCCTCGCCGCTCGGCGCCACCTTCCGGTCGCGCAGTCTGCGCAGGGGCACGATCGTGAAGGCCCCCCACCAGACACCGGCCGAGGCCAGGCAGATCCGCACCGAGTCGGACTCGGAGAGGCCGAACGAGTCGTGGCCCGTGTACAGCACCAGGTTCAGGACGAGGACGAACGCGCCCGAGGTGTACCCGAAGGCCCAGCCCCGCGAGGAGACCGCGTCCCGTTCGTCGGGTTCGGCGATCTGCGGCAGATAGGCGTTGTAGAGCACCATCGACACCGAGACCGACGCGTTCGCCACGATCAGCAGGAAGGCGCCGAGCAGATAGCGGTGGCCGTCCAGGAAGAACATGCCGGTGGTCGCGGCGGCCCCCACGTAGGCGGCGGCCGCGAGCAGCGGCTTCTTCCGGCCCGTGCGGTCCGCCGCGGCCCCCGCGATCGGCATCAGGATCACCGCGATCACGACGGACACGGAGATCGCGTAGGGGAACAGCGAGCCGGCGCGCACCGGGATGCCGAGCGGATGCACGAAGCCGTCGGCGTCGGCGGAGGCCTTGGCGATCGAGGTGAGATAGGGCCCGATGAACACCGTCAGCACGCTCGTCGAGTAGACCGAGCAGGCGAAGTCGTAGAAGTACCAGCCGCGTTGTTCGCGTCTGCGGCTCGCGGCGCCGTCGGACCCCTCGGTCGGTCCGGTCGGCTCGGCGGTGTCCGCGGTCTCGGCGTTCAAGCCGCAACCCCCTCATCTCTCCCCGTGAAGACCCCGCGCGGCGACATCAGGCCCAGGCTCCCCGTTCGTCCAACACCGTGCGCAGCGTCTCGATGTGATCGGTCATGATGCCATCCACGCCGAGGTCGAGGAGCGCTGCCATCCGTTCCGGCTCGTTCACGGTCCATACGTGCACCTGGAGCCCGCGCGCGTGCGCCTCGCGCACGAAGCGGCGGTCGACCACCCGGACCCCGTTCTGGCTCTCCGGCACCTGGGCGCACACCGCCCCCGCCCGCAGTGCCGCCGGTATGCCGTACGAGCGCAGCCGCAGCCCCAGCACGCCGCGGACGCCGTAGGAGGTGGCCAGCCGGGGGCCCGCCAGCCGGTGGGCCCTGGCGACCCTGGCCTCCGAGAACGAGCCGACGCACACCCGGTCCCAGGCGTCGGTCCGGCGGATCAGTCCGATCAGCGGTTCCAGGGCGGATCCGGCCTTGATGTCCACGTTCCACCGGGCCTCGGGGAACTCCTCCAGCAGCTCCTCGAAGAGCGGCAGCGGCTCCCGGCCCGCCACCTGGGCCCGGGCCACCTCGCTCCACGGCAGCTCGGCGATCCGGCCGCGGGCGTCCGTCACCCGGTCCAGGGTGGCGTCGTGGAAGGCCACCAGGCGGCCGTCCGACGTGGTGTGCACGTCGGTCTCGAAGTAGCGGTACCCGGCGTCGGCGGCCCGGCGGAACGCGGCCGCGGTGTTCTCGATCCCGTCCGCGGCACCGCCCCGGTGGGCGAAGGGGATCGTCGCGGGGTGGTCCAGGTAGGGGTGGCGTACGGAGGTCACTGCGGAAGTATGGCCTGCCCCGGTGTCCGGTCGGTGACGGCCCCGTCTCCGTCGTCCGGCGCGGACGCGACGGATGTCCCGGCGCCTTCCCCGGACGGCGCCCCGCCGACCGCGAACAGCCGCAGGAAGAGCTGGGCGAGCGGGCCGATGGCCAGGGCGTACAGGACCGTGCCCACGCCGAGGGAACCGCCGAGCAGGAAGCCGGTCACCACGACCGCCACCTCCAGCAGGGTGCGCACGAGCCGGACGGAGCGGCCGGTGCGCCGGTGCAGCCCGGTCATGAGCCCGTCGCGCGGCCCCGGGCCGAAGCGCGCCGCGATGTACAGGCCCGTCGCGATCCCGTTGACGACGACCCCCGCGACCAGCACGGCGCTCCGCACCACGAGACCGTCCGGCTCGGGCATCAGCGCGAGCGTGCCGTCCATGGCCACGCCGACGGCGAAGACGTTGGAGACGGTGCCCAGCCCGGGCCGCTGCCGGAGCGGTATCCACAGCAGCAGGACGACGGCGCCGACGACGATCGAGACGACCCCGATGGACAGTCCGGTGCGTTCGGCCAGCCCCTGGTGCAGCACGCCCCAGGGTTCCAGGCCCAGACCGGCCCGTACCAGGAGCGCGGAACTGGCCCCGTACAGCGCGAGCCCGACGTACAGCTGGATCAGCCGACGGGTGAGGAGGACCCCGCGAGGGGCTGCGGTGACGGACAAGGGTGCCCCCTGGTGTGGTGGATGTGGACTGCCGCGTGTCACTCTGTGGCAGGGGATTGGCTGCCAACTATGGCCAATCCGAGGAAGGTGGACTGATTTCCATGGCTCAGTGGACCTCGGCAGTGGGTGCGGCCCAGCTCGCCCGGCAGCTCCAGGCGCAGCAGTCCCGGCCCGCCGGGCCGGGCACCCGCCGCCCGCCCGCCTATCGTGCACTGGCCGACGGCATCCGTCTCCTGGTCCTGGAGGGCCGGGTGCCGGTCGCCGCCCGGCTGCCCGCCGAGCGCGAACTGGCGCTCGCGCTGTCCGTCAGCCGCACCACCGTCGCCGCCGCCTACGAGGCGCTGCGGAGCGAGGGGTTCCTGGAGTCCCGGCGGGGGGCCGGCAGCTGGACCGCCGTGCCCGCGGGCAATCCGCTGCCCGCGCGCGGTCTGGAGCCGCTGCCCCCGGAGTCGCTCGGTTCGATGATCGACCTGGGCTGCGCCTCGCTGCCCGCGCCCGAGCCCTGGCTGACCCGGGCCGTGCAGGGCGCCATCGAGGAGCTCGCGCCGTACGCCCACACCCACGGCGACTACCCGGCCGGACTGCCCGCCCTGCGGCAGATGATCGCCGACCGGTACACCGGGCACGGCATCCCGACCATGCCCGAACAGATCATGGTCACCACCGGGGCGATGGGCGCGATCGATGCGATCTGCCACCTCTTCGCGGGCCGCGGCGAGCGGATCGCGGTGGAGTCCCCGAGCTACGCCAACATCCTGCAGCTGATGCGGGAGACGGGCGCCCGGCTGGTGCCGGTGGCGATGGAGGAGGGGCTCGGCGGCTGGGACATGAACCGGTGGCGGCAGGTGCTGCGGGACGCGGCGCCGCGGCTCGCCTACGTCGTCGCCGACTTCCACAACCCGACCGGCGCGCTCGCCGACGAGGACCGGCGGCGGGAGCTGGTGGACGCCGCCCGCTCCGCGGGCACGGTCCTGGTCGTCGACGAGACGATGAACGAGCTCCGCCTCGACGACGACGTGCGGATGCCGCGCAGGGTCTGCGCCTTCGACCCGGCGGGCTCCACGGTGCTCACCGTCGGGTCGGCGAGCAAGGCGTTCTGGGCGGGCATGCGGATCGGCTGGGTGCGCGCCGCCCCGGACGTGATCCGCAGCCTGGTGGCCGCCCGCGCCTACGCCGACATGGGGACGCCCGTCCTGGAACAGCTCGCGGTCAACTGGCTGATGCGCACCGGCGGCTGGGAGGAGGCCGTCCGGCTGAGGCGCGAGCAGGCGCGGGAGAACCGGGACTCGCTCGTCGCCGCGGTCCGCCGGGAACTGCCCGACTGGGAGTTCTCCGTGCCGAGCGGTGGTCTCACGCTCTGGGTGCGCACCGGCGGCCTCTCCGGCTCCCGGCTCGCGGTGGCGGGCGAGCGGGTCGGCATCCGGGTTCCCTCCGGCCCCCGCTTCGGGGTCGACGGAGCCTTCGAGGGGTACGTGCGGCTGCCGTTCACGGTCACCGGGCCGGTGGCGGACGAGGCGGCGGTCCGGCTCGCGGCGGCCGCGCAGCTGGTGGGGTCGGGCGCGGGCGCCGGGGTCGAGACGCCGCGGACGTTCGTCGCCTGACCGGGGCGGGGCCGGTCCGGCGACCGGTCCCGCCCGGCCCCGTCAGTCGACCGCCTCGGCGGCCACGGCGGCGGTCATGGTGCGCGGCAGCACCGGTTCCGGGACGCCTTCCAGGGAGCTCGGCCCGGCGTCCGCCGCGTCCGCCCCGTCCGGTGTGTCCGCCCCGGCGGGGTCATGCCGCTCCGGGAGCAGACAGAGCACCGACTGCCGCTGTGCCTCGCCGGTCGCCTCGTCGTAGGGATCGGGCGTGGCGGGCACCTGGAGCCGGAGCACCGGACCGGTGCCGAGCCGGGCGTAGCCGCGGCCGGCCGGGATGCCGGGGGGCGGGGTGGTGGGGGGTTCGGCGCCGAGCGCCTTCCCGATCTGTTCGGGGGAGCAGTGGCCGAGCACCACCCGGGCCCGGGTGTGGGCCAGGACGGTCTCGCCGAGGGAGTCCAGGCCGTCGAACTGGTCGGCCAGCACCACGGTGACGTTGGCGGTCCTGCCGTGCCGCAGCGGCACCTGGAGCAGATCCCGCGGGTCGGGCCGGTTCTCGGCGGCGGCCAGGTGACCGAGGACGCCGGGCCGGTCCAGCAGGATCCACAGCGGGCGCCTGACGTCGTCGGGGGCGGGGTGACCGGCCTGCCGGGCCCGGTTCGCGGCGAGCAGCCGCCGTTCCGTCTCGTGGGCCGCCCACTCCAGGGTCGCCGAGGCGCCGGCCGGGCTGCACTCCAGGGCCAGCACGCCGTCGCGTCCGGCCAGGAAGGCGTACTCGCCCGTCCCGCCGCCCTCGACGATCAGGACGTCGCCGTGCTGGAGCGCCTGGAGGGCGATGGAGCGCATCAGTGTCGTGGTGCCGCTGCCGGGCTGCCCGACGACCAGCAGGTGCGGCTCGGTGGAGCGGGCGCCCGTCCGCCAGACGACCGGAGGGGCGTCGCGCATCGTGTCGCCGTCCTGCACCGGGACCGTGCGCTGCACCGCGCCGTCGTCGGTGAAGCCCAGCACGGTCTCGCCGGGCGCGGTCACGAACCGCTGGGCGCAGATCGAGGTGGGCAGGGGGGCGAGGACCTCCATGACGAGCCGGTTCGCCTCCTCGTCCCAGACGAAGCGGTACTCGCGGCCGCGGCCGGACTTGGTGTGCAGCAACTGCTCGATCCGGGCCCGGGAGGCGGCCTCGCTGTCGGTGAAGTGGGCGGGGTACGTCACCTGGAGGCGGGTCAGCCGTCCGTTGCCGTCGAACCGGTACTCGTCGAGGACCTTCGCCCAGTCGCCGCCGTGGGCGAACAGCGGATCGGGGTCGTCGGCCGCGGAGAAGTACGGCACGAGCGCCTCGTACAGGGACCGGAGCCGCGCGGTCTCCGTCTCGTCGGGGCCGGTCTTCACGGGGGTCCGCTCCCGCCCCGCCCAGGCGGCGGCGCCCATCACCGTGACCAGGGCGATCAGCCCCCCGTACGGCATGAGCGCGAACGCCAGGACGCAGGCCGCGACGAGGAACAGCGTGGGACCACGCCGGTCCTTGGGCGTCGCGGCCCACCTCTGCCGTCCGGTGCCGACCAGCAGCCGCAGACCACGGGTGACCGTGAACAGCGGATGGAGGACGTCGGTGGCGTTGTCGGCGGCCGTGCGCGCGAACTCGCGACTGCGAGTGATCGAGGCGCTGCCGCTGCTCAGAATGCGGGGGAGTGGTCGCCGGGCCACGTCTGTCTCCTGAAGGGGTGGGAGCGGTCGAGGAGGGTCAGAACTTGATCCCGCCCAGGAGGCCGGCGAGGCTCGCGCCGCCCGCGGTGATGCTCGGTGCGATGGCGGTGCCCGCCAGGTAGAAGCCGAACAGGGCGGTGACGAGGGCGTGCGAGGCCTTGAGGCCGTCCTTCCTGAAGAACAGGAAGACGATGATGCCGAGAATGACGACGCCTGACATGGACAGGATCATGAGAGGTTCTCCTGGTCGGGGGGACGGTCACCATGAGTCCTTCCAGGTTCACCGGAAGTATCCATGCGACAAAAGCTGCATTCGGGTGAAAAGTCGTTATTTTCACTTGAATGGCCGCAGGGTGGTTCCGGTGAATCCGGTGAAGCGGAATGCGCGGCGGGGGCGCCGCGTTCGATTCCCCGTTCCGGGTACTGCCGGTCCGTCCGGCCGGACGGGCAGTACCCTGTCGGTTCATTCGTACGGCCTTCACGGCGTGCGTCCAGGCGGTTCGGCGGCAGTCGGGACCGGAAAACGGAAGGCGGCCCCTCTGATGAGCGAAACTCCCGATCCCGAGGTGATCGAGCTGGCGACGAAGGTCTTCGACCTCGCCCGCAGCGGTGAGACGGAGACGCTCGCCGCGTACGTCGACGCCGGCGTGCCCGCGAACCTCACCAACGACCGGGGGGACTCGCTGCTGATGCTCGCCGCGTACCACGGGCACGCCGCCGCGGTCACGGCCCTCGTCGACCGCGGGGCCGACCCGGACCGGGCCAACGACCGGGGTCAGACGCCGCTCGCCGGCGCGGTCTTCAAGGGTGAGGACGCGGTGATCGGGGCACTGCTCGCGGCGGGGGCCGACCCGGCCGCCGGAACGCCCTCCGCCCTGGACACGGCCCGCATGTTCGGCAAGGCCGACCTGCTGGAACTCTTCGGCTCCCGCTGACCGGGTACGCCGTAAATGTGGTCGCGGTGGCGAAATGGCTGGGTCATCATGACGTCGCGGGCCCTGGTTCGGGCCACCGACGAGAGGCAGAGGAAGATGGTCTACACCAAGCAGAAGACGGCGGTCGGCCGATCATGTCGCTGCGCGGCGTAGTGCCCACCCGGCACTTGGAACTGCACAGTCCCGGTTGCGTCGACAGCTTGATGTGAGGCTCTTTCCATGTTCGATCCGTTCATAGCGCCGAGCGGCACCCTGCTCGGCCTGCTGCAGAGAGGCCGCGGCGACGGCACGCTCCACGCGCTCGCCGCACCGCGCCCCGAGGCCCTGGCGGCTCTCAACCACTGCGTCCTGAGCGACCCGCGTCACGACTGGCAGGTGGAGAACCGCTCCCTCTACTACGCACGCCTGTATCTCGACCTCGACGGCGGCATCGAGGAGATCGAACGGCACCTGTGCGGTCCCGACGACCACCTCGACACCGACGACTCGCGCACCGGCCTGGCCCTCTCCGTGCTCGGCCACCTCGCCTCGTACGGACGCGAGGACGCCCTGGCCCTGCTGCGGCGGTACGCCGCGACCGGCGCCAACTGGGCCTGGGCCCTGGACGAGCTCGCCCTGCGCGACGACGACGCGGGGCTCCGCGCCCTCGCCGTGCCCGTCCTCGGCAGGTTCCCGGACACCGAGGAGGGCGCCGCCGAACTGGCCGCCACCGTACGGGACGCCTACGAGCCCCGCCCCTGGCGGCTCTGGGCGGAGGACCCGCGCGAGGCGGTCGGCGGCCGGATCAGGGCCGCGTCGGAACGCGGCTCGTTCGACCGCTGGCAGCGCCAGATGCGGCCCGGCGGCCCCCGCCCCGGCTGGAGCGTCCAGGCCGTCTTCGACTGGGCCCAGCAGGGACACGAGCGCGGCAGCGCCCTGCACGTGCCCGCCGCCCGCTGCCTCAACGCCGTCGCGGGCCCCGAGGACCGGCCCGCGATTCTCGAGGCCGCCCGCAGCGGCCCCGACGGCGCGCGCTGCGCCGCCCTGCACCACCTGGCGGAGGCCAGGGATCCGGACGTGCTCGATCTGATCGAGGCCGGGGCGGCGAGTCCCTCGCACACCGTCGCCGAGGCGTCCGTCGCCGCCTTCGAGCGGATGTGCGGAGAGGCGGCCGTGGACCGGGCCCGGCGCTGGGCCCGGCGGCCCGACGCGCTCGGCGCCTCCGCCGCCGGAGTGCTCGCCTGCCGGGGCGGCGCCCAGGACGCCTCCCTGGTCCTCGGCGCGCTCCGCGAGGCCGTACGGGGCGAGGGGCCGGACACCCCGCGGCTGTGGACCCTCGTCGACGGCGCGGGCCGGCTCGGCATCGCCTGCGCCGCCCCCGTGCTGCGGCACGTCTACCGGGAGACGTCCTCGTCGCACCTGCGCGGCCGGACGGCCCGCGCACTGGCCGCCACCGATCCCTCCTTCGCCACCGGCTTCGCCGTCGAGTGCCTGTGGGACTGCGAGGAGACCACCCGGGAGGTCGCCGCGCTCCACGCGGAGACCGGCGACATCAAGGTCGCCGAACGCCTGCGCCGCCTCGCCGCGGACCCGGCCGAGGAGGCCGAGGTGCAGACGGCGGTACGCAGCCGGATCGGACCCGACGCCCCCGCGGTCTGACCGCGCGGGGCGCGGCCCCGGCCCAGGCCCCCGGACGGACATCCCGCCGAACCGGCCAGGCCCCCGCCCCGGCACCTTGCCGCACCGGCCCGACACCCGGACGGACATCCCGCCGAACCGGGTCGGCACCCGGACACGCACCCCGCCGCACCGGCCCGGCGCCCGACGGCCCGACACCCGCCGTACGGGCCGACCACGCCCCGGACCCGCCGCGCCGCCCGGCCCCCGGCCCGCCCCGCGGGCCACCATGGAGGGATGAGCGGACGCTGGGAGTTCTGGATCGACCGTGGCGGCACGTTCACCGACGTCGTGGGCCGGGACCCGGACGGACGGCTGGTCACCCGCAAACTCCTCTCCCACGACCCGGACCGCTACCGCGACGCCGGCGTGGCCGGGATCAGGGCACTGCTGGGCCTCGGCCCCGGCGAACCGGTCCCCGCCGACCGGGTGGACACGGTGCGGATCGGCACGACGGTCGCCACCAACGCCCTGCTGGAACGGCGCGGCGAGCCGACCGTCCTGGTCATCACGCGGGGCTTCCGCGACGCCCTGCGCATCGCGTACCAGAACCGGCCGAAGCTCTTCGACCGCCGCATCCTGCTGCCCGAGGCCCTCTACGAACGGGTGATCGAGGTTCCCGAGCGGATCGACGCCCGGGGCCGGGTGGTGACCCCGCTGGACCCGGACGCCCTGACCGCGCCCCTGGCGGCCGCACGGGCCGACGGACTGCGCGCCGCCGCCGTGGTCCTGATGCACGGCTACCGCCACCCCGAACACGAACGCGCCGTGGCCGCCGCGGCCCGCGCCGCGGGCTTCACCCGGATCAGCTGCTCGCACGAGGTCAGCCCGCTGATCAAACTCGTACCGCGCGGCGACACCACCGTCGTCGACGCCTACCTGTCGCCGATCCTGCGCCGGTACGTCGAGGGGATCGCCGAGGAGCTCGACGGCATCCGGCTGATGTTCATGCAGTCCAACGGCGGGCTGCGCGAGGCCGCCCACTTCCGGGGGAAGGACGCGGTGCTCTCCGGACCCGCCGGCGGCGTGGTCGGCATGGCCCGCACCTCCCGACAGGCCGGCTTCGACCGCGTCATCGGCTTCGACATGGGCGGCACGTCCACCGACGTGTCGCACTACGCGGGCGCGTTCGAACGCGAACTGGGCACCCAGGTGGCCGGTGTCCGGATGCGCGCCCCCATGATGAGCATCCACACCGTCGCGGCCGGCGGCGGCTCCGTCCTGCACTTCGACGGCCGACGCTACCGGGTCGGCCCCGACTCGGCGGGCGCGATCCCCGGCCCGGCCTGCTACCGCCGCGGCGGACCGCTGACCGTCACCGACGCCAACGTGATGCTCGGCCGCATCCAGCCCGCGTACTTCCCGGCCGTCTTCGGACCGGACGGCGACCGGCCGCTCGACACCGGCCTGGTGCGCGAACGCTTCGCCGCGCTCGCCGACGAGATCGCGCACGCCACCGGGACCCGGCCCACCGCCGCCGGGGTCGCCGCCGGATTCCTGGAGATCGCCGTGCTCAACATGGCGAACGCGGTCAAGAGGATCTCCGTGCAGCGCGGACACGACATCACCCGCTACGCCCTCACCGGCTTCGGCGGCGCCGGCGGCCAGCACGTCTGCGCCGTCGCCGACTCCCTGGGCATCGACACGGTCCTGGTGCCCCCGCTCGCCGGTGTGCTCTCCGCGTACGGCATCGGTCTCGCCGACGCCACCGCCATGCGCGAACGGTCCGTGGAGGCGGAACTGAACGCGACGACCCGCGAGGAGGTGGGCGGGCTCTGTGCCGAACTGGCCGCCCGCACCCGTGCCGAACTGCGCGCCGACGCCATTCCCGACAGCGCGATCAGCACCCGCGCCCGGGTGCTCCTGCGCTACGCCGGTACGGACGCGAGCCTGCCCGTCGACCTGGACACCGCCCCCGCCATGGCCGAGGCGTTCACCGCCGAGCACCGCGCCCGCTACTCGTTCACCATGGACAAGCCCCTGGTCGTCGAGGCGGTCTCGGTCGAGGCGACCGGAACGGCGGGCAGCCACCGGCCGCGGCCGGCCGGCCGTCCGCGCCAGGGCGGCGCACCACCGCGACCGCACGACACCGTGCGGATGTTCGCCGACGGACACTGGCACGACACCCCCCTCCACCGCCGCGACGAGCTGCGTCCCCGGGACACCGTGACCGGCCCCGCCGTGATCACCGAGGCGGACGCCACCACCGTCGTCGCCCCGGGCTGGCGGGCCGCACTCGCCGACACCGGCCACCTGCTGCTCACCCGGGCGAGCCCGCGGCCGGAGCGCACGGCCGTCGGCACCCGGGTCGACCCCGTCATGCTGGAGGTCTTCAACAACCTCTTCATGTCGATCGCCGAACAGATGGGTGTGCGTCTGGAGAACACGGCCCACTCCGTCAACATCAAGGAACGGCTGGACTTCTCCTGCGCGCTCTTCGACGCGGACGGCAACCTGATCGCCAACGCCCCGCACATCCCGGTCCACCTCGGTTCGATGGGGGAGTCCATCAAGGAGGTGCTGCGCCGCAACACCGGGTCGATGCGGCCCGGGGACGTGTACGCCGTCAACGACCCGTACCACGGCGGCACCCATCTGCCCGACGTCACCGTCGTGACACCGGTCTTCGACGACCGGGACGGCGGCGGGAAACCGGTCTTCCTCGTGGCCTCGCGCGGACACCACGCCGAGATCGGCGGCATCACCCCCGGCTCCATGCCCGCCTTCAGCCGCACCGTCCACGAGGAGGGCGTGCTGTTCGACAACTGGCTGCTGGTCCGGGACGGCAGGTTCCGCGAGGCCGAGACGCGCGAACTGCTCACCACCGCCGCACACCCCTCCCGCGACCCCGACACCAACATCGCCGACCTGCGCGCCCAGATCGCCGCCAACGAGAAGGGCATCGCCGAACTCCGGCACATGGTCGACCAGTTCGGACGCGAGACCGTCGCCGCGTACATGGGCCACGTGCAGGACAACGCCGAGGAGTCCGTCCGCCGGATCGTCGCCGAACTGCACGACGGCGCCTACCGCTACGAGACCGACAGCGGCGCGGTCATCGAGGTCTCCCTCACCGTGGACCGGGCCGCCCGGGGCGCGGTCATCGACTTCACCGGCACGTCGCCGCAGCGGCCGGACAACTTCAACGCGCCGAAGTCCGTGGTCATGGCGGCCGTGCTGTACGTCTTCCGGACCCTGGTCGACGACGACATCCCGCTCAACAGCGGCTGCCTCGAGCCCCTGGAGGTGCGGATCCCGGAGGGTTCCATGCTGGCCCCCGTCCACCCGGCGGCCACCGTCGCGGGAAACGTGGAGACGTCCCAGGCCGTCACCGGCGCCCTGTACGCCGCCCTCGGCGTCCAGGCCGAGGGCTCGGGCACCATGAACAACCTCACCTTCGGCAATGAACGGGTCCAGTACTACGAGACCGTGGCGAGCGGCTCGGGCGCGGGCGAGGACTTCGACGGGGCCGACGCCGTACAGACCCACATGACCAACTCCCGCCTCACCGACCCCGAGGTCCTCGAATGGCGCTACCCCGTGCTGCTGGAGGACTTCCGGGTGCGGGAGGGCAGCGGGGGCGTCGGCCGACGGCACGGCGGCCGCGGCGTGGAGCGGCGGATCCGCTTCCTGGAACCCGTCACCGTGGCCCTGCTCTCCGGCCACCGCAGGGTCCGCCCCTACGGCATGGCGGGCGGCGGACCGGGCGCCCTGGGCGATCAGCACGTCGAGCACCCGGACGGCCGCCCGCCCACCCCGCTGCGCGGCTGCGACACGGCCGATCTGGAGCCGGGCGACGTACTGGTGCTCCGCACTCCCGGCGGCGGGGGATACGGCACTCCGGAACCGGACCGCGACGCCCCCGCGCCCGGACACACCGGCGAACGGCCGTGACCGCGCCGCAGGACTTCGTACGACGGCGCCGACCGCACCGCCGGAGCCCCGCGCGACGGCGGTGACGGTGGCCGCCGGGCCGCCGGGCGACGGCCCCGGGCGGGCCCGGAGCAGGTCCCGGGCGGGGGTCGCTTCTGCGTCGTTTCGACCGGTGTCGGTGCGAGGACCTAATCTGTGCACCGTGACTTCGCCTGCCTACACGGACAACGCTGCGCCCCAGCTCAGCGCGGGGCCGCGACCCGCCCCGGGTCCGGCCGCCGACGAGGGGCTCGCGCGGCGGCTGCGCGCGCTCGCCTGCACGGCGCCGCTGCACGACCTCGATGTGCGCAAGGCGAATCTGGCCGGGGAGTACACGGTCTACGCGATGGCCGAGGTGGCGCTCGCCGCGATCGACCTCGTGACGCTCAACATGGACTTCGACACCGGCGCCGACCACGACCAGATAGTGGCCAGGCTGCTTCCCCGCGTCGCCGCCCAGGCCCCGGCCCGCCCGGCCGCCGAGCACGAGCGGGTGGCCCGCTGGGTGCTGGAGAACCTGATCAACGTCGGCAGCGTGGACCGCGGGTTCCGCGCCGTGTACGGCACCTTCGGCGCCGACGGCCTCTACACCCGCCGGGACTACGACTTCAAACTGATCGAGGAGGTCCCGGGCCACGGCGGCGCGGTCTACCTCCGCACCACCGACGAGGCCGTCAACGTCCTGGTCGGAGCCCTCGACACGGATGTCACCAGCGCCCAGATCGCCGCCGAGGTCAAGCTGGAGGTCCTCATCAGCCGGGGCCGCCTCGCGGACGCGCAGCTCGCCGCCGAACAGGCCCGCTACCGCACCGTCCAGTACGCGGAGACCCTCCGCAGGACGCTGGAGGCCACCCGGCGCAACGTCCGGGCGGTCGACTGGCTCAACGCGGTGCCCGACATGATCGCCGAGGCGCTGGACCACGTGGCCGACCGCTACCGCCACGAGAACGCGATCCTCACCAACATCCGCAAGGCCCGCGACGAGGCCGAGGAACCCGAGCACAAGAGGCGCGCCGCCGAACTCGTCGACATCGTCAAGGACTGCATCCGCCGCCACACCCAGCTGCAGTCCCGCCTGCTGGAGGCCGGCCCGCTCTTCCGCGCCGAACAGGACCGGCAGGCGTTCGCCACCCCCGCCGCCCACACCGGCCTCGACCTCTACGGCCAGCTCGTCGCCCCGCTGCTGCCGCTCCCCGTGGAACGGGCCATCCGCGTCACCGACGCCTTCTTCGCCCGCGGCACCGGGCTGCGCACCCCCTCCTCGGTACGGATGGGCGACCTCGTCGACCTGCTGCTCACCCCGCCCCTGGAACGGGAGCACCTGGGCGCCGAGATGCCCGAACCCGATCTGATCGCCACCCCGGACGACAGCCGGTTCAGCGAGGAGCAGCTCGCGAGCGCCATGGAGCTCCTCGACCTGGAGCACGACGCCCCGAGAAGACTCTCCGGACTCCTCGCCGAGGCCCGCCGCCGCGATCCGGAACTGCCCTACCTGGTCGCCCTGCTCGCGGTGCACGCCGCGAGCCCGCCGGTCGGCACCGCCTACCGGCAGGGGGAGCAGCGCCTGCTGTTCTCCGTGGACGACGGGACGCAGCTCGACGACCCGGAGTTCGGCGGTGCCGACCTGATCGTGGGCACGGCCCTGCTGGACGCGGTCGGTATGGCCGCGGACCGCTCGGAGGCGTCATGACCGGCGCGGCGCGCCCGGCCCGCCACCCGTTCTCCCGGACGGCACCGGCCGGCCGGGTGCGCCCCTGCCCCGTCGGCGGGCACGTGACATCCGCCGGTGCGTGCGCCGCCCGCCCCGTACCGCCCCGGACGCCCGCGGCGAGAGCCAGTACCGCCAGTCCCGTACCGCCCCGGACCGCGACCGCGAGAGCCCGCGCCGTCCGCCCCGTACCGAAGAGTTTCCGCAGCAAGGAGCGACAGTCGTGAGCGACCACCGCGCACAGCACGCCGACGCGTGGGGCGAGCCGACCGCCGCGTACGCCACCGAGAGCGCGGCGCCCGCCGACCCGGCGGGTCCCACCACCGCGTCCGTCACCCCGGCCGACGCGGCCGACGCCGCCCGGCTCGTCGCCTTCGGCCTCCAGCCCAAACTGCTGCCCGCCCGCGACGCCGAGTACGCCGAACTGCTCCGCCGCTACCGGGAGGAGCCCGCCTTCGCCCGGCTCGCCGACGCGGTGGCGACCGGGCTGGGCCTGGTCGTGCTGGAGGTGTCCACCCGCGCGGGCATGGCCGTGACGGCGGGGGAGGACTCCGTCTTCGCCGTCCGCATGGGCGACTACGCCCGCCGCGCCTCCTCCGACTCCGCCGACCGCTTCCTGCACGGGCTCGCGCACCTCGCCGTCGCCGCGATGGCCTTCCCCCGCCCCGAGGACCTCGCCGACGACGCGTACATCGGCCGCATCACGGTCAACGGCGTCGACTCCTTCGTACGCCAGGCGTGCCGCCGGCTGGAGGAGCGCGCGGAGGAGCACGGGGACAACACCGACCCGGCCACCGACGCCCCCGGCCTCGAAGCGGCATGGCGGATCTACGCCCGGCGCAGTGCCACCGGCGCGACGAAGGACGCCCGCCGGCTGGCGGGCTCCACCACCGGCATCGTCGGGAAGGCCGTCGCCTTCCTCACCGACTCCGGTTTCCTCCAGCGCACCGGGGACGACGCCGGCGGCGCCTTCCGCACCACCGCCCGCTACCAGCTCCAGGTGCGCGACATGGCCGGCGGCGCCGCCATGGCCGAACTGCTGGAGCTCGGCGTCGTCCCGGTCACCGACGGCACGGCGACGCTGCTCCCGCCGCCCGACCCCGACGACCTGGAACTGGTTGCCGACGCCGGTCTGCCCTTCCACGCCTGACCGGCCCCTTTCGCGGTCCCACCGCCTTCACGGCCCCCACGACCTTCATCACCCCACCGCCTCCACCGCCTCCACCGCCCGAACGACGAGAGTCCGCCGCCATGTACGAGCTGTCCCGGGTCCGCCTCTACTCCATCGGGCCTGCCGGTGCGCGCTACGCCGACACCGTGCTTGACCTGCGCGGAGTGGGCGAGCCCGTGCCCAACCCCGCGCCGGCCCAGGCGGAGTTCTTCGAGGAGGAGCCGGTCGGCCCGCCGCGCCGCCCGGCACCCGCCGGTGTGCTCTTCCTGGAGAACGGCGGCGGCAAGTCGGTGCTGCTGAAGCTGATCTTCTCGGTGATGCTGCCCGGCCACCGCAACACCCTCGGCGGGGCCAGCTCCGGCGTGCTGCGCAAGTTCCTCCTCGCCGACGACTGCGGACACGTCGCCCTGGAGTGGCAGCACACCCTCACCGGCGAGTGCGTGGTCGTCGGCAAGGTCAGCGAATGGCGCGGCCGGCAGGTCTCCAACGACCCGAGGAAATTCGCCGAGGCCTGGTACTCCTTCCGGCCCGGACCCGGACTCAGCCTGGACTCCCTGCCGGTCGCCGAGGCCACCTCCGTACGCCCGTCCGCCGAAGGCGCCTCCGGAGCGCGGGGCAGACGGCGCACGATGAAGGGCTTCCGCGACGCCCTGACCGAGGCGGGCAAGTTCTACCAGCACCTCGACGTGCACTGGGAAGAGATCCACGACCGGTGGAACGAACACCTCGGGGACCTCGGACTCGACCCCGAACTCTTCCGCTACCAGCGCGAGATGAACGCCGACGAGGGCGAGGCGGCGGGCCTCTTCGCGGTCAAGAAGGACTCCGACTTCACCGACCTGCTGCTGCGGGCCGTCACCGACACCCGGGACACGGACGGCCTCGCGGACCTGGTCGGCGGCTTCGGCAACAAACTGGGCCGCCGGGCCGAACTGACCGCCGAACGCGACTTCACGGCGGGCTCGGTCGACCTGCTCGGACGGATCGTGGAGGCCGCGGGCACCCGCTCCCGCGCCCGGGACGTCCACGCCGGCGCCGAGCGCCGCACCCGCACGCTCGCCCGCAGGCTCTCCGTCCGCGCCGGCCGGGAACGCGGCCGCAGCACCGAACTCGCCCAGCAGGTGACGGGCGCCGCCCACACCGTCACCACGGCCGAAGAGGCACGTGGCCGCAGCGCCCTGGTCGCCGCCGAACTGGCCTACCGGCACGCCTCCCTGGCCCTGGCCGCGGCGGAGAAGGGCGCCGCCGCCCAGCGCCGCGAACTGGTCGACGCCCGCACCCTGCACTCCGCCTGGCAGGCCGCCGAGGCCGTGCTGCGGCACCGCGCGGCCGGCGACCGCTCCGCGCGGGTGGCCGCCGCCATCCGGGAGGCCGAACGGGACGCCGCGCCCGCGCTCGCCGCCCGCGCCGAGGCCGCCGCCGACCTGGTGCAGGCCCTGCACATCGCCGCGGAGGCCGGGGAGAACCTGGCCAACGAGGAGGAGGGGCGCTCCGACACCCTGCAGAGCGCGGGCGAGACCGCCCACCGGGACGCCACCACCGCCGCCACCGAGGCCCAGCGCGCCCGCAGCGAGGCCGGACACCTGCGCCAGCGCCTCGCCGAGGTCGAACAGGAGACGGCCCAGGCGGTACGGGCCGGCTGGCTCGACGACACCGCGCCGGACGCCGACCCGGCGCGCGCAGCCCTCGCCGCGAGCGACGCCGAGCAGGCCGCCGTCGCCGCCTGGGACACCGCCAGGGAGGCCGCCCGCTCGGCCGCGGACCGGGCCAGGGAGGCCGCGGCCGCCGAGAGCCGCGCCGAACTCGCCGCGGCCCGCGCCGCCGACGCCGCGCAGGCCGCGGAACAGTCGTACGAGGCCGAGTTCAGGGCCGCCGAGTCGATCGCCGCCGACCACCGGCTGGCCGACCTGCTGGGCCTTCCCGCGCCGCACGGCACGGACGGCACCGACACGGACACCGGCCCGGCCGGAACGGGCCCGCGCCCCGCCGGGGCAGAGCAGGACGACCGGTCCGCCCGCGGCGACCACGCGCCCACCGGCACCGGGCAGCAGCCCGGCGATCGCGAACGGCCGCTCACGGCCCAGGAGTTCGACCGCAGCGCCGACGAACTGCGGGAGCTGCTCGACCAGGGCATCGGCTCCGCCGAACGGCGTCTTTTCGAACTGCGCACTGCGGCCGCCGACGACGCGCGGATCCTCGGCGCGCTCGGCGACGGCGGCCTGCTGCCCCCCGGGCCCGACGTCCTGGCCACCGTCGAGTACCTCGGCGAGCACGGCATCCCCGCCCTGCCCGGCTGGCGGTACCTCGCCCAGGCCGTGGACCCCGCCGACCACGCGGCGGTCCTCGCCACCCGCCCCGAACTGGTCGACGGCGTGGTCATCACCGACCCCGACTCGCACGCCCGCGCCCGCGAGGTCCTCGACGGCGCCGCCCTGCTGCCGCGCTCCGCGGTCGCCGTCGGCACCGCCGCGGCGCTGCTCGCCCCCGTCCCGGCCGCGGGCCCGCACACCGAGGGCGTGTTCCTCGTCCCGCCGAACCCGGCGATGCACGACGAGCACGCGGCCGACGAGGAACGACAGGCGCTCAGGACCCGGGCCGCGGCCCGCGACGAGGACATCCGCTCCCTCGCCGCCCGGCTCACCGCGGACCGCTCCCTCGCCGCCCGCATCGGTTCCTGGCGTGCCGACTGCCCGCCCGGCATGCTCGCCGAACTCGCCGGGGCCGCCCGCACCGCCCGCACCGTCGCGGAGACCGCCGAGGCCGAACTCGCGGAAGCCCGTACGGTGCGCGCCGAGGCCGACGAGGCGGCCGCGGACACCGCCCGCGTCCGCGACGAGCGCCAGGAGGCGGCCCAGCGCGCCCGCCGGGCCGCCGACGCCCTCGCGGGCCTGGCGTACCGGCTGCGCGAACGCGCCGGCTGGCAGGTGAAGCTCCGCGAACTGACCGACGAGGCGGCCGAGTCCGAGGCCCGTGCCACCGTCTTCCTGGAGCGGGCCCGCGCCGCCGACGAGGACCGCAGGGCCGCGCAGCGCGCCGCCGACGACGCCCGGCGCACGGCCCGTGCCCTGCGCGCCGAGCGCGCCGAGATCGCGGGCGCCCCCGAGCAGCTCCCGGAGCCCGACGGCGACGCCCCGCGCCCCGCGCTCCCCGCCCTGCGCGAGGCGTACCGGGCCGCCTCCCAGCTGTACGAGAAGGTGGGCGTCGGCGCGGATCTGCGCGCCGAACAGGCCCGCGCGGAGAGCGACGAGAGCGCCGCCCTCGCCGAGCTGGACCGGCTCACCAACAAGGTCCGCACCCGGGCCGCCCAGCTCCTCGAAGGAACCGACGGCGCCGACGGGCCCTCCCGGCAGGCCGCCGCGGCCCGTGCCGAGTCCCTGGTGCAGCTCCTGGAGACCCGGGCCTCCACGGCGAGCGAGCAACTGGGCCGGCTGCGGGGCGAGGCCGAGCGCCTGGCCCCGGCCGACGGCGAGTCCCACCACACCGAACTCCCCGACGAGCTGGTGCCCGCCGACGCCGAGCAGGCCCAGGCGCTCCTGCGCACCGCCACGGCCGAACTGGCCTCCGCCACCGCGGCGCTGGACACCGCCCGCGCCGCCCACGCCGAGCTGCTGCACGCCCACCGCACCGCGGAGGACTCGGCGGGCGGCTTCGACGAGACGGCCGCGCTCCTGCGGGACCTGCTCAGGGACCACGGCGCGGACGACGACGCGGAGGCCCCCGAGCCGTACCCCGGCAGCCTCGACGAGGCCCGGCAGTCCGCGGCCGAGGCCCGCCGCTCACTGCGCGGCTGCGCCACCGACCTCTCCGCCGCCGAGAGCTCCGTACGGGAAGCGAGCGACATCCTCGTACGGCACGCCAACTCCACCCGCTACGAACAGGTCCGCACCCCCGCGCGCCAGCAGATCCGCGAGCTGCCCGCCGCCGCGCTGCCCGAGCACGCCGAGAAGTGGGCCGCCGCCTTCGCGCCCCGGCTCCGCGTGCTCACCGACGAACTGGCCCAGCTGGAACGCAACCGCGACTCCATCGTCGACCGGCTGCGCGGTCTCGTGGAGTCCGCGCTCACCACCCTGCGCTCGGCCCAGCGGCTCTCCCGGCTCCCGGAAGGACTGGGGGAGTGGTCCGGTCAGGAATTCCTCCGCATCCGCTTCGAGGAACCCGACCAGGCGACCCTCACCGAGCGGCTCGGCGAGGTCATCGACGAGGCCACCCGTGCCGCGCTGAGGAAGAACTCCGACCTGCGCAGGGACGGCATGTCCCTCCTGCTGCGCGGTGTGCAGGCGGCGCTGGAGCCCAGGGGCATCGCCGTGGAGATCCTCAAGCCGGACGCGGTGCTCCGCGCCGAGCGCGTCCCGGTCGGACAGATGGGCGACGTCTTCTCCGGCGGCCAGCTGCTCACCGCCGCCATCGCCCTGTACTGCACCATGGCCGCGCTGCGCAGCAACGACCGGGGCCGGGACCGCCACCAGCACCGGCACGCGGGCACCCTCTTCCTGGACAACCCCATCGGCCGCGCCAACGCCACCTATCTGCTGGAGCTCCAGCGCGCGGTGTCCGACGCCCTGGGTGTGCAGCTGCTCTACACGACCGGGCTGTTCGACACCACGGCACTCGCCGAATTCCCGCTGGTCATCCGGTTGCGCAACGACGCGGATCTGCGGGCCGGGCTGAAGTACATCAGCGTGGAGGAGCACCTGCGCCCTGGCCTGCCGCAGCAGGACCCGGGCGGCGAGACGGTGCACGGCGAGATCACCGCCACCCGCATGTTCAAGCGCGCCACGACGCCGCCCGGTACCGACCGGACCCCCGCGGAACAGGAAGCCTAGGAAGTACCCGGCCGGGCGGGACCTCCGAAGCACGCCACAGGGGCGTTCCCGGCCCCCGGGACTTCCCGCCCGGATCGCGCCCGGGGCCACAGGGGCCGGGCACGATCCGGACGGGAGATCCCGGCCCCGTCCGGGGCGCTCAGGCCTGTGAGAGGTTTCCCGTGCCCCGGCGGCGTATCCGCGCCTCGTCCCGCTTCGCGGCCCGGGCCGCCCGCCGTGCCCTGCGCCGCTCGCGGCGCAGCTGCCGTGCCGAACTGCTCGGCGCGGAGACCACGCCGTTGCGCTGGTTCCAGACCTGCCGGGTGATCCAGACGTCCAGCACCGACCAGGTCGCGACCACCGTGCTGGCCACACTGCTCAGCACCATCGGGAACGCCAGCCAGGACCCGGTCAGCGTGCACAGGAACGCCACCATCGCCTGAATGATCGTCAGCGACATGATGAGAACCGCGCGCACGGCGGACGTGCGGACCGGGTCCGGCATCCGGCGCCGTCCCGCGGGCTCTTCCACCCACAGCTGCTGGCGCGGGATCCTCGCCCCGTTCGCCGTCGGGCGTGCCGCCGCGGCCGGTGCCGACAGCACCGCACCCCGGCGCTCTTCCGTTTCCAAGGACTCTCAACTCCCCACCACTGTCCGACTTCAGGGTTGCTGCCCGGCCCGCGTCGTCTCTACGCGGGCGGCCCGGACCGTCCTGCCCTCACCGGTTTCTTCCGGTTTCCTTCGGCGGACCGAGGTCGCGACCCCCCACCATGATCCCGCCTCGCGGACACCGTTTCACCCCGTACCGCCCCTACCCCGTACAGATGTCCCGTACAGACGGACGAGTGGCCGGTCGTGAAGATTCCCCCGATCCGTCATGGAGCGAATAATTCCAGCCAACTGCCCTGTCGAACAGAGTGAAGCATTGGTGGGTCTCTTCTGCCGCTTTCGCGAATTTCATTGCCCGGAATACCGGGACAACCCATGATCAATACCGAGTGGCGCGGCTGAAAATCGTCCGGACGTCTCTTCGAGTTGTCTCCGTGTCGGTAGTAGGCTCGCGCCGTTTGTTGACGGAACACGACCCCCGGCACACGGGGTCGAGCTGGGGGAGTCCATGCGCTTTCGCGGAAAGTCCATCCGCAGGAAGATCGTGGCGCTGCTGCTGGTGCCGCTCGTCTCCCTCACCGGGCTCTGGGGATTCGCCACCTATCTGACGGGGCGCGAGGCCAGACAGCTGATAAGTGCGAGCGCCATCGTGGAGAAGGTCGGCCATCCGATGGAGGACACGGTCCGGGCCATTCAGGACGAGCGCCGTCAGACCCTCGTCTTCCTCGCCGACCCCAGGGCCTCCGACGCCCTTCCCCACCTGCAACGTCAACGGGCGGCAACCGACCGTGTCCTGACGGGCCTCAAGGACGGCGCGCGCCAGAAGGGCATTCGCGGGGCACTCAGTTCCGAGGACGGCTCCCAGCTCGACTCCATCCTGGGCACCGTGGAGGGACTCGGCGCACTGCGCGAATCGGTCGACGAGCGCACCATCGACCGTTCCAAGGCGATGGAGTTCTACGGACGGCTCATAGATCCCTGCTACCGCTTTCTGACCGGTCTCCGCACGATGGAGAACGTGTCGATGGACAAGCAGGTCCGGGCCCTGGTCGGAATCTCCCGCGCCCGCGAGATGCTCTCCCGCGAGGACGCCCTGATCGCCTCGTCGCTCATCGCGGGCCGGCTCACCGCCGCCGAACTGCGCCAGGTCTCCGACCTCATGGCCAATCGCGAACTGCTCTACGAGATCAACGTCGAGATGCTTCCCGCGTCGGAGCGGCAGCGCATCGAGCAGTACTGGGCGAGCCCGGACAGCGAACCGCTCAGGACCGCGGAGAGGACCCTCGTCCAGAACGGCCCCACCCAGGACCCGCGGGCCGTCGACGCCGAGCGCTGGCAGGAGGCGGCCGCACCGGTCCTGGAGCGGCTGGCCAACGACTCCACCGAGATGGGCAACCGTTTCCAGGATCGCGGCAAACCCGCCGGGTACGGCGTCCTGATCAAGGCCGGCGTCGCGGGCGTCCTCGGATTCCTCGCCCTGGTCGCCTCGCTGTTCGTCTCCGTGCGCATCGGCCGCGAACTCATCCGCGACCTCTCCAGGCTCCGCAAGGACGCCCACGAGGTCTCCGGCGTGCGACTGCCCAGCGTGATGCGCCGCCTGGCCTCGGGGGAGCAGGTCGACGTGGAGACGGAGGCCCCGCACCTCCAGTACGAGCGCGACGAGATCGGCCAGGTCGGCCAGGCCCTCAACACCCTGCAACGGGCGGCCGTCGAGGCCGCGGTCAAGCAGGCCGACATGCGGCGCGGCGTGTCCGAGGTGTTCGTCAACCTCGCCCGCCGCAACCAGGTGCTGCTGCACCGCCAGCTGACGCTCCTGGACACGATGGAGCGCCGGACCGAGAACACCGACGAACTCGCGGACCTCTTCCGCCTCGACCACCTGACCACCCGCATGCGGCGCCACGCCGAGGGCCTGGTGATCCTCTCCGGCGCCGCGCCCTCCCGCCAGTGGCGCAAGCCGATCCAGCTGATGGACGTGGTGCGGGCGGCGGTCGCCGAGGTCGAGGACTACGAGCGGATCGAGGTCCGCCGGCTGCCGCGCATCGGCGTGGGCGGCCCCGCGGTCGCCGACCTCACCCATCTGATCGCCGAACTCCTCGAGAACGCGACCGTGTTCTCGCCCCCGCACACCGCGGTCCAGGTGCACGGCGAACGCGTCGCCAACGGCTTCACGCTGGAGATCCACGACCGCGGCCTGGGCATGCCCGCCGAAGTCCTCCTGGACGCCAACCTGCGGCTCGCCGAGACCCCCGAGTTCGAGCTCTCCGACACCGACCGGCTCGGCCTGTTCGTGGTCAGCCGCCTCGCGCAGCGCCAGAACGTCCGGGTCTCGCTGCAGCCCTCCCCCTACGGGGGCACGACCGCAGTCGTCTTCATCCCGGCGACGCTGCTCACCGACGCCCCGGACACCCACGGCACCGGATTCCGCCTGGACCGCAGGGCCGAGCGGGCGATCGGCGCGGGCGGGCGGAAGGCCGGCGAGGCGACGGGCGGCGACGGCACGCCGGACCGCCGGGCCGGCCGGACCTCCCCCCTCGCCCCCGTGCCGACCGGCCTCGTGGACCCGGCCCTCCTGGACGGCCCCGTGGAGCTCGAAGGCCCCGTCGGGGCACTGGACTTCGACGACGACCAGGCCCTCGACCCGCTGCTCGACCCGCTGCTGGGCGGCGCCTCCGACCTGGACGACACCGAGAGCGAGCGCGGCGGCATCTTCCGGGCCCGCGAGCTGCGCCGCGACGGCGGCCGCGACCAGCACCAGCAGGCCGCGGACCGGCCGGCCGGGACCGCGGCCGACACCCACCCCGGCAGGCCCGTGCCGCTGCCCCGCCGCAAGCCGCCGACCCTGGTCGCCGACAACGGCCGCCGGGTCGACGAGGCGGGCCGGGCACGCTCCGCGACCGCCGGGCGGGGCCCCGCCGAGACCACCGGCCCCAGGCCCATCGACACCGAGCGCCCCGGACCGGGCGCCGAATCGCCGGACTTGGGCGGCACGCCGCCGACCGCCGCCCCGTGGCACTCCGGTGCCGCCACCGAACCCCGGCAGCCCACCGGCTTCCGGAAACCCACCGAGCCCGCCACACCCGCAGGGCCCGCTCCCTCCGGGGCCCCGAGCACCCGCGAGACCGTGGGAGGGCTGCCCCGCCGCGTCCGGCAGGCCAGCCTCGCCCCGCAGCTGCGCGAGGACTCGGGCCTCCGTGACGCGGAACCGTCCCGGACGGACCCGGCCCAGGACTTCGACCGCGACGCGGACGAGGTACGCAGCCGCATGGCTTCGCTCCAACGCGGCTGGCAGCGCGGACGTCGGCAGAACGCCGAGGACGTGTCCGGTCCCGGTGACACAGCACAAGGAACCACTCCGGGAGGGGACGGTCCATGACCGCACCGAACGTCGCTGCGACCGATGCCGCACGCCATGGCTCGGGCCAGCTCAACTGGCTCCTCGACGAACTCGTCGAGCGGGTCTCCAGCATCCACAAGGCGCTGGTGCTCTCCAGCGACGGTCTCGCCACCGGCACGTCGAAGGGCCTGACCCGCGAGGACAGCGAGCACCTGGCGGCCGTCGCCTCCGGCTTCCACAGCCTCGCCAAGGGCGTCGGGCGGCACTTCGACGCGGGCAGGGTCCGCCAGACCGTCGTCGAGCTCGACGAGGCGTTCCTCTTCGTCACCGCGGCCGGGGACGGCAGCTGCCTCGCGGTGCTGGCCGACGCGGACTCCGACGTCGGCCAGGTGGCGTACGAGATGACGCTGATGGTCAAGCGGGTCGGCGCCCACCTGGCCAACGCCCCACGGACGCCCGGTTCGGCCGCCGGGGGGTGAGTGGACGGTGAGCGCCGAATCCTCCAGATCTCCGGCAACGTCCACCGACCCGCAGGCCTCGCACTGGTACGACGCCGAAGCGGGGCCGGTGGTCCGTCCGTACGCGATGACCCGGGGCCGTACCAGCAGCGACTCCCACCACCGGCTCGACCTGATCGCGATCGTCGTCCCCGAACCGGAGGCCGACGATCCGGGCAGGGACCAGACGCTCTCCCCGGAACACGTGGAGATCGTCGAGCTCTGTTCCGGCGTGCCCCAGTCGATCGCCGAGCTCGCGGCCGGCCTGGACCTCCCCGTAGGGGTGGTCCGGGTGCTGGTCGGCGACCTCGTCGAGGACGAACTGGTGCATGTGACCCGTCCCGTTCCGCCGGCCGAGCTGCCGGACGTGAACATTCTTCGCGAGGTGATCAATGGCCTTCGGGCGCTCTAGCCGCAAGAAGCGGCCCGTGGAGCCCGTTACCCTGAAAATCCTGGTGGCGGGCGGCTTCGGAGTGGGCAAGACGACCCTGGTCGGCGCGGTCAGCGAGATCAGGCCGCTGCGCACGGAGGAGAGGCTGAGCGAGGCGGGCCGTCCGGTGGACGACCTGGCCGGGGTGGAGGCGAAGACCACCACCACGGTGGCCATGGACTTCGGCCGGATCACCCTCCGCGAGGACCTGGTGCTCTACCTCTTCGGCACACCGGGACAGGACCGCTTCTGGTTCCTGTGGGACGAACTGGCGCAGGGCGCCCTGGGCGCGGTCGTGCTCGCGGACACCCGGCGTCTGGAGGACTGCTTCGCGGCGGTCGACTACTTCGAACGCCGAGCCATCCCGTTCGCCGTCGCGGTGAACTGCTTCGAGGGGGCCGACCGGTTCCCCACCGGGACGGTGCAGGCCGCACTGGACCTGGACCCCGAGGTGCCCGTGCTCATGTGCGACGCGCGCGACCGCCCCTCGGTGCGGGAGGTCCTGGCCACGGTGGTCGAACACGCCCTGGCCCGCGCGGAACGCGTCCGCGAACCCGCCACGACGTGACGTCCCGCGTCGAACCCGCCACGACGTGACGTCCCGGGCCCGGACCACGGTGTGCGGCCCGGCCCCCCGCCGACCGGGGTCCGGGCCGTGTGCCGTCCGGTGCCGGGGCGGGAAGACCTCACCCGCCGGTCGCGCGGACCGTCGGCCGCGCCGCCGTCAGCGGTGGTCGGCGAGCCACTTGGCCGCGATCTCCGCCAGCTCCCGGTCGCGCCCCGCCAGCATCATCCGGATCATCTGCACGTCGCCGCGCAGCGACCAGGCCGGATGTCCGAAGGTGGCCGGGTTGTTCCCCTCGATCAGGAAGTGTGCGGGCCAGGCCGTCCCGTAACCGATCAGCGGCAACGCGGCCAGGTACCTCCGACGCCCCCGCGCCAGGCCGTAGGCGCTGACCGCGAGCCCCGTCAGCGTGCCCGTCAGATGGACCCAGCGGGTCGCCGCTCTGGAGTGCATCGCCACGTAATAGGGCCAGAACTCTTCGTAGGAATCGAACGTCTGCTGTGACATACGGGCACCGTAATGGCTCGAACGGCAACCGGAAACGGCCGGTTCGCGTCGAAGTGGGAGAAGCGGGCGGCCGGAATCCGCGGGGGTGCTACCGGCCGCCCCTTCCACGCCCCGGCCCGGGCATGGGCCGGGGTCGTCCGAAGGGTCCTCAGTGCCCCGCCACGGACCTCCTGGCCACCGGGAAGTCGAAGTAGGTGTCCGGGAACGTCTCGGGCTTGAAGGTGTAGTGCCACCACTCCTCGGCCAGGTTGACGAAGCCGACGTCGGCGAGGGTCTTCTTCAGGAACTGCCGGTGGGCGCGCTGCTTCCCCCGGACGCGAGGGTCATCGGTGTGGGAGAGCGTGTCGAAGCAGTCGAACCCCGTGCCCATGTCCACGGAGTTGTCCGGGAAGCGGTCGGCCGCGGGCGCGTGACAGGGCACCTGCTCCTGACCGGGCAGGTACGGCGGGGTCGGTGCGGCGGGCAGTTCCACCAGCGTCAGGTCCACCGTGCTGCCCCGGCTGTGCCCGGACTTCTCCGCGATGTAACCGTCCGCGAACAGCCGCGTCTTGTCGACCCGGGGGTAGAACTCGCGCTTCATCGCCTGGTCGTCGAGGTCCTTCGCCCAGCGCACGAAGTGGTCCACCGCCCGCTGCGGCCGGTAGCAGTCGTACACCTTCAACGAGTAGCCCAGGCGCAGCAGCCGGACCTGCGCGCGGTGCAGGGCGCGGGCGGCGGGCCGGGTCAGGATGCAGAGCGGCTGGCGGTAGCCGTCCACCGGAACGCCCATGAAGTTGTGCGCGGTGGGGTAGCGCATCTCCTGGATGATCGTCGGATCCACCGAACGCAGCGCGACGAACTCCTCGGGCGCCTTCGGCTCGGGCGCCGCCCCGGCCACGGGAACGGCGGCGACGAGGGCGAGCAGGGTGGCTGCGGCGGTCGTCAGGGCACGGGAAGCGAAAGCGAGACCTGTCATGAGCACATAATCCAGTAGTGCGGGGGAGCGCGCCCGGGGATCGGATACAGTCCGCGCGTGTCCGCATCCATGAGCGACTCCCACCGGCCGGTCGACAACTCCCACTGCGGCGGCTGCGGAGCACCGTACGCCGAGGCCGTCGGCTGGCCCCGCACCTGCGCCGCCTGCGGCAGCACCGCCTACCGCAACCCGCTGCCGGTCGCCGTGGCCCTGCTCCCCGTCACCGACCCGGACGGCACCGGACTCGTCGTCATCACCCGCACCATCCCGCCCCGCCCCGGCTGCCTCGCCCTCCCCGGCGGCTTCATCGACCACGACGAGGACTGGAAGCACGCCGTCGTCCGGGAACTGCGCGAGGAGACCGGGATCGAGGCCGCCGAACAGGACGTCCGCCTCGCCGACGCGCTCAGCTCCCCGGCCGGCCACCTGCTCCTCTTCGGTCTCCTCCCGCCGCGCCCCGCGACCGCCCTCCCGCCCTCCGTGCCCACCGACGAGACCGACGGATTCCAGCTGCTGCGCACACCCGCCGAACTCGCCTTCCCCCTGCACACCCGGGCCGTCCGCACCTGGTTCGACGGCGGTTACCGC
Organism: Streptomyces sp. NPDC006435; assembly: GCF_040612315.1. Taxonomy (NCBI): domain Bacteria; kingdom Bacillati; phylum Actinomycetota; class Actinomycetes; order Kitasatosporales; family Streptomycetaceae; genus Streptomyces; species Streptomyces sp. NPDC006435. The sequence continues at coordinate 28,585 of NZ_JBEXPY010000066.1, forward strand.
TGACCGGCGGCCCCGCTACCCGGCCGCCCCGCCGTCCTGCAGCCCGCGCACCCGAACCGGCAGGTCCACCGGCACCTCCTCGCCCTCGCCCTCCCGCTCCACCAGCACCCGCCCGTCCACCAACCGCGACGTGTACCGCTCGACCTCGGCCCGCTCCCAGCCGTCCCCCGCGTCCCGGACCACCAGACCGCCCCCGGCACGCCCCGCCACCGGAGCCCACACCTCCAGCTCCACGCCCCCGTCCGCGGCCCGCACCGGCAGCACCGAACCCGCCCGTGCCAGCACCGGCACCCGGGACAGCGGCGCGTCGAGCAACACCTGCCCCGGCCCCTCGTGCACCTCGCCCGTAGCGGTGTCGTACCAGTGCCCCCGCGGCAGCCGCACCGCCCGCCGGTCCGCCCCCGGCTCCAGCACCGGCGCCACCAGCAGACAGTCACCCAGCAGGAACGCGTCCTCGCACTCCCGCAACGCCCGGTCCCCGGGCGCCCGCCACCACAGCGGCCGCACGTACGGGGCACCCGTCAGCCGGGCCAGGTGCGCCAGCGTCACGAAGTACGGGCGCAGCCGCTCCCGCTCCTCCAGCACCGCCCGCGCGTGCCCGAGCACCTGCGGACCGAACTCCCACGGCTCGCGCCGGCCCGCGTCGATCGCGGCATGGGTACGGAACAACGGCAGGTACGCACCCAGCTGGAACCACCGCAGATACAGCTCCGGCGACGGCGACCCGTCGAAACCGCCCACGTCCGGCCCCGAGTACGGCACCCCGCACAACCCCAGGCCCAGCACCAGCGCCAGCGAGGCCCGCAGCCCCGGCCAGCCGGTCCCCACGTCACCGGACCAGGTGCCCCCGTACCGCTGCATTCCCGCCCAGCCGGAACGCGAGAACAGGAACGGCCGTTCCTCGGGCCGCAGCCGGCACAGCCCCTCGTACCCGGCACGCGCCATCGTCAGCCCGTACACGTTGTGGGCCTCGCGGTGATCACCCCCGCGGCCCTCCAGGCAGTGCCGCGCCGACCGGGGCAGCGTCGGATCCCCGAAGGCGGCGAACGACACCGGCTCGTTCATGTCGTGCCACACCCCCGAGAACCCCTGCGCCAGCCGCTCCTCGTACAGACCGCCCCACCACTCCCGCACCCGCGGATCGGTGAAGTCCGGATAGACGCACTCACCGGGCCACACCTCCCCGCGCACCATCCGCCCCCGCGCGTCCCGGACGAAGGCCCCGCCGCCCCCCACCACCGCCCCCGAGTCGAACACCGCGTCGCCCGGCTCCGCCCGCACCGCCGGGTCGACGATCGACACCAGCCGCACCCCGTCCTCCCGGAGCTCCTTCGCCAGCCCCGGCAGATCGGGGAAACGCCGGTGGTCGACGGTGAACACCCGGTGCGCGTCGTAGTGGTCGATGTCCAGATGCAGCGCGGACAGGGGCAGCCCCCGCTCCCGGTACCCGGCGACGATCCGCCGCACCTCCCGCTCGCTCCCGAACCCCCACCGGGCGTGCTGCGGACCCAGCGCCCAGGAAGGCGGCAGCGCCGGAGCGCCCGTGAGCCCCGCCCAGCCCTGCAGCACCCGGGCCGGCGTCCCCGCCAGCACCCAGCAGCGCAACGGCCCCCCGTCCATCCGCACCTCGCACGTTCCCGGACGGTCATGACCCGACCCCGCGCCCTCCTCGCCCTCGCGCAGCGTCACCCGCCCCGACCAGGTGTTGTCGTGGAACACCAGATGCGTCCCCGCGTCGGAGACCACGAACTGCACCGGCATCGTCAGATACAGCGGATCGTCGCCCGGCCCGAAGCGCCCGCCCGGATCGGTGTTCCACAGCCCGTACACACCGTCCCGCAGCCGCGGCCCCGACGCCCGGCCGCCCAGCCCGAAGAACCGGGCGTCCGCCGGTACCGCGGAACGCTGCACCCACCTCGCCCCAGCCGCACGCCCCCGAGCACCCCCGTCCGTCACCGGCTCCCACCAGCGCGGCGGCGACTCGCGCCGGAGCACCACTCCGCCGGGAGTACGCAGTTCCACGGCCCCGTGCCGCGACACCGCGACGGTCAGCCGCTCCGAAACCACCTGCCAGCCACCGTCCTTGTCCGGCTCCAGCTCGGCCCGCGGGTCCACCTCGGGCACCGCACCGGCCAGCGCGTACGAGGGCGTGGGCTCCGCCCCGTCCCAGCCCAGGAACACCGCGCCGCCCACCGCCACCCGCACCCGCAACTCCGAACGCGCGAACCGCACCACGCCCCCGCCCGGCTCCGGCTCCGCCCCCACCACCGCGCCGGGCACCCGCGCCCGCTCCGCACCGCGGGCCGGCAACGCCCGCGCGTCCGCACGGCGACGCCGCCAGGAGGAGCGCACCGTGCGCAGCCCCCGCACCGAACCGACCAATTTCACCGAACGCACCAGGTCACGACCATCCATGCAGCTCACCCTGCCACCCGGCGGGGCGGGCGCGGGCTCCGTTCAACTTCCGTTCACCCGGGGGTCCGCGGGATGTACACACCCCGGCCGCGGCGGGGAACCCTGGTGCGAAAGACGATCACATGGCATCGTCCGTGAAAGCCGCCGCGCGCACACCCCGGCACGTGTGCGCGCCACCCACGCCCACCCCGCGTACGCGTAACAGTCCAGGGAGCCGCCCCATGACCGCAGCAGCCAACGAAGCCCCCCTCTGGCAGCCGGGCCCCGACCGGATCGAGGCCGCCGCCGTCACCCGCTTCCAGCGATGGGCGGCCGAACACCACGGAGCACCGGCCGAGGGCGGCTACCCGGCTCTGCACCAGTGGTCCGTGGCCGAGCTCGACACCTTCTGGAAAGCCGTCGCCGAATGGTTCGGCATCCGCTTCTCCACCCCGTACGAGACCGTCATCGGCGACCGCGCCATGCCCGGCGCCCAGTGGTTCCCCGGCGCCACCCTCAACTACGCCGAACACGCGCTGCGCACCGCCGAGGACCCCCTGCGCGCGGACACCCCGGCCCTGCTCCACGTCGACGAGACCCACACCCAGGTCCCCCTCTCCTGGGCCGGACTCCGCCGCCGGGTCGGCTCGCTCGCCGCCGAACTGCGCGCCCTCGGCGTCAACCCCGGCGACCGCGTCAGCGGCTACCTCCCCAACATCCCCGAGGCCGTCGTCGCCTTCCTCGCCACCGCGGCCGTCGGCGGCGTCTGGACCTCCTGCGCCCCCGACTTCGGCGCCCGCAGCGTCCTCGACCGCTTCCAGCAGGTCGAACCCGTCGTCCTGTTCACCGTCGACGGCTACCGCTACGGGGGCAAGGAACACCACCGTGCCGACACGGTCGCCGAGCTGCGCCGCGAACTGCCCACCCTGCGCGCCGTCGTCCACATTCCGCTGCTGGGCACCGAGGCCCCCGAGGGCGCCCTCGACTGGTCCGCCCTCACCGCCGCGGACACCGAGCCCGTCTTCGAGCAGGTGCCGTTCGACCACCCGCTGTGGGTGCTCTACTCCTCCGGCACCACCGGACTCCCCAAGGCGATCGTCCAGTCCCAGGGCGGCATCCTGCTCGAACACTTCAAGCAGCTCGGCCTGCACTGCGACCTGGGCCCCGACGACCGCTTCTTCTGGTACACCTCCACCGGCTGGATGATGTGGAACTTCCTCGTCTCCGGCCTGCTCACCGGAACCACGGTCGTGCTCTACGACGGAAGCCCGGGACACCCGGACATCAGCGCCCAGTGGCGGGTCGCCGAGCAGACCGGGGCGACCCTCTTCGGCACCTCGGCCGCCTACGTCATGGCCTGCCGCAAGGCGGGCATCCACCCGGGGCGCGACTTCGACCTCTCCCGCGTCCAGTGCGTCGCCACCACCGGCTCCCCCCTCCCGCCCGACGGCTTCCGCTGGCTGCACGACGAGGTGGACGACGACCTGTGGATCGCCTCCGTCAGCGGCGGCACGGACGTCTGCAGCTGCTTCGCCGGCGCGGTACCCACCCTCCCCGTCCACATCGGCGAACTCCAGGCACCCTGCCTCGGCACCGACCTGAGGTCCTGGGACCCCGCCGGTGAACCGCTCATCGGCGAGGTCGGCGAACTGGTCGTCACCGCGCCCATGCCCTCCATGCCGATCCGCTTCTGGAACGACCCCGACGGCAGCCGCTACCACGACAGCTACTTCGACATGTACCCCGGCGTCTGGCGCCACGGGGACTGGATCACGATCACCGACCGCGGCTCGGTCGTCATCCACGGCCGCTCCGACTCCACCCTCAACCGCCAGGGCGTACGGATGGGCTCCGCGGACATCTACGAGGCCGTCGAACGGCTCCCCGAGATCCGCGAGTCCCTCGTCATCGGCCTCGAGGAACCCGACGGCGGGTACTGGATGCCGCTCTTCGTCCACCTCGCCGAGGGCGCGCGGCTCGACGACGCGCTGCGCGACAGCATCAAGCGGACCATCCGGGAGAACCTCTCGCCGCGCCACGTCCCCGACGAGGTCATCGAGGTCCCCGGCATCCCGCACACCCTCACCGGCAAGCGCATCGAGGTTCCGGTCAAACGCCTCCTGCAGGGAACGGCCCTGGCCAAGGCGGTCAACCCCGGCTCGATCGACAACATCGAGCTCCTCCACTTCTACGAGGACCTCGCCCGCAAGCGTCACTGACCGTCCGCATTGTCAGTGCCCGTGATTACTCTGAGTGAGCAATGTTCTACGGCGCACTGGGGGACAGTCATGGCACACACCGGGAACACCGACAACGGCAATCACACCGGAAACGGCAATCACACCGGAAACGACAAGCGCACCGGAAACAGCGGGCACATCCGTACGGCCGGACACCGCAGGTCCGGCGCATCCATGCGACGCACGCTGCGCCGCGAAGCACCCAGCACCATCGGCCTCCTGGCCGATGAGCAGGACTTCGCGGCGATGCGGCGCTATCGCACCTTCGCCTTCGACGACCACACGGTCTACCTCCAGCAGGTCGAGCACCTGCTGAAGTCCCTGTCCGCCCAGGGCGTGCACGCCACGGTGGCTCTCTTCGACCCCGAGGAGTACGCGGAGTTCTGCGCCGAGTCGGGGCTCGCCCCCGACACCCCGGCCAGCCGCAGCCGCTTCACCGCCGAGATCGCGGCGGCCGGCGCCACCGTCTCCTACACCGGACAACCCCTCGACACCCTGATCCCGGTCCTGGTCGGCCGAGCCGTCCGCCGGGCCACCTGGGAGTACGCCACGATGCTCCTGGCGAACCTCGGCGAATGCGCCGACTGCGGCCAGGACGTCGGCCGCGAGGCCTTCGACCGGGCCTCCCACCTGCTGCTCCGCATGCTGGAGGCGGCCGGTCCGGGCACCCACCACCTGGTCTGCAGCATTCCCGCGGACAACGAGCACCTGCTCGCCGTCCTGCACACCGAGCGCGACGACGCCGCGGGCCCCGCCCGCCTCGAATCGGACGAGGGGGCCGAGTTCGTCACGGTGCTCGCCGTCGGCATCGCCCTCGAAAAACCCGGCGGAGTCGTGCTCCGCACGAGTCGGCCCGGCGCCCAGGACCGCGTCCACGGCTGGCGCCTGTCGCGCGGCAGCCTGCTGCCGCTCAGCGCCGGCCAGGTTTTCAACGCCTACTGCACCGATGCCGAGACCGGTGAACCGGTCGCCCCGGAATCGCACGTGGAGTACTGCGCGGGCTTCGACCTCGGCGCGGACGAGCCGAAACCGCACCACTGACCGCGCCGACAGCCGAAGGGGCTCCCCGCCCTCGGCAGGGAGCCCCTTCACGACACGGCACCGCAGCGGCGGTTACTCGCCCGACAGCACCGCCTGGGCCGCCACCCGCGCCTCTTCGGCGGAGTCCGCCGCCCGCGCGGCGGAAGCGGCGCGCTCGCACTGCGCGAGCGTGTACTTCGCCAGCGTGGCGCGAACATAGGGGATGGACGCGGCGCCCATCGACAGCGACGTCACACCCAGCCCCGTCAGGACACAGGCGAGCAACGGATCGGAGGCGGCCTCACCACAGACGCCACAGCTCTTGCCCTCGGCCCTGGCGGCCTCCGCAGAGAGCGCCACCAGGTCGAGCAGCGCGGGCTGCCACGGGTCCTGCAACCGGGACACCGCACCCACCTGCCGGTCCGCGGCGAAGGTGTACTGCGCCAGGTCATTGGTGCCCAGCGAGAGGAACTCCACCTCCTGCAGGATCGAGCGCGCCCGCAGCGCGGCGGACGGAATCTCCACCATCGCGCCGAACTTCGCCCGCAACCCGGCCTCGCGGCAGGCGTCGGCGAAGGACTTCGCGTCCGCGCGGTCCGCCACCATGGGCGCCATGACCTCGAGGTAGACGGGCAGCCCCTCGGCCGCCTTCGACAGCGCGGTCAGCTGCGTACGCAGTACTTCCGGGTGGTCCAGCAGGCTCCGCAGCCCGCGCACGCCCAGCGCCGGGTTCGGCTCGTCGGCCGGCGTCAGGAAGTCCAGCGGCTTGTCGGCACCGGCGTCCAGCACCCGCACGACGACCCGTCCCTCGGGGAACGCCTCCAGCACGGCCCGGTACGCGGCGACCTGCTTCTCCTCGGAGGGAGCCTGCTCGCTGTCGTCCAGGAACAGGAACTCCGTACGGAACAGCCCCACGCCCTCGGCCCCGGCCTCGACCGCCGCCGGTACGTCGCCGGGCCCGCCGACATTGGCGAGCAGCGGGACCTTGTGGCCGTCGGAGGTCGCGCCGGGTCCGGTGGAGGCCGACAGTGCGGCCTTGCGCGCGGCGGCGGCCTGCTCCATCTCGGCACGCTTCTCGACGCTCGGGTCGACGAAGATCTCGCCCGTGCTGCCGTCCACGGCGATGACCGTGCCCTCGGCCAGCTCACCGGCACCGGGCAGCGCCACCACGGCGGGCACCCCGAGCGCCCGCGCCAGAATCGCGCTGTGACTGGTCGGCCCGCCCTCCTCGGTCACGAAACCGAGCACCAGGGCCGGGTCGAGCAGCGCCGTGTCGGCGGGCGCCAGGTCCCGCGCGATGAGGACGTAGGGCTCGTCGCTGTCCGGCACACCGGGCATCGGCACACCGAGCAGACGGGCCACGATCCGGTTGCGCACATCGTCGAGGTCGGCGACGCGCCCCGCCAGGTACTCCCCGGCGTTGGCGAGCAGCGCCCGGTAGGAGGCGAAGGCGTCGTAGACGCCGCGCTCGGCGGTGCTGCCGACGGCGATACGACGTTCGACATCGGCCATCAGCTCCGGGTCCTGGGCCATCATGGCCTGGGCCTCCAGCACGTGCTGGGCCTCGCCGCCGGCCAGGTTGCCGCGCGCCGTCAGATCGGCCGCCACCGCTTCCACGGCCTGCCGGGCGCGCCCCTGTTCGCGCTCGGCCTCCTCGGCGGGGATCTGCTTGGCCGGCGGTTCGAGCACCGCCGTACCCATGTGACGCACTTCGCCGATCGCCACTCCGTGGCTCACACCGACGCCTCGCAGCGTTGTCTCCATTTCACCCGTCTCCGGTTGTGCGGCGGCCCGTGCTGCCGCGGTGGATATCCAGTCGGCCGTCATCGCGCCGATTCCGTCACTGCCAACCGAACAAGGTGTCTCCGGTCTTCACGTCGCCGTCCTCACGGACGTCGGAGAGGGAGTCGGTGGTGGCCTCCAGTGCCACGACCGGGCACACGGGCGACTTGCCGGCCGCCTCGACGTCCGCGGGGTTCCAGCGCACGATGCCCTGGCCCCGGGTGACGTTGTCCCCCTTGTTCACGAGCAGTTCGAAGCCCTCGCCATTGAGCTGAACGGTGTCGATGCCCAGGTGCGTGAGCACCCCGTGCCCGTGCTCGTCCACGACGACGAAGGCGTGCGGGTGCAGGGAGACGATCACGCCGTCGACCGGCGACACCGCCTCGGACGGCTCGCGCACGGGGTCGATGGCGGTACCGGGGCCCACCATCGCGCCGGAGAAGACAGGGTCCGGTACCGCGGCGAGCCCGATGGCACGTCCGGCAAGAGGGGACGTCACAGTGGTCATAGGGGCCTCCCAGGGGTGGAGCTCGATCTGCGCCGGCGCAGCTGTGGGCGACGGCGTGCTGTTCAGCAGCGTAAGTCATAAGAAGTGCCGGTTCCGCCCGAGTCATGGCGGTTCGCGGACTTAGGGGTGTACCGGAAACGATTTGCCTCGACTCCCGGCGGCCTGTACTGTCGTACTCCTGCCTGACCACAACACGACTTTGAGTCGTGGGTCGGCGGCGACTTTTAAACCCTGACTCTAACTCCGACTCGGCACCTGCATGCCTGCAGGGGCTGGTCAAGGAGAGGGAAAAGGGCTGGTAGAGTCTGAATCCGCCGAAAGGCAAAAGACCACTTCGACGGTCACCGAGAATTCGGAATCCGGTCCGGAAACGGAACGGGAAAAGGTTCTGGTAGAGTCGGAAGGGCC
>NZ_JBEXPY010000067.1:0-34709 GCF_040612315.1 Streptomyces sp. NPDC006435
GCGGCGGCCCAGGCGCGCTGGGCGGTGGCGGCGCGGACGACGGCCGCGTCGACGTCGGCGGGGGTGGCGGCCGGGACGGTCGCGACGACCTCGGCCGTGGCCGGGTTCAGGACGTCCAGGTTGCGGGGTTCGGGCTGATGGGACACGTACGGGCCTCGATCATCGGGAACGGGAACGGGAACGGGAACGGGAACGGGAGCCGGGGGGCGGGACGGAGGTCACAGACGTTCGAAGGAACGGCGCAGTTCCCAGTCGGTCACGGCGGCGTCGTACGCGGCGAGTTCGACACGCGCCATGTTCAGGTAGTGCGCGACGACCTCCTCGCCGAAGGCCTCCTTGGCGATGGGGCTGGCCTCCCACAGGTCGGCGGCCTCGCGCAGGGTGGTCGGCACCTGCTGGTACTCGGCGGTGTAGGCATTGCCGGTGCACACCTCCGGCAGCGGCAGTTCGTGCTCCACGCCGTACAGCCCCGCGGCGACCAGCCCGGCGGTGGCGAGGTACGGGTTGACGTCGCCGCCGGGCAGCCGGTTCTCGAAACGGCGGGAGCGGCCGTGACCGACCACCCGCAGCGAACAGGTGCGGTTGTCATGACCCCAGGCGACGGCGGTCGGTGCGAACGACCCGGGCTGGAACCGCTTGTAGGAGTTGATGTTCGGCGCGTACAGCAACGAGAAGTCGCGCAGCGCGGCGAGCTGCCCGGCCAGGAAGTGCCGCATCAGCGGCGACATGCCGTCCGGGCCGTCGCCCGCCATCGCGTTGTCGCCGTCGCCGTCGGTGAGCGAGAGGTGGATGTGGCAGGAATTGCCCTCGCGCTCGTCGTACTTGGCCATGAAGGTCAGCGAGACGCCCTCCTGCGCGGCGATCTCCTTGGCGCCCGTCTTGTAGACGGCGTGCTGGTCGCAGGTGATCAGCGCCTCGTCGTAGCGGAAGGCGATCTCGTGCTGGCCGAGATTGCACTCGCCCTTGGCCGACTCGACGGTCAGCCCGGCGGCCTGCATCTCGTTGCGGATGCGGCGCAGCAGCGGTTCCACACGGCCGGAGCCCAGGATGGAGTAGTCGACGTTGTACTGGTTGGCCGGGGTCAGCCCGCGGTAGTCGCGGTCCCACGCCTCCTCGTAGCTGTCCTTGAAGACGATGAACTCCAGCTCCGTGCCCACCTGGGCCCGGTAGCCGAGTCCGGCCAGCCGGTCCAGCTGGCGGCGCAGAACCTGGCGCGGCGCGGCGACGACCGGGCTGCCGTCGTGCCAGGCGAGGTCGGCCAGCAGCAGGGCGGTGCCCTCGTGCCAGGGGACGAGCCGCAGCGAGGCGAGGTCCGGGACCATGGCGAAGTCGCCGTAGCCGTGCTCCCAGGAGGACATCGCGTAGCCGTCGACGGTGTTCATGTCGGTGTCCACGGCCAGCAGGTAGTTGCAGCCCTCGGTGCCGTGCTCCAGAACCTCGTCGAGGAAGAACCCGGCGGCGAACCGCTTTCCCTGGAGCCGCCCCTGCATGTCGGGGAATGCCAGCACGACGGTGTCGATCGACCCGTTCGCGACGAGCGAGCGCAGCTCCTCGACGGCGAGCGGGGGTGTGCGGTCTGCCACGGGATTCCTCCTTGGGTGCACCGAGATCCATAAGGTATGGCAGTTGACCATTGCTTGGGAAGGGGGCCGGAGGGTGGCGGCGACGAGAGGGGTGCCGGAGTTCCGTCACGGGTCGAAGGGATGATTCCGCCGTTGCCCGGGAAGGGTGTTCGCGCGGAGGTGTCGGGGTCGTGTGCGGCATCGGCGCACGGGCGCTGTTGTCGTCACGGATGCCGCCGTCGTGACGTCGTGTCGGCCGGCGCCTCCTTCCGGGGTGCGGTCGTCGGGTGGGCCCGGCGGTGGTGCGGTGCGCATCCGTAACCACTCTTTTACGTACGCCCCTTGTGTTTCCCCCGGCGTTCCACAAAGGTGTGCCACCGAACCTTTGCCGAAGGCTCGCTCTTCGCCCCCACGCCCCGGCGCAGCGCCGCCGACACACGACTGGAGCGCCCCATGACCCAGGGAACCGGTACCACCACCAGCCCGCCGGGCGGCCCCGGCGACGGGGCGTCCGGCGTGGACGAGTACCTGCACCGCCGCACCCTGCGCCGGGGCAGTGCGGGCTGGCTCCTGCTGACCGGACTCGGCGTCGCCTACGTCGTGTCCGGCGACTACTCCGGCTGGAACATCGGCCTCTCCAAGGGCGGCTTCGGCGGACTGGCCGCGGCCACCGTGCTGATGGGCCTGATGTACGCGTGCCTGGTCTTCGCGCTCGCCGAACTCTCCGCCATCCTGCCCACCGCGGGCGGCGGTTACGGCTTCGCGCGGCGCGCCCTGGGGACCTGGGGCGGTTTCCTCACCGGCACGGCGATCCTCATCGAGTACATCCTCGCCCCGGCCGCCATCTCGCTGTTCATCGGTGACTACGTCGAATCGCTCGGCCTGTTCGGCCTCACCTCCGGCTGGCCCGTCTACCTCGCGTGCTTCGTCGTCTTCATCGGCATCCACCTGTGGGGCGTCGGCGAGGCTCTGCGGTTCAGCCTGGTCGTGACCGCCATCGCGGTGGCCGCCCTGCTGGTCTTCGCCATCGGAGCGTTCACCGAGTTCGACGCGAGCCGCCTCGACGACATCCCGGTGGACACCGGCGCGTTCGGCTCCTCGTCCTGGCTGCCCTTCGGGCTGCTCGGCATCTGGGCCGCCTTCCCCTTCGGCATGTGGTTCTTCCTCGGCGTCGAGGGCGTGCCGCTCGCCGCCGAGGAGGCCAAGGACCCGGTCAGGTCGATGCCGAAGGCGCTGGCCATCTCGCTGACCGTACTGGTGGGCCTGGCGGTGCTCACCTTCCTCTCCGCCACCGGAGCGCAGGGCGCCAAGGCCATCCAGGAGGCCGGAAACCCCCTCGTGGTCGCGCTGGAGGGCGACGGCGGACCCACCGGCCTGAGCCGGTTCGTCAACTACGCGGGTCTCGCCGGTCTGGTGGCCTCGTTCTTCTCGCTGATTTTCGCCGGCTCCCGCCAGTTGTTCGCGCTGTCCCGGGCCGGGTACCTGCCACGCTTCCTCTCGCTCACCAACCGCCGCAGGTCCCCCTACCTCGGCCTGCTGATCCCCGGAGCGATCGGCTTCACGCTGGCCGCCTGGGTCGGCAACGGCGGCCGGATGCTGAACGTCGCCGTCTTCGGCGCCACCATCAGCTACGCGCTGATGGCGCTCTCCCACGTCGTGCTGCGCCGCCGCGAGCCGGATCTCGAACGGCCCTACCGCACGCCCGGCGGCGCGCTCACCTCGTCCGTGGCCCTCGTGCTGGCCTGCTCGGCGCTGGTGGCGACCTTCCTGGTGGACCGGGACGCGGCGTTCATCGCCCTCGGGGTGTACGGGGTGGCGCTGGCCTACTTCGCCCTGTACAGCCGGCACCGGCTCGTCGCGAACGCCCCGGAGGAGGAGTTCGCCGCACTGGCGGCGGCCGAGGCCGAACTGTCGCGGGACTGACCGACCGAACCCGACGAGGCGTCAGAACCCTGTAAGGGTCCGCATGAACCCCCATTGGTCCGGAAAAGTCCGTGCGTCCAGGTGCCCCGCTCGCCCCCGCCGTGCCGTGCCACGGCGGGGGACGGGGCGGATGTGACGGGCGAATACGGGTGCTCTCTTGTCATCTCCCTTTGACTGCACATAAGTTGGGCGCTTGCGACGTGTCCTATTGCCTGTGGGGGAGCCAAGTCATGGCCGCGAACGGACGGCACCGCAAATATCAGCCCAGCCGGATCAACCGTGCCTCGCTCACGGTCACCGCGGGCGGTGCGGGCCTCGCGCTCCCGCTCCTGGCGGCGGCCCCGGCGGGCGCCGCCTCCCCGGACGTCTGGGAGAAGGTCGCCGCCTGCGAGTCCACCGGCAACTGGCACATCAACAGCGGCAACGGCTACTTCGGCGGACTGCAGTTCACCCGTTCGACCTGGGCGGCCTACGGAGGCACGCTCTACGCCCCGCGCGCCGACCTGGCCACCAAGGACCAGCAGATAGCCATCGCCGAGAAGGTGCTCGAAGGGCAGGGCCCCGGCGCCTGGCCGGGCTGCTCGACGAAGGCGGGACTGACCAGGAGCGGCGACACCGCCGACATCGCCCCGCAGTCGCAACGCACCGATCGCGTGCGGGCGTCGGAGAAGCAGGAGAAGCAGGAGAAGCAGGAACAGGCCGCCGACCGGAAGGCGCGGGCGAAGCAGGCGGCCGCGGCCGCCTCGCCGACCGCGGTGCCCGGCAAGCGCGAGTCGTACACCGTGGCCCGCGGCGACTCGCTCTCCGCGATCGCGGCGTCCGAGCACGTCCGGGGCGGCTGGCAGCGCCTCTACGAGGCCAACCGGGAGGTCGTGGGGGACGATCCGGACCTCATCTTCCCCGGGCAGCGGCTGAGCATCGACCCGGCCGCCCGGCCGCGGCGCACGGCCCAGGCACCCGAGGCGAAGTCGCGGGCGGAGACCCCGGCCCGGACGAAGCAGCCGAAGGCGGGCGCGGCGGAGCCCGAGCACCGCGCGGCGGCCCCCGAGCGCCAGGCGGCCAGGTCCCACGACCGGACCACCGGGACCGGGACGAAGACCCGGCCGGTCGCCTCGCAGCAGGACCAGGCGGAGAAGGCGAAGCCGAAGACCCGGCCGACGGCCCCCCAGCAGCACCAGGCGGCGAAGCCGAAGCCGCAGCAGAGCGAGAAGCCGAAGCCGCACCAGAGTGCGAAGCCGAAACCGCAGCAGAGCACGAAGCCGAAACCGCACCCGAAGAAGACCGAGAACCACCGCCCGAAGGAACGGCCCGAGAGGCACACCGGCCTCGTCGCCCCCGTCTCGGCCGGCATCGGGACCCCGTACCACCAGGCCGGTTCCTGGTCCAGCGGCTACCACACCGGGGTCGACTTCCCCGTACCCACCGGTACGTCGGTGAAGGCGGTGGCCTCCGGCACGGTCGTCTCGGCGGGCTGGGGAGGGGCGTACGGCTACCAGGTCGTCATCCGGCACAACGACGGCAAGTACAGCCAGTACGCGCACCTGTCCGCGCTCAATGTGCGCGAGGGGCGGCAGGTCTCCGCGGGCCAGCGCATCGCCCGCTCCGGCTCCACCGGGAACAGCACCGGCCCGCACCTGCACTTCGAGATCCGCACAGGCCCCGGCTACGGCTCGGACATCGACCCGCTGGCCTACCTCAGGGCGGGCGGCGCCAGGGTCTGAACGGCCCCGTGGGTCCCGGCCGCGTCGTCCGGCGCGCCGGGACCGTCGGACGGGCGCCCCCGGCGCGCGGCGTCGGAACGGGGCCGCCCGTCCGTGAACTCCACCTTTTCCAGACACATCAGCGGCATCAGCAACGGCAGCCGGCGCCGCTCGGGCACCGTCTCCGGGACGGCCTCGGCCGCGAACATCTCCAGGACGGGTCCGGTCGCCCCGGGCACCGTCTCTTTGCCGGGCACCGGCTCCGCGGCCCGCGCCTCCCGTCCGTCCGCAGCGGTGCCCAAAAGCCCGTCACCTGCCGCGGTGCCCAAGAGCCCCTCGCTCGCCGCGGTGTCCGGGAGCTCATCGTCCACGGCCCGCGCGGCGTGCCGTTCCGCACCCAGGCGTTCCGTCGTGAGCAGGATCAGGCCGCCCGCGGCGAGCACCGCGCAGGCCTGGGCGAGCACGGCCCCGGTCGTGCCGTGCCGGAACTCCTCTCCGAAGAGCGTGAGGCCGACGACGGCGGCCACCACCGGGTTCACCACGGTCACCGTGGCCAGCGGCGCGGTCAGCCCGGCACCCCGGTACGCGGCCTGGGAGAGCAGCAGGCCGGAGGCGGCGAAACCGCCGATCGCCACCAGGGCCGGCAGCCCGGCGCCCACCGCGCCGGAGGTCAGCCCGACCGCCACCGTCTTCGTGAACACGGAGGCGATGCCGAACGCGACCCCCGCCGCACCGGCCAGGACCACGCTGCGGACCACCGGCCGGCGCACGCCCCGGGAGGCCAGCAGGAGCGTCGCGATCGTGCCGAGCGTCAGACCGGCGAGCAGCAGCTGGTCCGGGCCGTCCAGGGCGCGCGACTCGGCGTTCCCGGTGAGTGCGAGCAGACCGGCCAGCCCGACCGTCGTCATGATCGCGCCGCGCCACGCGGTGGCCCCCGCCCGGCGGCGCACGAAGAGTGCCGCCATCGGCAGGGCGAAGACGATGGTGAGCGCCCCGAGCGGCTGGACGAGGCTGAGCGGGCCGTAGGCCAGCGCCACGACGTGCAGCACCGCGCCCACCCCGTTCAGCGTCACGGCGGCCCACCAGACGCGGTTGCGCAGCGGGGCGAGCGAGTTCCCGTCCCCGTCCGCGGCCACGCGTTCCTGGACGATCGCCCCGGCCGCGTAGGCGACCGCGGAGACCAGTGACAGAAGCACGGACAGCGCAAGGGAACTCATGTGCACCACGATGTCCCTTCGGGACGGCCGCGTCGTCGTCCTTGAGGCTGCGATTCGACGTACTGCCCAAGTAGTACGGGTGTGGTCCCAGTGTCCTCCTCCCGAGGGTAGTTCTCCCCCCGGAGAACCTCGGACCATTACGGTGAACGCCGCGGCGCGGGCGTCCGGAGCCCCGCGCACCGACGCCGGCGGCCGGGCGGTGCCGGGAGGGAGCAGAGGGATGGACGGGTCCGCGGCGGCCTCGGTGGGCGGGTTCTTCGCACTGCGGACCGGGGCACCGCCCGACGGCGCACCCCGCCCGCTGGCGGAGCTGTACGCGGGGGAGTCCGCCCCGCTCACCGCCCGCATCGACACCGTCGCCGCCCGGCTGGGCACGTCCGAGCGCCGGGTCGCCGCCTCGATCGCGCACCTGGGACTGGCCTCGCGCCTCTGGTCGGTCGCGCTCGGGTCCGCCGCGCTGACCGGCGGCTTCCCCGCGCTCACGCCCGGTCTCCTGCGCTGGGCACCGGAACGGACGGCCCCCGACGACCTGTGGCTGGAGGACACCGTCTCGCTGCCCGGCACCGCTTGTCGGATCCGGGAGGAGGTCCAGTACGGCCACCTCGTGCCCCTCGCCGAGGCGATCCACCGGGACGGCCCCCTGTCCGACCGGCTGCTGTGGGGCAACGCGGGGTCGGCCCTGGCGGGTTCGCTGCGTCAGCTGGTCACCTGGGCGCGTACGCACCGGCGTCCCGACGTCGGCGCACGGGCCCGCGCGCTGACCGCCGAACTCTTCGACCACCCGGACCTGCGGGACACCGGGGCCCCGCACGCCCCGGCGTTCCGCAGACGGAGCTGCTGTCTGTACTACCGGGTCCCGGGCGGCGGACTGTGCGGGGACTGCGTCCTGGAGCGGAACTGAACGCCCTGGAACCGAACGCCCCGGAGCGGGACCGGACACACCGCCCGCGCCCGGGCGGCCGTGGTCGTGGGGCGGGCGGCGTCCCGCCCGCCCCACAGCTCAACTGCTCAGCTGGAACTCGGCCCGGATGCGCTTGCCCACCGGCACGCGCTCGGCGGTCAGCCGGTCGCACAGCGCCACGACGATCTCCATCCCGTGCCCGCCCGGGCGCGCCGGGTCGGGGGCGCAGAACAGCGGCAGGGCGGCGCTGCTGTCGTACACCGTGACACTGACGCGCTCCGCGGTGCCCTCCAGCTCCAGCAGATAGGGGCCCTGGCTGTAGCGGTCCGCGTTGGTGACCAGCTCGCTCACCGCCAGCATCAGGTCGCCTCGGGTGCGTTCGCCGAACACCGCGAGCCACTCGGCGGCCAGCCGGACCAGGAAACGGTCGGCCAGCGCCCGTGCCCGCGCGATGCAGCCGGGCTCGCCGGCGAACACCTCGGCGCTGTGCAGCACCTCCGGATACCGGTCCGGGCCGGGGCGGCCGACCGGGCGCGAGGTGACCTGTTCGTTCATGTGCTCCAGCCAGGGCGAGCGGGAAAGTCCGGTGACAGCTTCTCGACGTCCGCCTACCCGCGGGAAACGGTCCCACTCCGAGGAGAACCCACCAGTTTTCGGCCACGGCCTGATCGGTCGGTCGCACCCCTTCCCGTGCGCCGTGCGCCGGGCCGGTCCGGAGGGGAGCCGCACACTGTCACGCGAACGGAGCAGCGTCGGGTGCATGGCAGACTTGACCGGGGCGTTCGCCCGGCAGAGCAGGTCAGACACGGCGGTCGGCGCCACGAGAGACGGATGGCAGAGGAACGGCGATGACGGTGACAGAGGACAGCCCGGAGCTCGCTCCCGGAACTGAGGATTTCGGTCCCGGAATCGACCCGGAGCGGCTGGCCGTCTGCCTGAGCGTGCTCGACGAGCTCGACATGATCGAGGTCGACCACCCCGACGCCGTCGCCGTGCGCCGTGCCACCGCCGGGATCTACCGGACCGTGAAGCAGCGCCGCCGCCAGGAGCGCCGCGCCGCCAAGACCGCGCACGACAAGGCGGTCACCGAGGCCACCGCGACCGGCTCGGCCGACCGGATCGACGACGAGACCCAGGGCGTCCTGCCGTCCTCGTCCACCCGCGGCGAGATCGCCGGGGTGCTCCAGCGCCCCCGCTCCTGCTACATCTGCAAGACCCGGTACGTCGAGGTGGACGCGTTCTACCACCAGCTGTGCCAGTCGTGCGCGCAGGAGAACCGCGCCCGCCGCGATGCCCGGACCGACCTCACGGGCCGGCGCGCGCTGCTGACCGGCGGCCGGGCGAAGATCGGCATGTACATCGCGCTGCGGCTGCTGCGCGACGGCGCGCACACCACCATCACCACCCGCTTCCCCAACGACGCGATCCGCCGCTTCAAGGCGATGCCGGACAGCGGGGAGTGGATCCACCGGCTGAAGGTCGTCGGCATCGACCTG
Source organism: Streptomyces sp. NPDC006435 (assembly GCF_040612315.1). Classification (NCBI taxonomy): domain Bacteria; kingdom Bacillati; phylum Actinomycetota; class Actinomycetes; order Kitasatosporales; family Streptomycetaceae; genus Streptomyces; species Streptomyces sp. NPDC006435. Next base: position 8,800 of record NZ_JBEXPY010000067.1, read on the forward strand.
CGCGACCCCGCCCAGGTCGTCGCGCTCGCCGACTCGGTGGCGGCCGAGGGGCCGCTGGACATCCTGATCAACAACGCGGCGCAGACCGTGCGCCGCTCCGCGAACGCGTACAGCGAGCTGGTCAACGCCGAGTCCGCGCCGCTCCCGGCGGGCGAGCTGCCCGCGTCGGAGGTCATCGGCACCTTCGGCAGCGGCACCGTCGACCGGGTCACCGCGCTCCCGGCCGCCCGCAAGGAGGGCCTGAGCGCGCAGGACGTCACCGAGCTCGCCCTGGTCACCGGCTCCGCCTCGCTGGAGCGGATCGCCGCCGGGACGGCGATCGACGCGGGCGGGCTCGTCCCCGACCTGCACGACACCAACAGCTGGGTCCAGACCGTCGACGAGGTCGGGCCGATCGAGCTGCTGGAGGTCCAGCTCTGCAACTCCACCGCCCCGTTCATCCTGATCAGCCGGTTGCGCCCGGCGATGGCGGCGACCGCGGCCGAGCGCGCCTACGTGGTCAACGTCTCCGCGATGGAGGGCGTGTTCGGCCGCGGCTACAAGGGGGCGGGCCACCCGCACACCAACATGGCCAAGGCCGCGCTGAACATGCTCACCCGCACCAGCGCCCAGGAGATGTTCGAGAAGGACCGCATCCTGATGACGGCCGTCGACACCGGCTGGATCACCGACGAGCGCCCGCACCCCGACAAGATCCGTCTCGCCGAGGAGGGTTTTCACGCCCCGCTCGACCTGGTGGACGGCGCCGCCCGCGTCTACGACCCGATCGTGCGCGGCGAGGCGGGCGAGGACCTGTACGGCTGCTTCCTCAAGGACTACGCGCCGGGCAAGTGGTAGCCCGTCCGGCGGCGCGGTGACGCGCGAGCCGTCGAGGACCCGGCCGGGAGACATTCCTGGCCGGGTCTTTCCCGTACGAGGTGGCCGAAAGTGACCAGTAGCACACATTCCATCGAGCACGGCGGCGCTCATTTGGTTACTCTGATGTGAACGGACGTAATCGAGGAGTCCACAAACTCTCCTCGACTGTCCTGGGACAGGCTTGTCAACCAAGTCGCCGTCCCGCCCCCGTACCCGGCGCCACCGCGACCGAACTGTTCTTGCCCCTGCCCCCATGAGTGGCCGATCTCCCGGTGATGAGGCCGGAACGTCGGCGACGCCCGGGGCTACGCGACACGAAGGAGTGCGCGGTGACGACACCGGAACTGACGAAGCACGAGAAACGATCCGTCGAACGATACGGGGAGCGGGCCCGCAGGCCCGAGAAGCTCCGGAACATCGAGGTCTGGGCCAGGTCCGCGCCGATCCGGCTGGCCGGCTACGAGGACGACCTCGCCGAGCCGCACATCCTGCCCGGCATCGACTGACGCCGTTCCACGGATCTCCGCCCGAACATTCGAACGTCTGAGCTCCGGGCCGCGCGCTGCGGACCGGAGCTCAGACGTTCGGGGCATCATCCCCGGTACCGGGCGGCGGGTCCGGGCTCAGGACCGCCGGGCCGGGCCGGTCCGGGCGGGACCGAGCGAGACCGGGGGCATGAACTCCCGCACATGGGTCCGGTGCCACCAGCGCCCGGTGGCCCGCAGCTCGCGCCAGGTGGTGTACCGGTAGTGGTACACCCGGGCGCGGACGTGGACGGGCGGGGCGTCGGGGAAGGGGTTGTGGCGCAGCAGCCGCAGCGTGTCCCGGTCGTTCTCCAGCAGCCGTTCCACGAACGGGCCGAACCAGGGCCGGGCGTACGCGGGGGAGAGCGCCGCGAACCACATCAGCCAGTCGAGCCGCAGATGGTACGGGGCGAACTGGCGGGGCATCCGGCGCGGGTCGCCAGGCTTGCCGCGGAAGCCGTACTCCTGCCAGTGGGTGCCGTCGTGGAGCACCCGCTCGTCCGTGCCCTCGACCACCACCTCCAGCCGGACCCGGCTGATGCTGCCGAAGGCGCCGTAGGTGTTGACCAGGTGAAGCGGGTCGAACGAGCGGTTCATCACCTGGCGGCGGGAGACGAGGTTGCGCGCCGGGCGGTGGCTGAGGAGGACGACCAGCGCGGTGACCGCGATGACGACGATCTCGTACCAGAGCGGCGGCGCGGACTGCGCGGGCATCCGGACGAACGGGGACCAGTCGACGGCGGACAGGGCGAGGGTGATGGTCAGCCAGTTCAGCCAGGCGAAGTTCCCCGAGAGCACCAGCCACAGCTGGGTGACGATCATCAGCCCGGCGGCGGCGCCCGCCACCGGCTGCGGGGTGAACAGGAGCACCGGCACCAGGAGCTGGGTGAAGTGGTTGGCCGCCACCTCGGCCCGGTGGAGGGGCTTCGGCAGCCGGTGGAAGAACCAGCTCAGCGGCCCCGGCATCGGCTGGGTCTCGTGATGGAAGTACAGACACGTCAGCCTGCGCCAGCACTCGTCGCCCCGGATCTTGATCAGCCCGGCGCCGAACTCCACCCGGAACAGCACCCAGCGCAGCAGCCACAGCACCAGCACCGGCGGGGACGTGGGCCCGTTGCCGAGGAAGACCGCGAGGAAGCCGGTCTCCAGCAGCAGCGATTCCCAGCCGAACCCGTACCAGGTCTGACCGACCTGGACGATCGAGAGGTAGAGGAACCAGGGCAGCGCCCACAGCAGCATCGCCGCCCAGAGCGGAACGTACGAGTCCACGCCCGCGAGCAGGGCGACGGCGAGCGCGCAGCCGGTCCAGGCGACGAGGGCGAAGAAGCGGTCGGAGTAGTGGAGCCGGAAGAGCCCGGGGCCCTCGCGCCAGTCCGTGCGCCGCAGGAGGTCGGGCACCGGCAGCATGCCGCGTTCCCCGATCAGGGCCCGGAACTGGAGCGCGGCGGTGAGGAAGGCGAACAGGTACACACCGGCGAGGGCCCGCTGGAAGACCAGCCGGCTGAGCCAGTACCCGTCCGCGGTGAACCACTCCATCACCTCCAGTATCGGTCCGGCGCCCCGCCCCGGCCCCTCAGCTCCGCCCGCCCCGGCCCCTCAGTTCCGTCCGCCGCGCCCCTCGGCCACGACACGGCGGAGCACGGTGCCGAGCCACCGGGCGTAGCACCGCTGGAGCACCGGGACGACGGGGCCCGCGAGCCGGGTGTACCAGACGGCCGGGCGGCTGAACGCCAGGACGGTGAACCACACCGTCCCGTCGTCCGCCAGCTCCACCACGAAGGACTCCTCGCCGCGTTCCGGATGCCGGATCTCGGTCCCGTAGGCGAACCCGGTGCGGTCCTGCTCGTACGCGGCCCAGACGACCCGGCAGGGGGCGGTGAACCGGAGCGGGCCGAGGCCCAGCGACACCCGGACGCGGACCCCGGCCTCGGCCCGGCCCGCCGACGCGCGGACCCGGGCCCCGCCGGTGCGGTGCATGCGCCACTCGGTGACCGCCGCGCCCGCCGCCTCGAAGTCGGCCCGGCCGCGCCCGACCCGGGTCCGGTGGTGCAGGTGGTGGTACCCGTCGGGGAGCGGGCCGAGGCGGGTGGCGCCTACCTCGGAGTAGGTGAGGGTGCTCATGCGGTCCTGCTTTCGTGGTCGATGCCGGTGCGGAGCCGCTGCCAGGCGAGCAGCGAGCAGAGGGCGAAGCCCAGGGCGTTGCCGAGGCCGTGGGTGGCGGCCATCCAGGTCAGTGTGGGGTGCGGGATTCCGGTGGCCTCGCCGAGTGCCCAGCTCAGGGCGAGGACCATGGTGACGGCGAGCACGGCGGACGAGACGGCGAGCAGCACCCGGGTGGTCCGGTCCCGCTGACCGGTGCGGACCGACCGCCAGGTGAGGAGGGCGACGGCCCACATTCCCGCGGTCAGGACGACCGCGCCGGCCAGTTCGGCCCAGTCCCCGATGAAGTAGCCGATCAGGACGAGCAGGGTGCCCAGCGGGACGCTCAGCGCGGCGAACCTGCCAGCGGGGCTGTCGGAGAGTCCGCAGACGAGCCCCGCGACCAGCGCGGCGGCGAACCCGGCGAAGTGGAAGTGCGGCACGGTCAGCGCGAGGATGTCGAGCCCGAAGCCGAAGAGCGCGTGCCCCGAGCGTTCGGCGACCAGGGCGGTGGCGGCGATCGACGGGGTGACAAGCGCGGTGAGCAGGGCGATCTCGGCGGGCGCCACGGCAGGGGTCCCGGACGCCCGGAGGCCGCGGAGCAGCCGGGGCGGGGCGTGCAGGGCCAGGAGCACGGTCCCGAGGGCGTAACAGACCGCCGGCGCGGTGGCGGCCGTGCCGCGCGGCAGCCACAGGGCCACGGCCCCGGGGACGGCGAAGAGCGGCCACAGTCGTCGCATCCGGTCCAGCTCGGGCGCGGCGATCAGCCGCAGCCCCGCGGGAACCACCACCAGCATGCCCAGCATCACGATCGAATTGACCAGCACCGACATGGCCGCCCCCCTGACTTGAACGTGTTCAACTCTGTTCGGCGCCGACTCTACGAGCTTTCTTGAACGTGTTCAAGAAGGGGGTCGGGGAAGGCGGGAACGGATCGCGCGGAGGGTGGGGGAGGGGGCCGGGGGCCGATGGCAGGATGCCGCCATGGAGATCCTTCCCGGGCGGGGCGCGGGCCCGTCATGATCGGGGACCACCGGAGCCGGGCCGAGGAAGGCATCGGCCGTCAAGGGGCTCACCAGCGCCCCGTGCGACATCGGCCACGACTTCCACGCCGGGTTCTCCGTCCGGTCCATGTGCGTGCCGGAGGCGCGAGAGGTGGACCCGACGGCGGGGGAGGACGACCCGCGGTGCGTCGTCGAGGGAGTGTCCGTGGCGCCGTACGACTACTTCGTCCGCCCGGACGACGCGTAGTGTCCGGCGCCGGACCTCACAGGGCTCCCCGGCGCCACTCCCGTACCAGCAGATAGCCGAGGTAGCTGCCGCCGATGGCCATCGTGTAGATGCCGACGGGCAGGTTGTCGAAGAGCGTCACCTGCTGGGCGCACAGGTCCGCGAGCACCAGCAGCAGCGCGCCGGTCAGGGCCGACAGCGCCAGGTGCGGGCCGGAGACCCGGGTGATCCGCTTGGCGACCTGCGGGGCGGTCAGCGCGATGAACGCGATGGGGCCGGCGACGCTGACGGCGGCCGCCGAGAGCACGATCGCCAGCACGACGGCGGCCGTCTTCGTGCGCCGGGGCTCGGAACCGAGCGCGTCCGCGATGTCGTCGCCCATCTCCCCGATGTCCAGCCGGCGCGAGAGCAGCGCGGTGAGCGGCGCCACGACCAGCAGCACCAGCCAGATCGTGGTGGCGTCCTCCCACGACCGCGCCGACAGGCTGCCGTTGACGTAGGCGGTGAGGACGGCGGCCCGGTCCCGCTCCATGGCGTAGACGACGTACTGGGTGATCGCGGTACCGATCGCGGCGACCCCGATGCCCGCGATGACGAGCCGGGCCGGGTTGCGGAATCCGGTCCCGGTCGACACGTAGACCAGGGCCATGGCGAGGACGGCGCCGAGCAGCGCGCCGAGCGCCACCGGAACGGTGTCCGGGAACAGCAGCGCGGCGATCGCGGCACCCGCGCCGGCGCCGGACGCCAGCCCGATCACGTCGGGGCTGCCGAGCGGATTGCGGGTGACGGACTGGAACAGGGCGCCGGAGAGCCCGAGCGCCGCACCGGTGCCCACGGCCACCGTCAGCCGGGGGCCGCGCAGCCGCTCCAGGACGAACGCGTCCTTGCCCTCGGCCCCGCCGGTCACCGCCCCGGCCAGATCGGCGAGCGGGATGCCGAGCCGCCCGAGCGACAGCGTGGCGACGGCGCCCGCCACGAGCAGCACCAGCAGGACGAGGCCGGTCAGCACCGACACCCGCCGGACCGGCAGGGCCACCCTCCCGCCGATCCTCAGCACCTTCCTGGGCGATGCGGCGCGGACCGCGGTCCGATGCGACGTCATGAGTTGCCCCTCATCCTGCGTACGGCGACGAGCAGTGCGGGCGCCCCGATGAACGCGGTCACGACACCGACCATCAGCTCCTGCGGGCGCATGACCACCCGGCCCACGACGTCCGCGAGGAGCAGCAGCGCCGGACCCACCAGCGCCGAGAAAAGGATCTGCATGCGGAAGTCGACGCCGACCACGGCCCGCACCACGTGCGGCACGGCCAGGCCGACGAAGGCGATCGGACCGACCGCCGCCGTCGCCGCCGCGCTCAGCAGCGTGGCCGCGAGCAGCCCGCCCGCCCGCACCAGCGCCGGACTCGCCCCCAGGGAGGCCGCCGTCGAGTCGCCGAGCGCGAGCGCGTTGAGGCCGGGCCCCAGCACGGCGGCGGTCACCAGACCGGCCACCGCGAACGGCAGGACCGACCACAGGACGTCGAAGTCCCGTCCGCCGAGCGCCCCGACGACCCAGTACCGGTAGCTGTCGAAGACCTGCGGCCTGCTCAGCGTCACCGCCTGGATGAACGCGGTGAGCACGGCGGAGAGCACCGCGCCGGCGAGCACGAGCCGGACGAGCCCGCCGCCCGACCCCGCGGAGCCGATCGCGTGGACGAGCAGCCCCGCGAGCAACGCGCCGGGCAGCGCCCACCACATGGTCTCCGTGCTGCCCGACGCCCCCAGGAACGCCGTCGCGGCGACGATGCTCGCGGACGCGCCCGCGTTGATCCCGAGAAGGCCGGGGTCGGCCAGCGGATTGCGGGACACCCCCTGCATGAGGGTGCCCGCGACGGCGAGGCAGAGACCGGCCAGCACGCCGAGCGCGGTCCGCGGGTAGCGGCTCTCGACGATGGTGGTGACATTCGGGTCCGCGGTGCCGGACAGGACGTCCAGCACATCGCCGAACGAGGTGGTGCGGCTGCCGAACATGACGCTCGCGAGCACGGCGAGTGCGAGGAGGGCGAGCGCGAACAGGACGGAGAAAGCCCGCCGAGCGGTGCCGGTCCGTGAGGTACCGGCACCGCTCGGCGGTGCGTGCGTGGTGGTGGCCATGGTGCGGGGTTCGGCCTCAGCCCTTGTCGGCGGCCTCGACGGCCTTGTCGATCAGCGGCAGGTAACGGTCGATCACCCACGGCACGGTGAGCGGGTTGATGATCGAGGAGGCGGTGACGAAGGGGTTGTCGTTGCTCGCCACCACGGCGCCGCTCTTGACCGCGGGGATCGCCGCGTACAGCGGCTGCGCCTCGATCTCCTTGCGGGACTTGTCGTCCATGTAGAAGGTGAAGACCAGATCGCTGTCCTTCAGCTTCTCCGCGTTCTCCAGGCCGATGAGCGCGGAGTCGGTGCCCTTGGTCTCCTTGAAGGTGTTCACCACCGGGTCGACCGTGAGGCCGAGCGAGGAGACCATCTTGACGCGCTGCTCATCGGGCTTGAACACCCCGAGGGTGCCGGGGCCGGTGTTGTAGATGTACGAGAACGTGTGCTTCTTGTAGTTCGGCCGGGTCGCCGCCGCGTCGGCCAGCTGCTTCTCGATCTTCGAGGTGAGGGTCTTCGCCTCGGCGGGCTGCCCCAGCGCCTTGGCGATGATCTCGATCTGCTGGTCCCAGTCCGTGCTCCACGGCAGGTCCGGGTAGGCGACGGTGGGGGCGATGTCCTTGAGGATGTCGTAGTCCTTCTGCGTGATCCCGGACCACGGCGCGAGGATGACGTCCGGCTCCAGCTCGGTGATCGCCTCGAAGTCGATGTCCTCGCCGCCGGTGAACTGGGTCGGCAGCTTGTCGCCGGACTTCTTCACCGCCTCGTGGATCCAGGGCAGGTAGCCCGTCTTGTCGCTGCCCCACTCGTACTTCTCGATGCCCACCGGGGTGTGGCCGAGCGCGATGGCGGTCTCGGCCGAGCCCTGGCCGAGGGTGACGACCCGTTCGGGCTGCTCCTTGATCTCGGCCGTGCCGAGCGCGCTCTTGATGGAGACGGGGAACGCCCCGCCGCTCTTCCCGGACGCGCCGGACTCCTTCTCGTCCCCGTCGCTCGACGAGCAGCCACCGAGGGTGAGAACGAGGGCCGCGGCGGCGGCAGTTGCGGCGAACGTCCGGCGACGCGCGCGGGTGAACCGGGACATGGAGGTTCCTCAGGTTTGGCGGATGGAGCAACGGGCCCCGCGCCGGCGAGCGGGGTCGCCGACACGGCGGTCGCAGCCGGAACGCGCGGAGCACGTCCGATGCAGATCGCAAAGGGTTAGGCAAGCCTAAGCTAAGCCTTTGTGTGGCGACAACCGGCCCCCCGGAAGTGCTGCCGGGGGGTGTGGGGATCGAGAGGGGCCCTCTTTGGTCCAGACCTATTGACGGAAGGTCTGGACCTCTTTAGCGTGTGGGCCACCGTGAGGTGCAGGAATCCGTACAGCGTTGTCAGGGGCATGACTTTCGTGCGCCCGGCGCGCCCCGTGCCGGACCGTTCCCGGGGGTGCCGCCCCGGTGCCGTCCGGCGGCGACACGAAGGGAACTGGGTATGTTGGGACGGACATCGCGCCTGCTGGGGGTCGGCCTCGCGGCGGCGTGTGTCGTACAGCTGCTGGTGGGCGCGACGCCGAGCGCGGCGCAGGACGACACCTGCGCCGTCAAGTCGAAGCCCGCGGGCAAGGTCCTCCAGGGGTACTGGGAGAACTGGGACGGCGCGTCGAACGGCGTGCACCCGCCGCTCGGTTGGATACCGATCACCGACAGCCGGATCACGCAGCACGGCTACAACGTGATCAACGCGGCCTTCCCGGTCATCCTTTCGGACGGCACCGTCCTGTGGGAGGACGGGATGGACGCCACCGTGAAGGTCCCGACCCCGGCCGAGATGTGCCGGGCGAAGGAATCCGGGCTCACCACCCTGATGTCCATCGGCGGCGCGACCGCCGGCATCGACCTCAACTCCGCCGCCGTCGCCGACCGGTTCGTCGAGACGATCGTGCCGATCCTCAAGAAGTACAACTTCGACGGCATCGACATCGACATCGAGACCGGCCTGACCGGCAGCGGCAACATCAACCAGCTGTCGGCCTCGCAGGCCAACCTGATCCGCATCATCGACGGCGTGCTCGAACGGATGCCGTCGAACTTCGGCCTGACGATGGCTCCGGAGACGGCCTACGTCACAGGCGGGAGTGTCGTGTACGGCTCGATCTGGGGCGCGTACCTGCCCATCGTGAAGAAGTACGCGGACAACGGCCGCCTGTGGTGGCTGAACATGCAGTACTACAACGGCAGCATGTACGGCTGCTCCGGCGACTCGTACTCCGCCGGCACGGTCGAGGGCTTCACGAAGCAGACGGACTGTCTGGACAAGGGGCTCGTCATCCAGGGCACCACGATCAAGGTCCCCTACGACAAGCAGGTGCCGGGACTGCCGGCCCAGCCGGGTGCGGGCGGCGGCCACATGTCGACGGGTCAGGTCTCGCAGGCCTGGAACCACTACGGCAACAGCCTCAAGGGCCTGATGACCTGGTCGCTCAACTGGGACGGTTCGAGGGGCTGGACCTTCGGGGACAACGTCAGGTCGCTCCAGGGCCGCTGAGGCGGCGAAACCGCCCCCGGGACGGTGCTCCGGGGGCGGAGGGGCGCGGACGGGCGGCTTCGCCGAGGGGGGCGGAGCCGCCCGTCCGTACGTCCGCCGCGCCGGTGGACGTACGGACGGGGCGTCGTGCGCTCAGTCGCGGGGCTCGGAGGCGTCCAGCATGGCCTCGCGCTCCACGACCTTGATCCGCTCGCGTCCCTGCTCCGCGCCCAGGGCCTGCTCGTGCGCGTCCAGGCGGTGCCAGCCCTCACGGGTGGTGTAGCGGACGCCGCGCTCCTCCAGGAAGGCGGTGACGGCCTCCGGCTCGGGCCGGACGGGGGCGGGCAGCCGGCCCTCGGCCCGGTCCTCCAGCAGGCAGGCCACCGTCTCGTTGGCGTCGCCCTTGGTGTGGCCGATGAGGCCGACCGGACCGCGCTTGATCCAGCCCGTGACGTACACCGACGTCATGTGCTCCCCGCCGTCCACGACCCGCCCCGCGGCGTGCGGAACGGTGCCGGAGACCACGTCGAACGGGAGCTTCGACAGCTCCCGCGAGTAGTAGCCGACCGCGCGGTAGACGCTCTGCACGTCCCAGTCGGTGAAGGTGCCGGTGCCCTTGACGTTGCCGGTGCCGTCCAGCTCGGTCCGCTCGGTGCGCAGGCCGACGACCCGGCCGTCCTCGCCGAGGATCTCCACCGGGGACTCGAAGAAGTGCAGGAACAGCTTGTGCGGCCGGTCGCCGACGTCGCGGATGGCCCAGTTCTCCAGCGTGGAGGCGACCATGTTGGCCTGCTTGTTGCCCCGCCGGGTCTCGATCGAGCCCGCGTCGTAGTCGATGTCCTCGGGGTTGACGATGACCTCGATGTTCGGCGAGTGGTCCAGCTCCCGCAGCTCCATCGGGCTGAACTTGGCCTGCGCCGGGCCGCGGCGCCCGAAGACGTGCACCTCCAGGGCCTTGTTGGCCTTGAGGCCCTCGTGGACGTTGGCGGGGATCTCGGTGGGCAGCAGCTCGTCCGCCGTCTTGGCGAGGATGCGCGCCACGTCCAGGGCCACGTTGCCCACGCCCAGCACGGCGACCTTCTTGGCCTCCAGGGGCCAGGTGCGCGCCACGTCGGGGTGGCCGTCGTACCAGGAGACGAAGTCGGCGGCGCCGTAGGAGCCCTCCAGGGCGTTGCCCGGGATGTCGAGCGCGCGGTCCGCGTCGGCGCCGGTGGAGAAGATCACCGCGTCGTAGAACGACCGCAGGTCGTCCAGGCCGATGTCGTTGGGGTAGTCGACATTGCCGAAGAGCCGCAGCTGCGGCTTGTCGAGGACCTGGTGGAGCGCCTGGACGATGCCCTTGATCCGGGGGTGGTCCGGGGCCACTCCGTAGCGGATCAGGCCGAAGGGGGCGGGCATCCGCTCGAACAGGTCGATCGAAACACCCGGGTCCTGGGCGGCCTCGGATTTCAGCAGCGCGTCCGCTGCGTAGATGCCGGCGGGGCCGGCTCCGACTATGGCGACGCGGACGGGGCGGGTCATGGAGGTGCGGGTCCTTAGAACGAGCTGATGCGGACGGTGAGGCACGGGGTAGAGGTAAGGCTGGGCTTACCGCGCTTCACGGACACCGTATCCGTTACCCGTCCGTCACTCCCGGATGGTTCGTTCTGCGAGACATTCGGTCTCGTGACGTCGATCACCCGGGTGCGGAGCGAAGCGGTTTTGAAGCCGCCGGATTCGGCTTTCTGCGCGCAGTTCGCTCGAAGAATCGGGCAAATGGTGGCAGAGTGACCCACATGGATGATCGGGTAGCGGGTGCCCTGTCACTCCCGGACGACTGGCCCGCCCACCCGGATCTCAGCCTCGCCCTGAACCGTATGGGCAGCTTCGACTGGGACCTCGACAGTGGCCTGATGCACATGGACCGGCCCGCCCTCGACGTGTTCGACCTGCGGGCCGAGGAATACGACGACCGGCCGGAGACCCTCGGGCTCCGGGTGCCGACGGACGAGGGCGTCCGGCTCGACGCCATGGTCTCGCAGGCGCTCAAGAGCGGGCAGACCAACTACGGCGCGTACTTCAGGCTGCGCAGGCGCGACGGCAGTCTGCGCTGGACCCACACCCAGGGCTTCATCCGGCGCGACGGCACCGGCCGCCCCCGGCGCATCATCGGCATCGTCCGCGACGCGACGCAGGAACTGGCCGACTCCACGGCCCGCCGCGAACTGGACCTGGAGCGCCGGCGCCGCACCAGCCTGGTGGACGGCACCACGGCCGCGCTGGCCCACGCCCGCACCGTCCGGGACGTCATCGACGTGCTGAAGAACTCCCAGGGCCTGGCGCACCTCGGGGCGACCAGCCTCGTCATGGGGCTGATCGAGGCCGGGCGCATCCATCTGGTGGCCGACGGGCCGGAGGACTCGTTCGTGCCCGGCACCCGCTACACCCGGACGGACGAGCAGTACCCGATGAGCGAGGTCGTGCGCACGCTCTCGCCGCGCTTCATCGAGTCCGCCACCGACTTCGCCACCTCGTACCCGATCCTGTGGCCCCACATCAGCCACCTCGGCATCACCTCCGCCGCCTATCTGCCGCTGATCGCCCAGGCCCGGCCCATCGGCGCGCTCGGCCTGCTCTACAGCGACAAGGGCGGCTTCACCGGCGACGAGCGCAACCTGCTGGTCGCGCTCGGCAGCTCCATCGCGCAGAGCCTGCAGCGGGCCATGCTCTACGAGCAGGAGCACGATCTCGCCGAGGGCCTCCAGCAGGCCATGCTGCCGCGCCGCATCCCGGACGTGCCGGGCGCGCAGGTCGCCGTCCGGTACCGCTCGGCCCGGCTGGGCCGGGACATCGGCGGCGACTGGTACGACGTCATCCCGCTGCCCGGCGGCCGGGTCGGGGCCGTCATCGGGGACGTGCAGGGCCACGACACCCATGCCGCGGCCGTCATGGGGCAGCTGCGCATCGTGCTGCGCGCCTACGCGGCCGAGGGCCACAGCCCCGCCACGGTGATGGCCCGCGCCTCCGTCTTCCTCCACGAGCTGGACACGGACCGCTTCGCCACCTGCACCTACGCCGAGGCCGACCTGACGACCGGGGTGGTGCAGCTGGTCCGGGCCGGCCACGTCGACCCGCTGGTGCGCGAGAGCGACGGCTCCTGCCGCCGGCTGCCCGTGGAGGGCGGGCTGCCGCTGGGGCTCTCCGCCGAGTTCGGACGGCTGGAGTACCCGGTGAGCACCGTGGAGCTGGACCCCGGGCAGACCCTGGTGATGTTCACCGACGGCCTCGTGGAGATGCCCGGCGCCGACCTCGACGAGGGCATGCAGCTGCTGACCGCCCTGGTGCGCAACGGTCCGCAGGACCTCCAGAAGCTGGCCGACCGGCTCTGCGAGGAGGTCGACGAGCGCCGGGGCGAGGACGACGTGGCGGTGCTGCTGCTGCGCCGCAAGGTGGCCCACGCGCCCCAGCCGGGCGGCCGGCTCCAGCAGCACGTCGCGCAGAGCGATCCGGAGGCGCTGAGCTCGGCACGGCACATGATCCGGGCCGCGGTGCGGGCCTGGGGCGCCAAGGCGCGGGCCGACGAGGTCGAACTGGCCGCCGACGAGCTGATCACCAACGCGCTGATGCACACCGACGGCGGGGCGATCGTCACGATCCGGGTGCTCACCGGGCCCGAGCGGCGCCTGCGGGTCGACGTCGAGGACCGGTCCAGCGCGCTGCCCAGGCGCCGGGACGCGGGGGAGGCCGGGGTGTCCGGGCGGGGGCTGATGCTGGTGGACCGGCTGGCGGACCTGTGGGGCGTGGAATCGCGGGGGAGCGGCAAGTGCGTCTGGTGCGAATTCGTCATGCCGGTGCAGGAGTGACGGCGGGGGTGGTGCCGGACCGTCCGGCCCGGACGCCGTCCGCCGTCGCCGACGGGTGTCCGACCCCTACTCGACGGTAACGGAAAGTGACATGTTTGTGCTTGACCGTGACCATGTGCGAGCGATTGACTGCGGCTTTGTCGGTATTTGTCTTCGATGACATGAGGACCCGTGGGAACTGAGCTGCTGGCACCCCTCGATCTGGCCTTCTGGCACCTCGAATCCGATGCCCACCCGATGCATCTCGGCGCGCTCGCCGTCTTCTCCCCGGCGCCCGGCCCGGCGCACGGCGCGGGTGCGGACGGCGTGCTGGAACTGTTGGGCGCCCGCGCCGCCGCCATCCCCCGGCTGCGGATGCGGGTGCGGGACGTGCTGCTGCCGGTCGGCGGCGCCGCCTGGTTCGTGGACAAGGACTTCGACGTGCGCCGGCACGTCGAACAGGTGCGGCTGACCGGGGCGGACTCCGAGGACGAGGGCGGCGGCTTCATGGCGGCCGCCACCCGGCTCGCCGGCGAGCTGATGGAGCGCCCGCTCGAACGGGGCCTGCCGCCCTGGCAGATGTACGTGATCGGCGGCTCGGGCGACGGCCCCTTCGCGGTCCTGGTCAAGCTCCACCACGCGCTGGCCGACGGAATGCGCGCGGTCGCCATCGGCGCCGGGATCTTCGACGAGATCGCCTCCGCGACCGGCCGTCCGCACGGTGGCGCGTCCGTCCGCCGGGCGCGCGCCGTCCCGCCCCGTTCCTGGATGCCGGGCCCGCGCCAGGTGGCCGGGCTCGCGCTGGGCCGGATCGAGGACCTCGGGCGGGCGTTCGGGGTGGGCGCCTCCATGGTGCGGGCCAGCCGCCTCGATCCGCGCGGCGCGCCCGCGCTCACCGCGAGCTCCAGCGGCACCCGGCGACTGGCCACCGCGGACCTGGACCTCGACGCCGTCCGGCGCGTCCGCCGCGTCGCCGGCGGCACGACCAACGACGTCCTGCTCGCGGTCGTCGCCGGTGCGCTCCGCCGCTGGATGCACGAGCGCGGCGAGCCGCTGCCCGAGGAGGACCCGCGCGCCCTGGTGCCGGTCTCCCGCCGTCGGCCGGGACAGGCCGCCGCGACCGGGAACAGGCTCTCCGGCTATCTGCTGGAACTCCCGCTCCGCGAGTCCGACCCGTGGCGACGGCTCCACGGCGTCCGTGCGGCCATGGACCGCAACAAGGCCGCGGGCCCCCTCAAGGGTGCCGGTGCGGTCGCCGTGCTCGCCGACCAACTGCCCCTGCTGGCCCACCGCTTCGGGGCTCCCCTCGCCGGGAACGCGGCCAGGATGCTCTTCGACGTCCTGGTCACCAGCGTGCCCCTGCCGCGCTCGGAGCTCTCGCTCGGCGGCTGCCCGCTGCGCGCCGTCTACCCGATGGCGCCGCTGGCCCGGGGTCAGTCCCTCGCCGTCGCGCTGTCCACGTACGGCGGCCGGGTGCGGGTCGGGCTGGTGGCGGACGGCAAGGCGCTGCCCGATCTGGAGCGGCTGGCGCACTGCGCCGACGACGAGGTGGCCGAACTGCTCGCGCTGCTGCCGCGGGAGTGACCGGACCGGGCTTCCCGGAGCCCGCACGGCCCACGGCCCCGTGAGGCCCGTGCGAACCGTGAGGCCCGCACGAACTGCGGGGCCCGTGCGAACCGCGTGGCTCGCGTGCCCTGCAGGGCCCTCGTGGCCCGAGGGCCTTGCGTGTCATCCCCGGCAATTAGAGATCGGACAGATTTCCGCGAAAGAGCCATGATTCATGGCGTCGGAGGTGTTGACGCAGCCAAGTGATCCGATGAATATTCGCTGTGTGCACGAAGTGATCATCGGGGAGGGCGGCGGGAAGATGCGGCGCAACAGGCTGGGGAACAGCGCGGTCGAGATCACCGAGCTGTCCTTCGGGGCGGCTGCCATCGGCAATCTCTTCACTGCGGTCGACCCCGAACGGGCCGCCGCCGCCGTCGACGCCGCCTGGGACGAGGGCGTCCGCTACTTCGACACCGCCCCGCACTACGGACTCGGCCTCTCCGAACGGCGGCTGGGCGAGGCCCTGCGCGACCGGCCCCGCGACGCGTTCGTGCTCTCCACGAAGGTGGGACGGGTGCTCGACCCACTGCCCCCGGACGCCGTCGCGAAGGCCGCGGGCGACGGCCTCTCCGAGGGCTTCGCCGTCCCCGCCACCCACCGCCGCCGCTGGGACTTCAGCGCCGACGGCGTACGCCGCAGCATCGAGGACAGCCTGGAACGGCTCGGCCTCGACCGCATCGACATCGTGTACCTGCACGACCCCGACGACCACGCCGGACCCGCCTTCCGCGAGGCGTACCCGGAGCTGGAGAGGCTGCGCGCGCAGGGGCTCGTCGGTGCCATCGGTGCCGGGATGAACCAGACGGAGATGCTGACCCGGTTCCTGCGCGACACCGACGTCGACGTGGTGCTCTGCGCCGGGCGCCACACCCTCCTCGACCAGTCCGCCCTGACCGGACTGCTGCCCGAGGCGGCCGCCCGGGGCCGCGGCGTGGTCGTCGGCGGGGTCTTCAACTCCGGGCTGCTCGCCGACCCGCGACCCGGTGCCACGTACGACTACACGGCCGCGCCCCAAGTCCTCCTGGACCGGGCGCTGCGCATCAAGGCCGTCACCGAGAACCACGGCGTCCCGCTGCGGGCCGCCGCCCTCCACTACCCGCTCGCCCACCCGGCCGTCGCCGGAGTGCTCGTCGGCACCCGCTCCCCGGACGAGGTGCGCGACGCCGCCGCCCTGCTCCGCCGCGAGGTCCCGGACGGACTCTGGGACGAACTGCGCGCCGAGGGCCTGCTGACCGGGAACGGACACTGACATGCGAATCGCCCTGCACACCAAGGTCCGTGCCGACCGCATCGAGGAGTACGAGGCCGCGCACCGCGAGGTCCCCGCGGAGCTGACCGAGGCGATCCGCGCGGCGGGCGCCACCTCCTGGACGATCTGGCGCAGCGGCACCGACCTCTTCCACGTCATCGACTGCGAGGACTACGCCGCCCTCCTCGCCCGGCTGGAGAAGCTCCCCGTCAACGTCGCCTGGCAGGCCCGGATGGACCAGCTGCTCGACGTCTCGCACGACTACTCCGCGGACGGCGCGCAGGCCGGCCTCCCCGTGGCCTGGGAGCTGTGACCATGACCGGCCGGGAAGGGATCGTCGACGCCCACCACCACGTGTGGGACCTGTCGGTGCGCGACCAGGACTGGATCACCGGCGACGAGCTCGCCCCGCTCCGCCGCGACTTCACCCTCGCCGATCTGGAGCCCGAGGCGCGCGCCGCCGGGGTGCGGGCCACCGTCCTCGTCCAGACCGTCACCGTCCCCGAGGAGACACCCGAGTTCCTGGCCCTCGCGCACGGCAGCGACCTCGTCGCGGGCGTCGTCGGCTGGTGCGACCTCACGGCCCCGGATGTCGCCGACACCCTGGCCGCGCTGCGCGAACTCCCCGGCGGCGACCGGCTCGTCGGCATCCGCCACCAGGTCCAGGGCGAACCCGACCCCGAATGGCTGCTGCGCCCCGACGTGCGGCGCGGACTGCGCGCCGTCGCCGACGCCGGACTCGTCTACGACCTCGTCGTCCGGGCCCACCAGCTGCCCGCGGCCGTCCGGGCCGCCGCCCTGCTGCCCGAGCTGACCTTCGTGCTCGACCACGCGGGCAAACCGCCCGTCGCCACCGGTGAGTTGCACCCCTGGGCCGACGACCTGCGGGCCCTCGCCGCCCGCCCCAACACCGTGTGCAAGCTCTCCGGACTGGTCACCGAGGCCGATGTGAGCTCCTGGACCGTGAGCGACCTGCGCCCCTGCGCCGACACCGTTCTCGACGCCTTCGGACCCGACCGGCTGATGTTCGGCTCGGACTGGCCCGTGTGCCGGCTCGCGGCGACGTACCAGGAGGTCGTCGACACGACCCGCACCCTGATCGAAGAGCTCGGCGAGGACGAGCGCGCCCGCGTCCTCGCCACCACGGCCGAACGTGTCTACGGCCTCTGAACGGGTGTTCAGCGGTTCCTCCGGTGGTCGGTCTACACTCCGGCCCATGCTGCGCGTACTCGCCGTCGACGACGAAGAACCAGCCCTGGAAGAACTCCTCTACCTGCTGCGCGCCGATCCCCGCGTCCGCAGTGCGGAGGGGGCCACCGGGGCCACCGAGGCGCTGCGCCGCATCGGCGGCGCCGTCGATGCGGGCCCGGACGACCCGGCGGCCATCGACGTGGTGTTCCTGGACATCCACATGGCGGGCCTCACCGGCCTCGACGTCGCCCAGCTGCTGGCCGGTTTCGCGGCGCCGCCGCTCATCGTCTTCGTCACCGCGCACGAGGGATTCGCCGTCCAGGCGTTCGACCTGAAGGCCGTCGACTACGTCCTCAAGCCCGTGCGCCGCGAACGCCTGGCCGAGGCGGTGCGCCGGGCGGCCGAACAGGTCGGCGACCGTTCCGCGCCCGTCCTCGACACCGCGGGCGATCAGATACCGGTGGAACTCGGGGGAGTGATCCGGTTCGTCCCGATCGACGACATCGCCTACGCCGAGGCCCAGGGCGACTACGCCCGGCTGCACACCGCGACCGGCAGCCATCTGGTCCGCGTCCCGCTCACCACGCTGGAGGAGCGCTGGCGCTCGCGCGGCTTCGTCCGCATCCACCGCCGTCACCTCGTCGCGCTGAGCCGGATCGACGAGCTCCGGCTGGACGCGGGCAGCATGAGCGTGCGCATCGGCGCCGCGGAGCTCGCCGTCAGCCGCCGCCACACCCGCGCGCTGCGCGATCTCCTGATGCGCCGCACCGGCCGCTGACCAGGCCCGACCGGGAATCCGTTCCCCTTCCCACGAAGGACCGGGGCTGCGTACACTCCGGGCCCATGTCCGCAGAGCCAACACCCCGGCGCGAAGTGGTGACGGGGGAGCCCCGACGGGTGCGCCCGCTGCCGCGCTACCGCACCCAGTCGGAGATCGACGAGCAGACCGCGCTCGGCGGCGCGTACGTCCGTTCCCTGGTGCGCAGCCAACTGCGCGCAGGACTCACCGCGTTCGGCGTCCTCGCCGTGGTCGTGGGGACGCTGCCGCTGGTCTTCGAGGC
Source organism: Streptomyces sp. NPDC006435 (assembly GCF_040612315.1). Lineage (NCBI taxonomy): Bacteria > Bacillati > Actinomycetota > Actinomycetes > Kitasatosporales > Streptomycetaceae > Streptomyces > Streptomyces sp. NPDC006435. The sequence continues at coordinate 27,101 of NZ_JBEXPY010000067.1, forward strand.
CCTGCACAGCTCCGCTCTCGTCTGGGCCGTCCTCGGATTCGCCGCCTACCCGCCCCTCGTCCTGATCGCCCGGTGGTACGTGCGCCGGGCCGAACGCAACGAACACGACTTCGCCCGGCTCGTGGAAGGCCGCTCCGCGCAGTGAGCCGTACGTACGCGGTGGCGGCCGTCGCCGCCGTCGTCCTCGCCACCGTCCTCGTCGGCGGCTTCGGACTCCGGATCTCCCGCACCACCTCCGACTTCTACGTCGCCTCACGCACCGTGCGGCCCCGCCTCAACGCCGCCGCCATCAGCGGCGAGTACCTCTCCGCCGCCTCCTTCCTCGGCATCGCCGGACTGGTTCTCGTGCACGGCCCGGACATGCTCTGGTACCCGGTCGGCTACACAGCCGGCTACCTGGTGCTGCTGGTCTTCGTCGCCGCGCCGCTGCGCCGCTCGGGGGCGTACACCCTGCCCGACTTCGCCGAGGGGAGACTGGAATCGCGCCAGGTGCGCAGACTGGTGAGCGTCTTCGTGGTCGCGGCGGGCTGGCTCTACCTCGTACCGCAGCTCCAGGGCGCCGGGCTGACGCTGAAGATCCTCACCGGGGCGCCCGGCTGGCTCGGCGACGTGCTCGTGGCGGCGGTGGTCGTCCTCGCCGTCGCCGCGGGCGGCATGCGGTCCATCACCTTCGTACAGGTCTTCCAGTACTGGCTGAAGCTGACCGCCCTCCTCGTCCCCGCGATCTTCCTGGTGCTCGCCTGGCAGGGCGACGGGCGGCCCCGTGTCACCTTCGACGAACAGCTCTCCGTCTTCCGCGCCGAGCACCCGATGTACGCCACGTACGGGCTGATCATCGCGACGTTCCTGGGCACCATGGGCCTGCCGCACGTCGTGGTCCGCTTCTACACCAGCCCCAACGGCCGCGACGCCCGGCGCACGACGGTCGTCGTCCTCGCCCTCATCGGGGTGTTCTACCTGCTGCCCCCGGTCTACGGCGCCCTGGGCAGGCTGTACGCCCCCGAGCTGATCCGGGGCGGGGACGCGGACGCGGCCGTACTGCTGCTGCCCGGCCGGGTCATCGGCGGCCTCGGCGGGGACCTGCTCGGCGCACTGGTCGCGGGCGGCGCCTTCGCCGCGTTCCTGTCGACCGCGTCCGGTCTCACGATGGCCGTCGCCGGGGTCATCACGCAGGACGTGCTGCCCTCGCGCGGGGTCCGGCACTTCCGGCTCGCCACCGTGCTCGCCATGTGCGTCCCGCTGGCCGGTTCGCTGCTGGTCAGCCGGGTGCCGGTGGCCGACTCGGTGGCGATGGCGTTCGCCGTCTCGGCGTCCTCCTTCTGTCCGCTGCTGATCCTCGGCATCTGGTGGCGGCGGCTCACCCCGCCCGGCGCGATCGCCGGACTGCTGCTCGGCGGCGGCTCCGCGTTCCTGTCCGTCACCATCACCGTCAGCGGCGCGGTGCGCCCGCCGGGCTGGGCGCACGCCCTGCTCGCCTGGCCCGCCGTCTGGTCGGTGCCGGTCGGATTCCTCGCGATGGTCCTGGTCTCCCTGGCCACGCCCGGCCGCATCCCTCCCGGCACCAACGCCGCCATGACCCGCTTCCACCTCCCGGAGGCACTGGCCTCCGGAAGGCACCGATGACCTCCGGGAGACACCGATGACCGGCGCCGGACACGCGGTACTCGTCCTGCTCGTGCTCCTGCTGCTCACAGCGGCGTTCCTGCTCGGCCGCCGCACCGCCCGGCCCGTCCGCACCAGCGACGTCGGGACCCCCGTCGAGCACGCCACCTTCGAGACCCTGCACACCGCCTCGCTCGCCGCGCCGCCGCTGCGCGCCGGACTCACCGAGGAGAGCGCCCGCAGGTCCGCCCGCGGGCTGCGCTCGCTGCTCGGCACCGACGCGCTCTGCCTCACCGACCGCGACCGGGTGCTGGTCTGGAACGGCGCGGGCGAGCACCACGGCCGGCACGTCATGGAACAGGTGCGCGGCCTCCTCGACAGCGGCCGGGACACCGCCTTCCCCAGCGACTGCGACGACCTGGACTGCCCGCTGCGCTGGGCCGTGGCCGTACCGCTCACCGTCGACCACCGGGTGCTCGGCACCCTCGTCGCCTACGCCCCGCGCGAGTCCGCGGTACTGGCCAGGGCCGCCGGGGAGGTGGCCCGCTGGGTCTGCGTACAGCTGGAACTGGCCGAACTGGACCGCTCCCGCACCCAGCTCATCGAGGCCGAGATCCGGGCGCTGCGGGCCCAGATCTCCCCGCACTTCATCTTCAACTCCCTGGCCGCCATCGCCTCGTTCGTCCGCACCGACCCGGAACGGGCCCGCGAGCTCCTGCTGGAGTTCGCCGACTTCACCCGCTACTCGTTCCGCAGCCACGGCGACTTCACCACCCTCGCCGACGAGCTCCACTCCATCGACCAGTACCTGGCGCTGGTGCGGGCCCGCTTCGGCGAACGGCTCGCGGTCACCCTCCAGATCGCCCCCGAGGTGCTGCCCGTCGCCCTGCCCTTCCTCTGCCTCCAGCCGCTGGTCGAGAACGCCGTCAAGCACGGCCTCGAAGGATCGGCCGCCCCCGCCCGCCCGCTCGGCACCGGCCGGGCGGAGGAGACCCCGACCCGCATCACCATCAGCGCCTTCGACGCCGGCTCCGAGGCCGAGGTCGTCATCGAGGACGACGGCGCCGGCATGGACCCGCAGCGGCTGCGCCAGATCCTGCGCGGCGAGGGCGGCCCCTCCACCGGCATCGGACTGCTCAACGTCGACGAGCGGCTGCGCCAGGTCTACGGGGACGACTACGGGCTCGTCATCGAGACGGGCGTCGGCGCCGGGATGAAGATCACGGTGCGGCTGCCGAAGTACCGTGCCGGCGTGCACGGTTCCTGACCGGCGGACGGAGCGCTCAGTGCAACTGGATCGCCAGATGTCCCAGCGGCAGTCCGAGCTGCCAGGCCGGGGTCCACACCTGGGCGGCCTCCTCCGCGTCCGGCCCGTCGCCGGGCGACCCCCCGGGCCGCGGACCGATCGCGTCCAGATCGGCCGCGAGCAGTTCGGTCTCCTCCAGCCACCGCCAGGCCGCACGGGCCAGTGCCAGATCGGGACTCCCGCCCTCCGCCCCAAGGCCCCCGCCGAGGGCGTCGAGCCGTTCGCGGACCCAGCCGCGCCAGGCGGCCCCGTACGCCGTCAGCAGCCGCAGCTCGTCCAGCCGGGCCGCGGGCAGGTCGTCGGCCACCACCGTGTCGTCGCAGAGGAAGACGGTGAGCGCGAGCGCGTCCCGCCCCGCGCGGTACTCCAGCGTGGACGGCTCCATCAGATCACCGGTCCGCAGTATCCCGTCGGCGACGTACTCGGCGTACATCCAGGCCATCGGGATCAGCAGCCCGCCCCCATCGGTTCCGTCCTGACGTTCCGGGCGCATCCCGTCTCGCCTCTTTCCGTTCTCGCTACCGGGCTCCACGCAGCATTGAACCGGGGGAGCGCGCCCCGCGTGGCCAGAAGGGCAGGATCCGTCACGACCGGGTCCGCACACGACACGAGGATGCGATGAGCGCCGATCCCGGGAAGGACCCGCACGTGCGGCAGTTGCTCGGTGCCTATGTTCTCGACGCGCTCACGGCCGGCGAGACCCGTGAGGTCTGCCGCCATCTGCAGACCTGCGACGGCTGCGCCGCCGACTACGTGCAGGTCGCGGAGGCCGTCTCGCTGCTGGCCCTGCTCGGCGAGGAGGAACTGCTGGAGTAGCCCGGCAGGCTGTGGGCGAGCCGGCGCAGCGCGTAGTAGGAACGGGACTTGACCGTGCCCGGCGGAATGCCGAGCACCTCGGCCGTCTCGTTCACGGTGAGCCCGCGGAAGTACATCTGGACGAGGACCTCGCGGTGGTCCGGGCTCAGGGCGCGCACCGCCTCGCGCACGTCGAGGGCCGAGACCGTGGCCTCGGCGGTGTCCTCCACGTCCACGGCCGTCTCCAGCACGACGTCGCCGACCTCGGCCGGGCGGGCCTGCCGGGACCGGCGCGCGTCGATCGCGAGCCGCCGTGCCACGGTGAAGAGCCAGGGCCGCATCGACGCGTACGGGGCGTCGAACGCCTCCGGATGCTGCCAGGCGCGCACCAGCGTCTCCTGGAGCAGGTCCTCGGCCCGCTGCCGGTCGCCGAAGGTCAGCCCCAGCAGGAAGCGGAAGAGCGCGGCACCGTGCTCCCGCTGGAGGCCCGCGAGGGTCCGCTCGTCCGTCGTGGTGGTCATCGTGAACGCCCTTCCCGCCGAGGCCCTGCCGCTTCGCTGCCGACGGGCGTATACGAACGCATCGGGGCGCCGAGGAACAGGCGGTGGGCCCCGCCGTGCGACGAGCGGTCGCACAGTGCGGCGAATGGTGCGGTGAACGGTCGGGCGGTGCGATGTGTGTACGGGTGACGGCCCCGGACCACGGGCGGCGCGACCCGGCCGCCCGTGGCCCCGTGCCGCCGGCGGACGCCGCCACGGGTGGCCGGGGCCGCGCTCAGGACTTCTTCCTCCCCGTGCCCGTCCCGGTCGTCCCCGCCATCTCCGACTTCCGGTAGGAGTAGCCGAAGTAGATGACCAGGCCGATCAGGAACCACACCGCGAACCGCACCCAGGTCTGCCACTGGAGGAAGGTGATCAGCCAGATCGAGAACACCACCCCGAGGGCCGGGACGAACGGCATCCCGGGGGTGCGGAACGTGCGCGGCAGGTCGGGCTGCTTGTAGCGCAGCACGATCACGGCGATGCACACCACCACGAACGCCAGCAGGATGCCGATGTTGGTCAGCTCGGCGGCCTCGCCGATCGGCAGGAACCCGGCGATCGCCGCCGAGGCCACACCGACGATCCAGGTCACCCGGGTCGGGACGTGCCGGGTGGGGTGCGTCTTGGCGAACCACTTCGGCAGCAGCCCGTCACGGCTCATCGAGAACCAGACCCGGGTCACACCGAGCATGAAGGTGAACATGACGGTCAGGATGCCGATGATGGCACCCACCGCGATCACGTCGGCGATCCCGCTGAGGCCCACCGCCTTGAAGGCCGTGGAGAAACCGGACTCCGGGTCGATGTCCTCGTAGCTCTGCATCCCCGTCAGCACCAGGCACGCCGCCACGTAGAGGACCATGGAGATGCCGAGGGAGTACAGGATCGCCTTCGGCATGTGGCGCTGGGCGTCCTTGGACTCCTCGGCGGCCGTCGACATGGCGTCGTACCCGAAGACCGCGAAGAACACCGTGGCCGCGCCCGTGAAGGCACCGCTCACCCCGAACGGGAAGAAGGGGTGGTAGTTGGCGGTGTCGATGTGGAAGACGCCCACGCCGATGACCAGCAGGACGACCAGGACCTTCAGGACCACCACGACCGTCTCGAAGCGGGCCGCGTTCTTGATGCCGAGGGTCAGCAGGTACGCGACCAGCAGGCAGAGCAGCGCGGCGAACAGGTCCACCTTGTGGCCGTCTCCGGTGCCGGGCGCGCCCAGCATCCACTTGGGCACGTCCAGCCCCAGCTCCCCGAGCAGGAAGCTGAAGTAGCCGGAGATGCCGATCGCGACCACCGCCACGATCGCGGTGTACTCCAGCAGCAGGTCCCAGCCGATGAACCAGCCCACCAGTTCGCCGAGCACCGCGTATCCGTAGGTGTACGCGGACCCGGCCTTCGGGATCAGCCCCGCGAACTCCGCGTAGCTGAACGCGGCGGCCGCGCTCGCCACGCCCGCGATGAGGAACGAGAGCAGGACGGCGGGACCGGCGGTGCCGTTGGCCACCGTGCCGGCGAGGGTGAAGATGCCAGCCCCGATGATGCCGCCCACACCGATCGCGGTGAGCTGCCACAGCCCGAGCGTTCTGGTGAGCTGAGCGGTGGCCTCCCCCGCCGGCCCCTGCTCGTCGATCTGTTCGATCGGCTTGCGGCGCAGTACGCCCTCGCCCACTCGGAGCCTTGCCATGAGTCACCTCTTCACTGACGGCCGTCTCTGACGGGCGCTCATGATGACTCAGCCGGAGCCGCTGCGGAAGAAGGCGTGCCGTTTGGCGGAAGGAAGGATTCCGCAGAGGTCAGGGGACCACCGTGACGGGCCAACGACCCGCTTTCACCAGCCGGATCGCCACCGAGCCGACGAACCGGTGCCCGGCCGACTCCGACGCGCCCACCACGACGGCGTCCGCCTTCAGCTCGTCCGCCGCGGTCACGAGTCCGTTGTAGGGGTCGCCGCGGAAGGTGTGGAACTCCCAGCGCACGTCCCACACGTCCTTCAGCCGCCGGGACGCCTCCCGGATCTCGCTCACCAGCCCCTCCGCGACCTCGCCGGTCGTATCGGTGATCGGCGCGCCGAGCGCCGCCCCGGCGGGCAGCACGGGCTGGACGTAGACGAGGGCGAGCATGGCTCCCTGGCGACGGGCCAGACCTGCCGCGTAGGCCGCGGCACGCATGGAGGAATCGGACCCGTCGATGCCGGCGACGATCACTTTCGGTCCGTCCGTGCCACGTTCGAACTCATGAGGCTGCGGTTCTGTCACGGCAGTGAGGCTATCCGCTGCCGTGGGCCGTTCTCGGACCGGGCGCAGGCCCGACCCGGTCCGAAGCTGCCGCTTGCCCCACCGCCGATCCCTCCATCGGGTGCAAAAACCTCCGCCCCCGGTGTCGTCGACCGGGACGCGCCCGCCCGCCGTGCGAGCAGTTGGTCATGAAAAATGATCAGAGGTTTCCGGGGCGCAGGGCGTTGCTGCGCCTGGCCGCCGGACTCGGCACGGCCGCCGCCGTGCGCATGATCGCCGCTGACCCGGCCGGGTCACCGCTCCGGGACCCCGCACCGGCACGGGCCGGGGCGGCCGGACCCCCGCCGGCCGTCCGGACCCGGCCCGCCTCGTACCGGCTCCGGCCCATGACCGCGGGCGCCCCGCCCCGCTTCCGCCCCGCCGCACCCCCGGTCCGCACCCGGCCCTTCGAGGAGCTGCCCGGGATCGGGCACGCCATGGTCCTCAGCTTCGACGACGGCCCGGACCCGCTGTACACCCCGCCCATCCTCGCCACGCTGCGCGAGTACGACGTCCGTGCGATGTTCTTCGTCTGCGGGGAAATGGCCCATGACAACCAGGACCTGGTGCGGGCCATCGCCGAGGACGGCCACACCATCGGCAACCACTCCTGGACCCACCCCCTGGTCACCGGGCTCTCCAGGGCGGGCGTCCGGGACGAACTCGGCCCCACCAGTGAGGTGATCGAGCGGCTCACCGGCGCCGCGCCGCTCTGGTACCGGGCGCCGTACGGGGCGTGGAACCGCAACTCCTTCGAGATCGGCGCCGCCCTGGGCATGGAGCCCATGGCATGGACCGTGGACACCCTGGACTGGACCGAACCCGGTACCGGCACCATCGTCCGCAGGGTCCGGGAGGGGGCGGCACCAGGCGTCGTCGTGCTCTCGCACGACGCGGGAGGCGACCGTTCGCAGAGCGTGGCGGCGCTGCGCCGCTACCTCCCCGAACTGCTCGACGACGGCTACCGGATCACGGTCCCGCAGCGTCGCTGAACGTGCTCCGGTTCCGGCCCCGGTACGCCCGTCGCCCCGGGTCCCGGCACACGGGACCCGGGGCGGCGGGCGTAACACCCCAGCCCGCAGCGGGGGGGGCCC
>NZ_JBEXPY010000068.1:0-31989 GCF_040612315.1 Streptomyces sp. NPDC006435
CCGGCCCCGCGACGCTCGTCCGGCAGATGCCCGGCAAGGACCGGTCCACCCTGTCCACGGCCTTCTCGTGTCCGGGGCGACAGCCCGTGCCGTGCACGGCGCGGGCGCCGGAGCTCCGCACCCGGCGCTTCACGCGGCCTTGGACAGGGTGGACCGGTCCTTGCCGGGCATCTGCCGGACGAGCGTCGCGGGGCCGGTCACGACGGCTCCCCGTCCGTCGTGGCGCGGCCACAGGAGGAGGGCGCCGATCGCGCCCGCACCGGCGAGGACCGCGAGGACGGACCAGGCGAGGGTGAATCCGGCGTTCGTGCCGAGCCATCCCGCGATGGGGTAGGTGATCAGCCAGGCCAGGTGCGACAGCGAGAACTGGGCCGCGAACGCCTCGGGGATCTCGTTCCGTCCGACGGAGGCGCGCAGGACCTTGCCGGTCGGGGTGATGATCAGTGCCATGCCGATGCCGATCACGGTCCAGACGACCGCCGTACCGGTCCAGGTGGCGAGGTCGGCCGCGATGAGCGTCACCGCTGCGGTCGTGCCGCCGACGAGGATGCCGGCGCCGGTCGTCATGATGGTGCGGGCGGCGACCCGGTCGAGGACGCGGGGCAGTACGAGGGCGGCCAGGAGGGTTCCGGTGCCGGAGGCCGCGAGCATCCAGGCGACGTCCGACTGGGAGCCGCCGAGCTCGTCACGGATGTAGTTGACGGTGTTGACGACGACGATCGACCCTGCCGCCGCGACCACGAGGTTGAGCGCCATGACGCCGCGCAGCCGCGGCGTCCCGAGGAAGGTCCTGATGCCCGCGGCCGCCTTGTCCCACGCCCTGGTGTGGGAGCTGGGGCGGGCGTCCGGGATGCGCGTCGCCAGGACGAGCAGGGCGGAGGCGATGAATCCGGCGGAGGTGCCCAGGAACAGCCAGTTGAAGCTCATGAACGTCAGGGCGACGGCTGCCAGCACCGGGCTGAGCAGGCTCTCCATGGTGGAGGCGACCTGGGAGGCGGACAGGGCCCGCGTGTAGTCGGACTCGTCGGTCACGATGTCGGGGATGACGGCCTGGAACGTCGGGGTGAACGCCGCGGAGGCGGACTGGAGCAGGCCGATCAGGACGTAGATGTGCCAGACCTCGGTGACCAGCGGCAGTGCCAGGACCACCGCGCCCCGGATCACGTCGAGGAGGACCAGGAGGGTTCTTCGGGGGAGCCGGTCGACGTACGCGGCGGCCAGCGGGGCTATGACCACGTACATGACCATCTTGATGGTCAGGGCGGTGCCGAGCACCATGCCGGCGTTCGGGCCTGCGAGGTCGTAGGCGAGCAGACCGAGGGCCACTGTGGTCAGCCCGGTACCGAACAGTGCGATGACCTGGGCGCCGAACAGATGGCGGTAGTCGCGGATGGCGAACAGACGCATGGCGGGTTCCTTCCGTTTCCATGCGGCGGGGCACGGCCCCGGGGTGGGGACCGTGTCCCGCGAATACAGGCGGGGGTGTTTTCACTCACCGGTGTCGCTCCCCGGTGTGAGACCGGCGAGCAGGTTGAAGGCGCCGGTGAGGACGTTCAGTGCGACGACGCCGACGACATCGGCTATCGCACGGTCGCTGTAGCCGTGCTCACGCAGGGCGTCGACCTGTTCGTCGGTGATGGACGTCGGTTCGCGGTGGACCTGGAGGGCGAGGGCGATGATCGCCGCGATCGCGGGATCCGCCGAGGTGCCCGTGCGGGCCCGCTCGATCTCCTCCTCGTCCACCCCCATGGCGCGGGCGGCACCGACGTGCGCGTCGAGACACAGCCCGCATCCCTGCAGCGCCTGGACGGCGATCGAGATCCGTTCGCTGATCCGGCGGTCGAGTTTGGCTCGTCCCATGGCCCGGCTGAGCTGGAGGTATCCGCCCAGTACGGCCGGCGAGTGCGCCATCGTGGAGACCATGTCACCGACTTGGCCATGGCGGGAGACCAGGTCGGCCAGGAGGTCGCGCGAGGCTCCGACCGCCGTGTCGGGCGTGAGTCGGGTCAGGCGTGGCATGACGCTCCTTCCGGTGCGGGGCGGGTGCCGGGGCGGCGGGGCACGGCGGGGCGGGTGCCCCTCGGCCGTGCCGGGTGCCGCGGCGGCCGATCGGTGGTGTCCATGTGGTCAGTGGTGCGCGTGGTGCGCGTGGCCGTGGTGGCTTCCGTGCTCGGGAGCGGCCTCGGGCGCGGTCCGGGGTGCCGGGTCCTGGTGGTGGGCGGTCGTGGCGGTCCGTACCGTGAACTCGGCCGTCCGTACGACGCCGTCGTGCTGGAAGTCCAGGTACAGGCGGTAGGTGCCGGCCGAGGGCGCGACGGCCATGAAGGCGATCTCGGGTCCCGGTGCGGTGACGCCGTCACCGGGCTCGCCCTCCGGGTGGACGTGGAGGTAGCCCAGGTCGCCGACCCGCAGTGCCACCAGGTGCCCGTACGCGGCCAGGTAGGGCTGCAGGTCGGTGACGGGGTGGTTGTTCCGGCTGACGGTGAGGGTCAGTTCGCTCGCCTCGCCGGGCAGGAGCCGGCCGTCGAGCGCGACGGTGTACTCGCCGATCTGCGCGACCCCGGTGGCCCCGGGGAGCGGCCTCGGGTCGTACACCCCGGCGACGGCGACGTCGATCCCCAGCGTCATGGTCCCGTCGTGGCCGGCCGGGTGGATGTCGGTGAAGAATCTCCAGTCCCCCGGTTCCAGGGTCAGCTCGACGCTCCAGGTGCCCTTCCCGTCCCGCACCGGGTGCACGTGCTGGAACCCGGACGTGTCGCGCCGGACGGCAATGAAGTGCAGTTCCTTCTCGTGCTCGGGCACGAACTCGGTCACCGCCAGCCCGTCGGGACCGAGCACCCGGAAGCCGATCCGCTGCGTGCCGGCGGCGAGGATCGTCGAGTCGAATTCGAGGGTGTAGCCGTTCTCGGAGACCGACAGACCGCCGGGCCGGCCTCCGCCGTGAGCACCCTGGTCGCCATGGCCGCCGTGAGCACCATGAGCGCTGTGGTCGCCGTGGCCCTGGTGTCCACCGTGGCCCTGGTGGTTGCCGTGGCCGCCGTGGTTGGCCTGGTCGTGAGCGGTGTGGTTCCTCATGACATCTCCATGGGTGTGATGCGTCTTCCGGCGTTGCCCCTTCAGGACGACGATCACAACCATATACCCCCTGGGGGTATTCCGGAATGCCTTGAGGACCTCAATCTCGCGAGGGGGTCCACTGATCGTTCCGGTACGGGCCCGGCCGGGCGTTCCGACGTGACCCCGGCCGGATCCGTACCGTCCCGCCCGGCCGGGCGCCGTCCGTCGGCCCGGCGCCGCGCACCGGCCGGGACGCCGTCCCTCCGCTGCGTGGTCAGGCCCTCGGCAGCGGGGCGAGGGCTACTCGAACGGCTCGGCGTTCCAGCGGAACCACGCCCGGTCGCCCTCGATGTGGAGCAGGAACTCCGCGACGGGCCCGCCCGGCGCGGCCAGGCTCAGGTTGTTGTGGATCTCGGCGGTGACCGCCTCCCACTCGTCCCACTCCTCCGCCTCCGTCAGCGCGAGTTCACGGTCGAACAGGGGCTTCCACTCGGCGAACGCCGGGGCTGCCGCGAAACGGCCGGACAGCCAGGGGAAGTCGCCCCCCTCGACCACGATCTCCCCGATCAACCCGTCCTGCCCCAGCAGCCGCCAGACCTCACCCGCTCCCGACACGCCACCCGCCTCCCCTCAGTTGTCGAACCAGACCACGAGCCGGACGTTGTCGTCCCCGTGCTGCGAGGCGAGCGTCTCCATGACCGTCCAGACCGGCTCCCATTCCCCGTCCTCTTCGACGGCGTCGCGGCGGCTCATCCGCTCGGACCGGTAGACGGTGTCGCCGATGTGCCACTCGCTGCCCTCGGGCCAGGTCCGCCCCATCTCCTGTTCGGGGAGACCGACGGCTTCGGCGAACTGCCGGGACCACATGGACTTGCCCACGTACTCCAGCCCGTCGGCCGTCCGCCGGTACTGATGGAGTCGGCTGTCGGTGTCCTCCGCCGGCTCGGTCCAGTCGGTCGCCCTCAGCTCGGCCCAGGTGATCCAGGTGATGCCGAAGACCTGGTCCGACCACCGGGCCAGCTCCGCCCGGACCCCGTCCGACGCGTCCGGCGGCAGCCCGCGTTCCGCGGCCAGAGGGCGGAAACCGGCGTAATTGCGAATCCCGAAGAGACAGCCGAACGCGTCGTAGTTCCGGGTGATGTTGAGGAGGAAGAGGTCGATGGCGGCATGCCAGACCGACTCCTCACCGTCCTCGTGGAGCCGCCACGCCCGGCACTCGACGAAACCATTGATGTCCGTTCCCATGCCTGAAATTCTCCGGCCGCCGTCAACCGGATTCCCGGGACGACCCCGTCGATGGCCCCGTGCCGCCGAGCGCGTCGAGGATGTGGGGCCATGCGGTCCGGCCCAGGAGGGCGTCGGCCCCGGGGGTTCCCCCGTGCTCGAAGCGCGGGGACGCCGCTGCCGGGCCCTCGCCGGGAAGACGCGGTCGGTGGCCGGCGTCGGCGTGGGCGATCAGGCGCACGGTCGCCCCGGCGGAGCGCCGCCGCCGGGCCAGTCGCTCGGCACAGGGGAGCGACGGCCACATCGCGTCGTCCCCGCCCGCGACCAGGACCAGATCGGCCGCGGCCGACTCCACCGGGATCTCCGCGGCCGGGAGCGAGCGGGCGAAGGTCCGCTCGCTCAGTTCGTACCAGCCGCGGATGGCGACGGGGCCGCCGTCCGGCTCCGGGGAGGTCCAGGAGTCGTCCATCGGCACGAAGGGCAGCGGCTGCCCCCGCCAGGTCCAGGACGAGCGGTACGGGTGGTGCGCCCCGTCGTGGCCGGGGCCGACGTTGCACCAGACCCGCGAGGTGGGCGACAGCGCGACGACCACGTCCACGCGGGGGTCGCGCACCGCCGTGAGCAGGGCGGCTTCGGCTCCCTTGGACGTGCCGAGGATTCCGACGCGTCGCGCCCCGCCCAGCCGGAGGAGGTCCACGGCGGCGGTGAAGGTCTCCAGGGGGACCTCGCAGATTCCCGGGGGCTGCCCGGAGCCGCCGAACCAGCGGATCGCCAGGGCCGTGAAGCCCTGCCGGGCGAGGAGCCGCGCCCGCTCGCGCTCGACGCGCCCGCTGGATCCGGCCAGGACCAGAACGCCGACGTCACCGCCGCCGGCGGGAGCGAACAGAACGCCCTCCCAGGGATCGGTCAGCTCCCGCTCGACGATGTCCATCCGATCCCCGCCGTCGTGGCCCACAGAAACCCCCGCCCGGACAAGGGCGCCTCCGTCATGACGCCGCGCCCGCCACCATCGTCTCCCACATGACGCCCCGCCCCACCGCTCCGCCCTGCCGCCCCCGTCCCGCCGCTCGGCGGGTACGGGCCCGGTTGTGAAGTCGCCGACCATGTACGCCCTTTCCTTTGTGTGGTGCGCCCACATGCCCCGCCGCCCGTCCGTCCGCCTAGCGTGTGCACACCCGGTGCCGGGGCGGCATCGGGCGACGCGCCGCGGGCGCACGAACGGAAGGAACCGGGGCATGGCCGACAGACGGGATCCGGGGCACCGGTGGCGGCTGCGCGCCGCCCGGGTCATGGCGGTGGTGGGGGTCGTCGCGGCGGCCGTGGTGGTACCGCACACCACCGCGAGCGGTGCGACGACGGCCGCCTCCGCCGCGCCGCCCCCGTACCTCACCCGCGAGGCGGGTTACGGGTCCGGCACCGTCACCAACGGCTGGGAGAGCGTCGAGCGTTACCGCGACACGACCAGTGGGTTCCGTACCGAGGGCTATCCCTCGGACGGTCGCGGCGACCAGGACGGCAAGCGCGTCACGTACTTCGGCGGCGTGGCCCGCCCCTCCTCGGACCGGTTCCTGCTCTACTCGGCCCCCGGCTGGAACACCGGCAGCCGCACCACGCCCGTCCTCCTCGTGCACGGCGCGAACGACACCGCGGACCGGGCCTGGGCCAACCCGGGCGAGTCGGGCGGCTACGGCTGCGGCGCCCTCGCCTGCCCGTCCACCGGGCTGATGCAGTACCTCTCCGCGCGCGGCCACCGGGTCTTCGCCGTCGGCTTCGCGCACAAGCAGGGCGACAACCTCATGCAGGCGCAGGTCGTCGGTGACGCGATCGCCGTCATCAAGGCGAAGCTGGGCGTCGACGAGGTGGACCTGGTCGGCTGGAGCAAGGGCGAGATGTCGACCCGCGCGTACGTGTCGTCCGTGAAGCCGAGTTGGGGGCGGGCCTACGCCGGGGACGTACGCCGGCTGATCACCCTCGGCGGCCCGAACGGCGGCTACGACTACCCCTACGCCCACGGCTGGGCCCACGACTTCTCCATCTGGCCGGAGTGCGGCGGCAAGGTCAACGCCCCCTCCCCGCACTCCCACATGACCTGCTACGGGCAGTACACGGCCCGCCCGGAGTTCTCCATGACGCCCTCCGGCGGGTACGACAACTACCCCGGCCAGCGCCAGATGCTGGCCCGCTGGGACGGGAAGTACGGGGTCGACGGCGCCGCCCAGGACTGGTACACGACGTACTACGGCGGCCAGGGCTTCTACACCGCCGGCAGCGGCATCCAGGCCGCCATCGACGCCGGTTCGCTGATCGAGCCGCTGCACGAGGCCGGGGTACCGGCCTCGGTCACGACGTATCTGCTGGCCGGCGGATCACCGGACGTGCTCGGCATCTTCAACGAGAACCGCGGGCCCAGCGACGGTGTCGTCTTCATCGACAGCGCGCTCGACACCACGGGCATCCCCACCGTCGGCGGCAGGGAGACCGTCCTCGGTGCCAACCACCTCGAACTGGGTTGGAACTCCTCGGCCGTCGCCCAGGTCGCCGCCTGGCTGTCCTGAAGGACCTCGCACATGAACACGCTCCGCACCCGCCGGGTCGCCACCGACCGGCTGACCCAGCAGATCACCGAGGCACGGGACGGTGACGAGGGCGAGGCCGTCGTCTTCGTCCACGGCAACGTCTCCTCCTCCGCGTTCTGGCACACCGCCCTGGGCGGGCTGCCGGACCGCTACCGCCCCGTCGCCGTCGACCTGCGCGGCTTCGGCGGCACCGACCCGCTGCCCGTCGACGCCACCCGGGGCCTGCGGGACTACACCGACGACCTCGCCGCGCTGCTCACGGCCCTCCGGATCGACCGGGCGCACCTGGTCGGCTGGTCCATGGGCGGCGGCGTGGTCATGCAGTACCTGCGCGACCACCCGGACCGGGTCCGCTCCCTGACCCTGGTCAACCCGGTCTCCCCCTACGGCTTCGGCGGTACGCGGGGAGTGGACGGAACCCTCAACTCCGCGGACGGGGCCGGATCGGGCGGCGGAACGGCCAACCCCGAATTCGTGCGGCTGCTGGCCCGGGGCGACCGGGGCGAGGACTCCGCGTTCTCGCCGCGCTCCGTCCTGGCCTCCTGCTACGTCAAACCGCCGCTGCGCCCCGAGCACGAGGACGCGTACGTCGAGTCCATGCTCACCACGCGCACCGGGGACGACCACTACCCGGGCGACAGCCGGGCGTCCGCCGACTGGCCCGGGATCGCGCCCGGCACCCGGGGCGTGCTCAACTGCCTCGCCCCGACCCACTTCCGCATCGACGACCTGCACCTGATCGACCCCAAGCCGCCGGTGCTGTGGATCCGGGGCGAGGACGACGTCATCGTCTCGGACACCTCGATGTTCGACCTGGCGCACCTGGGCGCGGTCGGCGCCGTGCCGGGGTGGGACGGCACACCGGCACAGCCGATGGTGGCCCAGACACGTCATGCCCTGGGCCGTTACGCCGACTCGGGCGGCACGGTGCGGGAGGTCGCGGTGGCCGACGCCGGGCACGCGGTCCACCTCGAACGCCCCGAGGAATTCCGCGAGGCGCTGCTGGAGGTGCTGTCGGCATGACGGTGTGCGACACCCGGCAGGGGGCGGTACGCGGCCGCACCTCCCCCGACGGGGTGACGTCCTTCCTCGGCATCCCGTACGCCGCGCCGCCCTTCGGCGCGCGGCGGTTCCGGGAACCCTTCCCGCCCGGGGACCGGACGGGTGTGCGCGACGCCACGGTCCACGGCCCGACGGCGCCGCACGCTCCGTACGCCCCGCCCTTCGACGTCCTCGTCCCGGACGACATCATCGAGGGTGAGGACTGCCTGAACCTCAACGTCTGGACCCCGGCCCCGGAGCCGGGCGCCGGCCTGCCCGTGATGGTGTGGCTGCACGGAGGGGCGTTCACCAACGGTTCCGGTTCGACGTCCGCGTACGACGGGAGCGCCTTCGCCCGCGACGGGGTCGTCTGCGTCACGCTCAACTACCGTCTGGGGGCGGACGGTTTCCTTCGTCTTCCCGGCCGCCCCGACAACCGGGGACTGCTCGACCAGATCGCCGCCCTCCGCTGGATCCGGGACAACATCGCCTTCTTCGGCGGCGACCCGGACCTGGTGACGGTCTTCGGCGAGTCGGCGGGCGCCATGAGCATCGGCATGCTCCTGACCACCGGGGCGGCCCGGGGCCTGTTCCGGAGGGCGATCCTGCAGAGCGGGGCCTGCCACCACTTCCTGCGCCCGTCATCGGCCGCGCTGGTGGCGGCCCGCCTGGCGGAGAAACTGGGCATCGAGCGGACGCCGGAGGCCCTCGCGGCCGTCTCGATGGAGGAACTCCTCCCTGCCCAGGCGGAGTTGCGTGCCGAGGTGGGCGCCGACCCCGACCCGGCCCGTTGGGGCGAGGCGGTGCTCAACCTGATGCCCTTCGAACCGGTACGGCCCGCCCTCGCGCTGCCCGGCCCCGACTGCGGCGTCGACCTCCTGATCGGCAGCAACACGGAGGAGTACCGCCTCTTCCTGGTCCCGACCGGGGTCCTCCGCACCGTGCCCGAGTCCGCGCTCCTCGCCGCGACCGCGGCCTACGGCCTCGATCCGGCCGCGGCCCTGCCCGTCTACCGGGCCGCCCGCCCCGACGCGTCCCCGGGCGAACTGCTCGCCGCGGTGGCGACCGACTGGTTCTACCGCATCCCCGCCGTCCGCCTCGCCGAGTCCGTGCCGAACTCGTACCTGTACGAGTTCGGCTGGCGCTCCCCCCGGTTCGACGGGGCCCTCGGCGCCTGCCACTCCCTGGAACTGCCCTTCGTCTTCGACCGCCTCGACGACCCGTCCTACGCACCGCTGCTCGGCGACCGCCCGCCCCGGGCCCTCGCGGACGCCATGCACCGGGCGTGGGTCTCCTTCGCGAGGACGGGAAACCCCGGTTGGGAGGCGTACGACACCGCGACCCGCACCACGATGGCCTTCACCGCCCCGCTCGCGTCCGCCCCGGTCGCCGACCCGCGCGCGCAGGAACGGCTCCTGTGGGAGGGCGTGCGCTGAACGGGCCCTTCCTTCGGAGGGACTTGCCGGGGCGGGGTCGTTGCCGGCTCCGCCCCGGTCCTCGACCCGCCCCGGTCCTCGACCCTCTGCGGTCCTCTGCCGAGTCCTCTACCCGGCCCGTTCCCGGGTCTTCTCCCTGAGTGCGGCTGCCAGTCGGTCGCGGGCCTCGGTCTGGGCGGCGATCCGTTCGTCGATGACCGCCAGCCGTTCCGACGCGATGCGCAGGCCCTCGTCCGACGGCGGTGCGGCGGCCACGTCGCCGTCCAGGCAGGAGGAAAAGGCCCGCACGTCGTCGAGGACGAGTCCGGCGGCCAGCAGGTGGCGGATGTTGCGTACCCGCACCACCGCCCGTTCGTCGTAGACGCGGTAGCCGTTGTGGGCCCGCTCGGAGGAGATCAGTCCGGCCTGTTCGTAGTGCCGCAGGGCACGGGGAGTCGTCCCGGTCGCCCTGGCCAGTTCGCCGATCCTCACCTGTTCCACCTCCGGCGTCACTCCTATCACGCCACGACGGCACCGCCGTCGACGGGGAGCACGACTCCGGTGACGAACGACGCGTCGGGCGAGGCGAGTCGGGTGACGGCCCAGGCCACCTCCTCGGGCCGGCCGATACGGTCCAGCGGGGTGTGGGCGAGCTGCCAGCGGCGCACCGTGACCCTTTGTTCCGGCGTCAGGCCCTGGTGTTCGCCGATCGGGGTGTCGATCGCCCCGGGGGCGACCGCGACCACCCGGATGCCGCGGGGTGCCAGCTCGACCGCCCAGCTGCGGGTCAACAGTTCCAGCGCGGTCTTGGTCGCCGCGTAGACCGAGTTGCCGGGCCAGGCCCGCTGCCCCACCGATGTGCTCACGTTGACGATCACCCCGCCGGCCGTCTCCAGGAGAGGCAGTGCCGCCTGGGAGAGCAGGACGGGTGCGACCAGGTTGGTGGCGATCTGCGGGGCGATCGTCTCCGGCGTGAGGGTGCCGAGCGCACCGCTGCGCACGATGCCGGCGTTGTTGACCAGTACGTCCAGTCGGCCGTGCAGTTCCTGTGCGGTGCGGATGATCCGCTCGGGCTCTCCCGCGGCGGTGATGTCGGCGGTCAGCGGGGTGATCCGCTCATGGCCGGCGGCGGTCCCGTCGAGCGGTTCGGCCCGTCGGCCGACCGCGATCACATGGGCTCCCCCGGCGGCGAAGGCCCGTGCGGTTGCCCGGCCGATCCCGGTGCCGGCCCCGGTGACGACGACGGTCCTGCCGGACCGCGGTGTGGTGTCGGTGTCCATGCCGTGATCGTCCGACCCTGCCGCCGACGGCAGGGTCAAGCACCGACGGGCGGGTGTCCCGGGGCCCGTCCGGCGACCGGTGCGCCGGACGCGGTACCGAGGGCCGTCGTCACGGGAACCGTTCTCCCGGATCCTGCGTGACCTCTTGACGTGTTGTCGGCCGGTGAAGGGGACGGAATGAAGGCGCGGACGTTGATGAGCGCGGCGGTAGTGGTCGGTGTGGCGCTGGTGGCGTGCGCCTGCGGTCCGGAGGAGAAGCAGGACGACGTGGGGGCGAAGCCGGAGAAGTCCTCGCAGCCGTCCGCGTCCGCGCGGTCCGAGGAGCCGCCGGCCGAGCCGTCCCCGTCCGCCCCCTCCGAGAAGCCGCCGGCCGGCGACCGGTCCGTGCCCCGGACGAAGGAGGGCGCGATCCAGCGGTACGAGCAGTACCTCCGTGCCGTGGGCCGTGAGGACATCGACACGGTCTGCGAGGTGGCCGGGCCCGCCGCGAAGCAGGCGGAGGACCAGGGGTTCGGCCCGTGCACGTCGACGTTCCTCGTGACGTTCCGGATGATCTCGCCCGCGCAGAAGAAGGCCCTGCGGACCGCGACGGTCGACCCGCAGGGCGTCACCATGGTCACGCCCGACAAGTTCGAGATGCCGGCCACATCGGTCAGGTCCTCCGTCGCCTTCTCCGACAGCGAGATCGGCAGCAGCACTCTGGAGTACCTCAAGGGCAACTGGTACATCACCGACTGAGCCGCGCCGGACGGGTCCGGGGCCCGTCGTGGCCCCGGAGGCGCCGTCGCGGGCCCTTCCGGGCCGTGGGCCCGCCCGGGCGGGCCCCGCCGGTTCACCGGCCGTGGTGCCGGCCCGGGTGCCGACCGCCGAGGACGGGCCCGGCGGGCGGCGTTCCGGTCGGCGCCGCCGCCTACAGCCCGCGGCCCGGCCTCACTTCAGGTGCCGGGTGAGGAACTGGGCCGCGGCGTCCCCCGCGAACTTCGGGACGCCGGTGTGCCCGCCCATGTTGGCGTGCAGCGTCTTCTCCTCGGAGCCGAAGGCGTCGAACAGGTCCAGGGCCGCCTGCCGGTCGTTCCCCTCGTCGTCCCACTGGAGCAGGACGTGCAGCGGAACGGTGACCTGCCGGGCCTCCTCGAACGTGGCGCGGGGCACGAAACTCCCGGCGAACAGGATGGCGGCCGCGATGCGCGGCTCGACCGCCGCCAGCCGGGTACCGATGGCGATCACTCCCCCCGAGTACCCGACCGGGCCGCCGATCCCGGGCAGTGCAAGGAGGGCGTCCAGTACGGCCCGCCATTCCGGGACCGCCTGTTCGACCAGCGGGAGGATGAGCCGGTCCACGATCTCGTCGCCGACCGGCTCACCGGCCGCCAGCGCCCGGCGCAGATCGGCGCGGGCCTGCTCGGCGACGTCGGAACGGGGCCGGTCGCCGCTCCCGGGCAGTTCGATGGTGGCCGAGGCGAAGCCCTCCACCGCGGAGTGCCGGGCCCGGTCCGCCAGCCGGGGGTACATCCTGCGCACCCCGCCGGGGTGGCCGAGCAGGATCAGCGGCACCGGTGCGGACGCGGACGCTGATGCGGGCGTCCACAGGATGCCGGGGATCTCGTCGAGAGTGAATTCGCGTTCGAGGACGCCGTCGTCGAGGCGTCGTTCGAAAGTGAACTGCATGGTGGTGAATTGCACGGTCGTGCCTTTCGGGAGTGCTCCATGACGGCGCTCCCGAGCGACGACCTATCGCCCGACCGTGACCCCTGAGGGGAGCACCCATGTCGATGTGTTCACGGGTACCACCTCCTCGGTCTCTCGCACGGCCTCCGGCAGGCTAGCAGAGCAGCGGGGACCGGCGCCCCTGCGTTTTTGGTGCGGTGACGCGACCGGTGCGGTCAGTGCGGTCAGTGCGGCCGGATCAGGCCGTTCTGGTAGGCGAGGGCGACCAGGTGGGCGCGGTCGCGGGCGTCGAGCTTGGCCAGCGCGCGGCTGACGTGGGTCTTGGTCGTGGCCGGGCTGATGACGAGTTCGCGCGTGATCTCCTCGTTGCTCATGCCCTGGGCGACGAGCGCCACGACCTCGCGTTCGCGGGTGGTGAGCCGGGCGAAGACATCGCCGTCGACCGCGACGGGCTTCGTCATCCGGGCGATGAGGCGCCGGGTCAGGCCGGGGGACAGCAGCTCCTCGCCGCCCGCGACGACCCGCACGCCGTGCAGGAGCTGGGCCGGGTCGGTGTTCTTGAGCAGGAATCCGCTCGCACCCGCGTTCAGCCCCTCGATGGCGTAGTGGTCCTCGTCGAAGGTGGTGAGGATGAGGATGCGCACGGTGGCGAGCTCCGGGTCCGCGACGATCCGCCGGATGCCCTCGATGCCGTCCGCACCGGGCATCTGGACGTCCATCAGCACGACGTCCGGGTGCGTGGTGCGGGCGAGTTCGGCCGCGCTCGCGCCGTCGCCCGCCTCGCCGACCACCGTCATGTCGGGCTCGCTGTCGACCAGTACCCGGAACCCGCCCCGCACGAGGGCCTGGTCGTCGGCGATGAGCACCTTGATCATGTGTCGTCCTTCCGGATCGGCAGCTCGCACCGCACCTCGAATCCCTCGTCCGCGGTCCGGGCCGCGGTGAGCGTGCCGCCCAGTTTCTCCGCTCGCGCCCGCATGCCCTCGATGCCGTTGCCGCCCACGGTCGTGGACGCGCCGCCGGGTCTTCCGTCGTCGCGCACGACGATGCGCAGCCGCTCGCCGTGAACCAGCTCGATCCGTACCCGGGTGGCGCCATGCGCGTGCCGGCGCACGTTGGTCAGGGACTCCTGGACGATCCGGTACGCGGCGAGGTCCACCGTGACCGGAACGGTCCGGTTCTCACCGGTGCGCGTCAACTCGACCCGCACCCCCGGGATGTCGAGCAGTCTGTCGAGCCTGGACAGGCCGCCGGTGGTGGTGCACAGGTTCTCCGAACGCATCGCGCCGAGCACCACGTGCACCTCGGCGAGTCCCTCGTCGCTGATCCGCTTGATGGTGTTCAGCGCCTCGGCGGCCTGCTCCGGTCGGCGCCGCATCACATGGACGGCGACCCCGGCCTGCACGCTGATCGCCGCCATCGTGTGGCCGAAGACGTCGTGCAGTTCACGGGCGATCTCCAGGCGTTCCTCGGCCGCCTGCCGACGGGCCTGGTCGGAGCGGGCCTCGGCGAGCCGTTCCGCCCAGTCGCGCGCACCCCTGGCGAACGCCCGGTGCGAGTGCACGGCCGCGCCGAGCGCGGTGGCGGCGGCCACCAGGGGAACGGCGTTGAACACCTGGTCGGTGAACCAGTCGCCGCTCAGTACGAACCGGACGGTCAGGAGTGTGCACAAGGAGGTCAGCACCCCGCCCGCCACTCCCGCTCTCCAGCCCCGGCCGGCCGCGAGCGCGTAGCAGCCGATCAGCGGGGCGGTGGTGATGAGCCTGCCCTGGTAGCCGAGGTGGAACCAGGCGAAGGTGGCCGCGTCGGCCACCGCGAGGCAGCCGGCGGGGAACCGCCTCCGCAGGGCGGTCGCGACGCCCGCCACGACGGCGAGGACGACGGCTCCCGGGCCCATGGGGCCGGACGGGCCGGGCGGGCCCAGTTCCAGCAGGCCCCCGGCGAGGACGACGAGCACCAGCCCGGCCCCCACCGCGACATCACCCGCTCGTATCACGTTCCGGTCCCTCCGCCCCCGTACCGCCACCAGGGCGCGCGTCCCCCCGCGCCGCGAACATCCTGTCATTGTTCGGGGCACGGCCCCGGGTCACCAACGGGTGTGCGCCGAAGGGAGGTTGATCCTTCGGGGCCACGGGGGGAGGGTGTCGGTCCATGGGGGTCAGCCTGTCGGACGGGCCGCCGTCGCCGCGTCGGCCGGGCGGTGGCACCTTCCCGTACCGCCCCGGGATGACGCTGCCGCCCCGGGTGTACGCCGTGGTTGCCGTTCCGGGCCGACGACTCCGCCCCGTGCCTCCCGCAGGATTCCGGGCCATGAGACGACGCAGCTTCCTGGCCCTGACCGGACTCGCGGGACTGGCGCTGACCGGATGCGGCGGCGCGGAGGGGAACGAGGGCACCCTCTCGTTCCGCAATCCGTTGCGCATCCCGCCGGTCCTCGACCCCCGGCCCGGCCCCGACGGAGTACGGCGCTTCGCACTGCGTCTGCAGGAGGGGCGCAGCGAGCTGCTGCCCGGCAGGCGGGCCAGGACCTGGGGCATCAACGGCGCCCACCTCGGCCCCACGCTCCGTGCCCGGCGCGGCGACCGCGTCGCGATGTCCGTGACCAACGCGCTGGGCGAGGCCAGCACCCTGCACTGGCACGGCATGCGGCTGCCCGCGGTGATGGACGGCGGCCCGCACCAGATGGTGGAACCGGGCGCCACCTGGTCCCCGGAGTGGACCGTCGACCAGCCCGCCGCCACCACCTGGTACCACCCCCACCCGCACGGCAGGACCGCCGTCCACGTCTACCGGGGCCTCGCGGGGATGTTCCTCCTCGACGACGGGACCGATGCCACGAACGGCGCCGGTGGCGCGGGGCTGCCCCGCGCCTACGGGAAGGACGACGTCCCCCTGATCATCCAGGACCGGAAGTTCACCGAGGACGGCGAGCTGGACGAGGACTTCGGCGGCACGTTCGGTCCGCTCGGCGACGACGTCCTGGTCAACGGCACCTACGACCCGTTCTTCCGGGTGACGACGAGCCGGGTGCGGTTCCGGCTGCTCAACGGCTCCAACGCGCACGTCTTCACCGTCGGTTTCGCGGACGAACGGGAGTTCCACGTCGTGGCGGGCGACGCCGGGCTGCTCCCCCGGCCGGTGGCCGTGCGCCGGGTCCGGATCAGCCCCGGCGAGCGTTTCGAGATCGTCGCCTCCTTCGGGGCCGGTGAGGACGTCCTGCTCAAGGGGTTCCCGGGCGGGGACGAGATCGAGGACGGCAGCTACGACCTGCTGAAGCTGACGGCCGCCCCGCGGCTCGCCCCCTCCGCCCCGCTGCCCGCCCGGCTCGCGGCCCTCGCCCCGCCCGCCGAGGGCGACCGGACCCGCACATTCACGCTGTACGGCTCGCACATCAACGACGAGCCCATGGACCTGACCCGTATCGACGAGGTCGTACCGGCGGGTGCCCGTGAGACCTGGGAGCTGGACAACATCACCTTCTCCCACAACTTCCACATCCACGAGGTCGTCTTCCGGATACTCGACATCGACGGGGACCGGCCGCCGGCACATCTGCGCGGCCCGAAGGACACCGTCTACGTACCCGGCAAGACGAAGGTCCGGGTGGCCGTCGAGTTCGGCCGCCACACCGATCCGAAGAACCCGTACATGTACCACTGCCACATCCTCAAGCACGAGGACAAGGGCATGATGGGGCAGTTCGTCATCGTCCCCCCGGGCACCGAGGACACCACCCCGCGCCGTCTGGACCCGAGCGGTCGCACCGGTCACCACTGACCGCCGGGCCCTTCGGGCCGGATGCCCCGGTGGGCGGGCGTGCCGTCCGGCACCACGCCGGGGGCGGCGCACTCCCCACCGGACCAGGGGGAACGGCCCCGGCCGCACCGCCGGCACGACCGGTGCGTTCATCCACGCGCCCGCGGCCGGGACCGGCGGCGCGCACACGAAGACCGCCTCTCACCGCGGGGTGTCGGCGGTCTCCTGGGAGATCCCGCCCCGCCGTACCCCGGTCGCGTCGGACAGGCGCGGACAGCCGTCGCGGGAGGGGGACGCGGCGGCGCTCCCCCGTACGTCCCACCAGGGTGGCCGCCCCGGTTCCCGTGCTCACCGTCGCGGGACCGTGACCCCTGCCGCCGCGAACGGGTCCAGCAGCACCCGGTACTGGTCCTCCGTCAGTTTCGCGCGCTTGCAGACGGCGCGCGCGGCGATCGCGCAGGTGGGTTTGACGTCGAAGCGGAGGTCCGGCCGGAAGGCGTCCAGTTCGTCGGTGCGACGGCGGAGGGCGGTGCTGACGGCGCGTTCGATCGCGGAGTTCTCCGACGCGGAGACCCTGGTCGCGCGGCTGGCGTCGCGACCGCCGGAGCTCCAGCGGTCGAGGGAGTCCTCGTACAGCGCGGCGAGCGCCGCGGGCGGCAGGGCCGTGGACTCCTCGATGAACCGTGCGGTGGCTGATTCCATGCCCTGTTCCTCCCGAATGTCGGCCGGGCCGGGAAACCCCACCCTATGGTTCGGGTCCGACAGCCGGGACGGGGCACCGGGCAGAGCCGGGCGGGCGGCGTACGGTACCGGGCCCGTGCGCGGTGGTGGCCCGGTCCGGACTCCGGCCGATCCGTGCCAGTGGCACTTCCGGGCACCGGGTGCACCCGGTGCGGGATATCGTCCGGAAGCCGCCGCCGAACGGCGGCGAGGGAGCGGCGCGGCCCGCCCGGACGACCTCGCCGTGCCCGAGGGCCGGCGCGGCATCGGCGTCCGGATCGAGGAGGACCTCATGACCATCCGCCAGGTACGCACCGTCGACTACCACACCGGTGGCGAACCGTTCCGCATCGTCCCCGAGCCGCCGGCCGCCATCGAGGGGGCCACCGTCGCCGAGCGCCGGATGTTCGCCATCGGCGACCCCGATGTGGACGGCCTGCGCAAGCTGCTGTGCTTCGAACCCCGCGGGCACGCCGACATGTACGGCGGTTTCATCACCCCGCCCGACGACGAGGGCGCCCACTTCGGCGTGCTGTTCTGGCACAAGGACGGCTTCTCGACGGCCTGCGGCCACGGCTCCATCGCGCTCGCCGTCTGGGCCGTGCAGACCGGCCGCGTCGCCCGTGACCCCTCCGGCGTCACCACGGTCGTCATCGACGTGCCCTCGGGCCGGGTCACCCTGCGCGTGCGCACCGAGGGCGAGCGGATCACCGGTGTCGACTTCGTCAACGTCCCCGGCTACCGGCTCGCCGAACGCGTCACCGTCGCCACGTCCCGCGGGGACGTCGTCGTCGACATCGCCTACGGCGGCGCCATCTACGCGCATCTGGACGCGGCCTCGGTGGGACTGGCCGTCGCCCCCGAGCACTACTCCGACCTCATCTCGATCGGGCGCGAGGTCAAATGGGCGCTGAACGACACCGAGTACGCCCGGCACCCCGCCGACGACCGCCTCAGCGGCATCTACGGAACCATCCTGTACGACGACCTCGGCGACGACGAGGACGGCAACCCGCACCAGCGCAACGTCACCGTCTTCGCCGACGGCCAGGTCGACCGGTCCCCGTGCGGCTCGGGCACCTGCTCCCGCGTCGCCGTGCTCGCGGCGGCCGGTCGCCTCGAACCGGGCCGGACCCTCGTCCACGACTCGATCGTCGGCACCCGCTTCCACGCGCGGATCGTCGAGGAACTGACCGCCCACGACCGCCCCGCCGTCGTCGCGGAGGTCACGGGGACGGCGTACCGGACCGGCGAGCACCACTTCGAGCTCGATCCCGCGGACGACCTCGGCACCGGTTTCGTCCTGCGGTAGCCGACCGGACGGGCGCGTACGGCAGGCGGCGCGAAGGGACCGGCGGCGCGAAGGGACCGGCGGTACGGTCCCTTCGCGCCGTTCCCCTTCCGCCGTTGCCGGCCCGGACGAGCGGCCAGGACGCGGCGAACAGCCGTCGCACCCGGCGGTCGGTGCAGCCCCCGGAAGCCGTTGTCCAGGAGCATGCCGAGCACCCGGCAGCCATCGGGGAAGGGCGTACGTACGGTCCAGCCTCATCAGGAGCATGACCAGACGGAAGCTCGGCACCTCGCCCCAGGTCAGGCCGTCGGCCGCGCGATCGTCTGCCGACGGCGCCTCAAAAAGCAGTGCTGGTCCGCTTCCTCAGCCCGAACCGGCGACCAGTGCCTCGCCGAGCGGGGTGCGCCGGTAGAGCACCGACCGTCCGGACCGGGCGCGGACGAGCAGCCCCGCGCTCCGCAGGATGGCGAGGTGGTCCCCTACCGCGCCGGGTGCCATGGCGAGGCTTCGGGCGAGATGGCTGGTACTGGCCGGGGCGTCCAGCGCCAGCAGCAGCCGGGCGCGGGCCCGGCCGACCAGAGCGGTCAGCGCGTCCGGTTGGGGAACGGTCTCCTGTTCGCCCCACAGGGCGGCGGTGCCGCGGGCACGGTAGACCAAGGTCCTGGGCCAGGGGTCTTCCAGGTGGGCGGCGACATGCCCGACGAAGACCGAAGGGATCAGCAGCAGCCCGTCGCCGGCGAGGCGGACCGTTCCGCCTCGGAAGAAGCCGATCTCGATACCGCCGCCGTGCCAGGCGATGCCCGGGTGCAGGCTCTCGATGGCCGTGGCCCATCCGTGTTCGCCGATCACACCCACCCGGTGCACGACATCGCGCTCGCAGATCGCGCGCAGTTGCGGCCAGTCCGCGGCGAGCAGCTCGTGCCACGCCCGGTCCATCGCCTCGGCGATCCTGGGGACGGCGTCCGCCGATTCCAGCACCGCACGTACGCGGGGATCACGGGCGGACGGGCCGGTCGCGGTGGTGGCGAACTCGTGGCGGGCCGCTTCCAGCGGTGTGGCCCGGATCATGGCCAGGTCGTCCGCCCAGGTCTGGTTGAGGCCGCGCGGAGGCGGGGCGACGAAGTTCGGTCCGCCCTGCGGGGTCTGCAGAGCGAGGACGGCGTCCAGTTCGGTCTCGCGGCGAAGCCGTTCGAAGGCCGGCAGGAGCCGCGTGGCCCAGGCCCGCGGCAGCGACCGGTCCTGGCCGATGAGCAGGCGCAGCAGCAAGCAGAGGTCCAGCGCGGGCGACAGCGCGAAGCGGCTGCGCAGCAGGTCCTCGACGGAGACTTCGAAGCGGAGCACCCTGCGATGCTACTGCGGGACGTCCGCTCCGATTCGTCCAGCGACGAATCATTGGTGAGTGGCGTGGGCGCACGGCGAGGCTGGGCGTCATGATCCCGACCGCCGAACCCGTGCAGGGCGACCGCCGTGCCACCTACCGGGAGGTACTGGCCGAGCCGCGATTCCGGCTGCTCTTCTCGACCCGCACCGTCGCTGTCACTGCGGGCTCGCTGCGGATCACCACGTTCTCGGTTCTGGTCTTCGCGTCCACCGGCTCCGCGCTGTTGAGCGCACTGGCCTTCGGCATCGGCTTCCTCCCGCAGTTGTTCGGCTCGCTGCTGCTGGGCTCACTGGCCGACCGGCTGCCGCCGCGCGCGCTCATCGCAGGTGGCTACGCCCTGGAGTGTGCCGCCGCCCTGCTGCTCGCGCTGGTGCGGATGCCGATCGCGGCAAGCCTCGGTGTCATGGCGCTGGTCGCCCTCGCCACACCGGTGTTCAGCGGCGCGTCGAGTCGGCTGGTCGCGCAGTGGCTGGAGGGCGACGCCTACGTACTGGGCCGTTCGCTGAACAACATCGCCGCTTCCGGTGCGCAATTGTTCGGTCTGGCGCTGGGAGGCGCGGTCGTCGCGGTACTCGGCGCGCACGGGGCGCTCGCGGTGAGCGCCGCCCTCCACCTCGGCTGCGCACTCGCCATCCGCATCCGGCTGCCCCGGTTGCAGCCGGGAGAGTGCGGCGGCACACCCGGCAGCGCTCGGGGCGACGGCGGGGCCGTCCGGGCAAGCCTGCACGGTGCCGTCCTGCTGCTGCGCCGACGCACGGTGCGACGGCTGATGCTGGCCCAGTGGCTACCGCCCGCGTTCGTGGCGGGCGCGGAAGGCCTGATCGTCGCCTACGCGGGAGGACGCCATTTCGCGCCCGGCCGGTACGCGGTGCTGATGGGCTGTCTTCCGGTCGGCATGCTTGTCGGCGACCTGCTGGTGGGGCGGCTGCTGCGGCCACCCGCCCGGGAGCGACTGGTAGTCCCGTTGATTGCGCTGATGGGACTGCCGCTGGTCGGCTTCGCCGCCGAGCCCGGCGTGGGCGTCTCGTCCTGTCTGCTGCTGCTCTGCGGCTTCGGATTCGCCTACGGTCTCGGCCTGCAACGGCCGTTCCTGGACGCCCTGCCGCAGGATGGCCAGGGCCAGGCCTTCGGTCTGCTCGGCTCCGGCAGCATGACGCTCCAGGGCGTCGGGCCGGCCTGCTTCGGCCCGGTGGCCGCAGGCATCGGAACGGGCGGCGCGATCGCCCTGGCAGGCGGCGCGGCGGCGCTCACGGCCGGCTGGATTCTCACCTGGCACCCGCCCGCATCCCCGTCACCCGTCCCGGACCGTTCAAAGGGGTCCTGAGCCTCGGCACTGCCGGCCGTTGCGGACCGCGTCCGGAATCTTGAGTCCACGAACAACCCATGGAAGGTTCATTCCACATGATCGATGAATTCGCGAAGAACAATCTGCACGGGAGGCTGCGGCGGGACCGTGAGGCGTTGCTCTGGAAACTCGACGGCTTGTCCGAGTACGACGTCCGTCGGCCTTTGACGGCGACCGGGACCAACCTTCTCGGTCTGGTCAAGCACGTGGCCACTGTCGAGGCCAGGTACTTCGGCGAGGTCTTCGACCGCCCTTCCCCGGAGCCGCTGCCCCGGTGGCAGGACTCCGACGGCAGCGATCTGTGGGCGGCCGGGGACGAGACCCGTGATCAGATCATCGGGTTCTACCGGCGGACGTGGGAGCACTCGGACGCGACGATCGACGCGCTTCCCCTCGACGCCCCCGGCCACGTGCCGTGGTGGCCGGAGCCGTATCCCAACACGAACCTGTTCGCCGTCATGACCCATGTCCTCAGCGAGTCAGTCCGGCACACCGGGCACGCCGACATCCTGCGCGAAGGCATCGACGGCCGGACCGGGATACGCGCCGAACACGAGAGACCGATCGACGAGGAAGCCCGTGCGGCCCATCGCGCGAAGGTCGAACGGGCCGCCGGGGCGGCCGCACCGACCAGGGCTTAGGACCTGTCAGGGCGATCACATGCGGAGCCGGATGACGAGGGCTGCAGCGCCGCCCGCACCCTGATCGCCCGGACAAGCCCTAGGCTGGCCCCCGTGTCCGAGCCGACCCCTGACCCTCGCATGCAGTCCTTGATCAACCGCCTCCGGCCAGGAGTCGTGAGAACGGTGAAGGTCACCGGGTTCGACGGAGCGGACGTCCTGGTGCGGCTCGTGGATGCCGGAGGAGGGGCGGTCGAGATCGGTCGGATTCCTCGGCAGGAAGCGTCGATGCGTCGGGTGGAGCATCCGTCCGAGCTGTTCGAGGTCGGCCAGGAGATCGATGCCGAAGAGATCGGGCGTTGGCGCGAAGGTCAGCTCCACCTCTCCGCCAGGGCCTGCGAGAACCCGGCCCTGCGGTCCTTCCTCCTCGCGCTCGAACCAGGGCAGGTCGTTGCCGGGACGGTCTCCGCAGTCCACGACTTCGGGGTCTTCGTTCATGTCGACGGCGAACCGGACGGCCTGTGCACCGGCTTCATCCGGGTGCCGGACCTGACGTGGGACTGGATCGACCACCCCTCCGAGGCGGTCGAGACCGGTCGGCGGATCACCGCCGAGGTGATCATCGCCGAGACGCGCTCCGGTCAGGTCACGCTCTCGTTGAAGGCGCTGCAGAAGGATCCGCTCGTTCGGTTCGCGGATCAGGCCGGCCGAATCCTCACCGGGCCGATCACCAAGATCGTTCCCTTTGGCGTGTTCGTGCAGCTCGCTCCCGGCGTCGTGGGGTTCCTTCGTCTCTCCGAGCCGACTGACGAGCCGGTCGAGACCGTCGGGACCCCGGATCAGCTCGTCGATGAAGGCCGGCTGATCACGGTGAGGGTCGCCGAGGTCGATCTCCGGCGTCACCAGGTGCGGCTGAGCGCCGTTGACGGAGCGGACAGGACCTGAGCCGACACCGGGGGAGCGGCCGGGGCGACGATGCGCCGGGCCGCCGCGGAAATCGGCATGCCGACCATGTCGCTCCACCACCACGTCGCGAACGAGGAACAGCTGATCGTGCGGATGGTGGACGCGGCATTCGCGAGCGAACCGCCGTCCATGCGGCCGCCGAAAGGCCGGCGGGGCACGGTCCCGGTCTCGGGTTCGGGCTTGTCGAGGTGTCCGTACGCCGTCGTCCGCGGCACACCGAGCATGTCGGCAGACGGTGGCGTTCGTTTTCCGGCAGTCGGCATCCGGTCCGGGAAGTCGTGGGATCGGCGCCTCGGCGATGATGACGACTGCGCCGATGTCCCCGATCCGTACTCCCGAAAGCACCCGCGCCGACGCGGGCGTGGCCATAATGACGGGACCGGGACGGCATGGGGGCCGGCATGGATGCACCTGATCTGGCCGCGATGGCTGCGCAAGTTCTGTCCGCCGCGGCGTCCGGCGCCGCGAACACGGCGGTGTCGGATCTCGTACGAGGCCGGCTCAGCCGTTCCGATCGCGGGCGGGCGGCCCTGGGCGAGCTGGTCGACTCACCGGATGATCCCGAGACCATCAGGCGTGTGCAGGACGCCCTCGCCGAGGAGATCAGCGACGACACCGAGTTCGCCGGACGGCTCGCGGTGCTCCTGCACGCGTCCTCACAGCAGCACACCGGCAGTGTGGTCCCGACCGGCAGCACAACGACGCGCAGCCAGATCGCGCTCGGCCCGCTGACCATCAACAACACTCCTGCCGGGCGGCTGTCCCTCGGTGCGGGCATCGTCCTGGTGGTGTTGACGGCCGTGCTTGCCGCCTACGGAGTCGTACGGCTGTTCGACGACGCAGACGATCCACCGCGCAATGCGCCGCCGGTCCCTGGCACCACACGCTCTGCCGACCGCGCCGCCGCCCTTCCGCCCACGACCGATACGGTCCGCCAGATCCTGCCGGACCGAAGCAGTATGGACATCCAGGAGTACCCCTGGGTCGGGGCACCGGAGGTCAAGGCGTCAGCAGCCGGTCTCCCCCTCTGCCGGGCAGCACCCGAATGCGAGAGGAACGCCACCGCGGCCGGCGTGGTGGAGTTCGGCCGGGGCGAGAACGAGGGGGAGAACCTGGCGGAGTTCCTGGTGCTGGCGTTCCCGGACGCCGATGCCGCCCACCGGGCGTACAACGACATCGTGCAGGACTACGAAGAGGCCGACCGCGGGTACAACAACTTCCGCAAGACAACGCTGGAGCCGAGAGGCGAAGAGAGTCAGGGTTTTGATCCGGACGGCACGGACACCAGGAGCAACCCGACGCCGTTGATGGTCAACCGTGCCCTGATTTTCCGTCAAGGCGCTTTCATCGGCATGGCGCATCAGCTGGACGATCCGACCGAGCAGCGGGGCACCCGTATCCTCGACCTGTCCGCCGTACTTGCCGACCGCATCGCGAAGGCCGACGCCGGAAGGACCCCGTAGCGGGCGTGGCAATCGGTGCAGCGGGCGTGGCACTCGGTCATGAAGCCCGAGGACCAGGACCCGAACTTCTTCGAGTCCGACGCACGCGGAACGCCCAGGGCGAACAGGGCCGGGTTCCGCCCGGCAGATCTTGGAAGCCTTGGGGTCGAAGCATGATCGATCTCCAGGTCCGCGGTGAGACCGGCACGATCGAGGCACGCGCCAAGCACGGTGTGGTCCGGGGCCCGAGCCGGCCGATCTCGACCAGTCGGCGTTTCCGATGCCGGGGCACCTGTTGCCGTATGCGGACACCGTCTTCGACCACCGCCAGGTGACCACCCCGCCGGCGGACAGAGCGGCCACCAGCTGCTCCGGGCGGACCTCATCGGCGAATCGGCCGGTCAGCCGTTCCCCCCTCGTCGCCCCGGGCCGCCGGGCGGAACCCCAGAGCCTCACGGATCCGCGTACGGCGTCCCATCGCCGATCCGTCGACCGCACTGCGACGTGACATTAGTGTGCGGCGCACAGTATCGTGTGATGCGTGGGCACCGATGAACTGATCCTCAGCCAGGCCCAGGAGCTGCGCCGCGGCACGGTCGTCCTGGCCTGCCTGGCGCTCCTGGAGGAGCCGCAGTACGGCTACGCGCTCCTGGAAACCCTCGGCGACGCCGGCGTCTCCGTCGACGGCAACACCCTCTATCCGCTGCTGCGCCGCCTGGAGAAACAGGGGCTGCTCATCAGCGAGTGGAACACCGAGGAGTCCAGGCCGCGCAAGTTCTACCGGGTCAGCCCCGAGGGCGCCCGGGTCCGCACCGGACTGCTGCGCGAGTGGCAGGACCTCTGCACCTCGATATCACGACTGACCAAGGGGGACCGTTGAGCAAGTCGCAGGTGGCCGACACCGGCACACTGACCGACCGTTACGTGGTGGAGGTCGTCCGGCGCATACCGGTCGACCAACGTGCCGACGTGGCCGACGAGTTGCGCGCCACGATCGCCGACACCGTCGAGGCCCGCGACCCGGCCGGCCCGGAGGCCGTCGAGCGCGAGGTGCTCACCGAGATGGGCGACCCGATCCGGCTCGCCGCCCGGTACGCGGACCGGCCGCTCGCACTGATCGGGCCCGGCCTCTACCCGACGTACACCCGGCTCCTCACGGTCCTGCTGTCCACCGTGCTGCCCGCGGTCACCGTCCTGGGCGCGGTGCTCGACGTGCTGGACGGCCGGGGCATCGGCGAGGTGATCGGCGGGGCCGTCGAGACGGTGCTCGTCGTCGGCGCGCAGATGATCGCCTGGCTCACCGTGGTGTTCGCCCTGATCGAGCGGTCCGGCAGGCTGCCCGGCGGGATCGGCCGGACCTGGACGCCCGACGACCTCCCCGACCGCACCGCGCCGAAGAAGCGCGACCCGGCGGTCTACGCCCGGGTGGCGTGGCACGCGCTGCTGATCGCCCTGATCGTCTGGCAGCACACCGCGCAGCCCTACCGGACCGATGGCGGCACCCCCCTCGACGTGCTCGACCCGGATCTGTGGTCGGGGTGGATCTGGCCGATCCTCGCCGGGCTCGCCGGCCTCGTGGCCCTCGACGTGATCCGGTCCGTGCGGGCATGGACGCCTTCGCTGGCGTTCTGGAGCGTCGGCGCCGAGGCGGCCTTCGCGCTGCCGCTGGTGTGGGTCCTGTACCAGCAGGAACTGTTCAACCCGGCCTTCCTGGACGATGTCAACGGTGGCTGGCAGACCCCGCAGTCCTTCTACACCGTGACGGCGGTGGTGGTACTGGCGGTGAGCGCGGGCGACGTGGTGAAGCGGTTCCGCGAGGCGCAGGCCTGACCCTCCGTCAACTTCCGTAACCACATGGGGAGTAACCGATCCTTTCGGAATGATGTCCGCAGTCGTCTCAAGATCCGTCCGGCGACCCGGCGGGTCCTGCCCGGGGCCGGAGCCATGGGCCGTGTGCCTGCGGGCGGTCTTCGGTGTGATGCCGCGGACCTGCGGGAGGCGGCGGTACTTGTCCTGGTCGTGGCCGGGGCACCGGCCCGGCCGGAACGTCCCGCCGGCTCACGCTCTCGCACAGCACGTGGGCGACACAGTTGTCCCCGCCGGGCCCGAGGCGTCTCCCACCGCCGGGTTCTGTCCGGCCGATTCCGGGTTGTGGGAGGATGCCGTCCATGACTTGCATCCGAAGGGGCCGTGCCTCGTAGAACACCGGCTTCGCTTCGGCCGCGCGAACGCGTCCGGGACAGCCCCTGGGTGCGGTATCGCGATGTCCCAGGTCTGTCGGGAGCGGCGAATGCCGCTGTCCGTGTGCTCGAACGGGAGCGGCTTTCTCCGGGCATCGTGGCGGTGGCGCTGAGCGTGTGGTCCGTGCGCGTCCACGGCACGAGGCGCCGGTGGAGGCGGTGGGAGGCGGAGTTCACCTGCCCCTGCTGCGGCGAGGGTTGGGCCCGGGACAAGCTGCAGGATGCTCTGTTCATGCTTCCGCCAAGGGCCGCCGGCGAACTTCGGGTGCGGGTCGAGCGCCTGGACGCGGTGCTCCTCGGGCGAACACATCACGAGCCGATGGCAGACGCGGAGTTGGCGTGGTGGCATCGCAGGTGCTGACCGTACCCATGTCACCCACTGGTTCGTTGGCTCTTGCGTGGCTGGCCGGGGGATCCGGCCCGGTACGCCGGAACCGAGTGGTAGGAGAGCAGTCCGTACGGGGACCCGTCGAAGCTGAACGGCGAGATGGAGAACACGGTGGCTTCCCGCCGCGTATGCGACGCCGTGGCCCCCGCGGTCGACCGCGTCAAGGTCGCCACCGGCGACGAAACCGCCCAGGGCGATCGCGGTGCGGCACCCGTGGGCGACTGCCCGGCCGGCGTCGGGGCTGCCGGTTCCGTCGTGGGACGGCTACCGGCTTGCCAGCCTGTGCCGGATGGCCCAGGCGTCGATCGACGCTGCCAGTTCCTCGGGCCGGTCCTCGGGGGAGTGGTGGCCGGCCGGGCCGTGGTGGGAAACCTCCAGGCCTGCGATGTTCTCCTCGCACCAGGCCACGGCGCGCCGGTCGGTCATGGCGCCCGGACCCGGCTCGAACGCGGCGAGCAACTTGGGAACCTCCGGGCTGGCGGCCAGCCAGGCGTCGTACTGTTCGATGCGGGCCACCACGTCCGCGGGCTCGGCGTCCAGCGGCATCATGCGCGTCCAGGCCAGCATCGGGCGACGGCTCCGCGGGGTCGGGAAGGGGCGGCGGTAGACCTCCAGGTCGGCCGGGGCGAGCGGGGTGGCGAGCGTGTCCGGGAGTCCCTCGACGAACAGCGACTTCTCCAGGATCATCTCCTCGCCCACCCCGGGGGTGCGCAGGAGCGTGAACAACTCCCGTCCTGCGGCCGGGAACTCGTCACCGACCAGCGGCTTGATGATTGTCTCGGTGAAGGCGAGGCCGCGCACGCGGCCGGGGAGACGTGCGGCGCGGTCGAAGGCGAGCGCGCCTCCCCAGTCGTGGCCGACGAGGACGGCCTCGGCAAGGCCGAGGGCGTCGAACCAGGCGTCCAGGTAGCGGGCGTGGTCGTCGAAGGAGTAGGCGATGTCGGGCTTTCCGGAGTCGCCCATGCCGATGAGGTCCGGGGCCAGAAGGCGACGGCCGGGCGCGGCCACGCCCGGCAGGACGTTCCGCCACAGGTGCGAGGAGGTGGGGTTGCCGTGGAGGAAGACGAACGGCAGTCCGTCCGGGTCGCCGGAATCGCGGTAGTGGAGGGTGGAGTCGAGGACGGGCAGGGTGGGCATCGCGGTGTCACTTCGCTTTCATTGCATCGGATTGATCAGAGATTGAGGCTCAGGGCCCGGTCGACGGCGATCTCGACGACGACCAGGTCCGGCGGGTAGGGCGGGGGCGTGCGGTAGCGCTCGGTGTACCGGCGGATCGCCTCGGCCAGGTGCGCGGGATCGCGGGTGACGGTGGCCCGGCCTTCGAGGGTGACCCAGCGCATGCCGTCCGCCTGGCAGAGCGCGGTCCGGGCCGCCGGTCCGCCCGCCGCGACGTTCCGGGCCTTGCGGGCTCCCGCCCGGGTGGTCACGCGGACCAGGCCGGTGGCCGCGTCGAAGGTGAAGCGGACCGGGGTGACGTGCGGGGTGCCGTCCGGGCGCAGCGTGGCGAGTGTGGCCGTGCGGGGGCCGGTGAGGAATGCCCTGGCCGCTGCGGAGAGTTCGACGGTCGCCTTCCGGCTCACTTCTTCTTCACGCCCTCGTGCCAGATCAGCTTGGCGATGTTCGGCTTCACGGCCGTGGTGATGACGCCCATGGCCGTACGGACGTATCGCCGTTCCTCGAGTTCGCGCAGCATGCTTGCAGCGAGGTCGGCACGGGCGGTGAAGACGCCATCGGCACTGGTCCCGGCAGTGTGGTAGTCGGTGACGACGGGGTGCTCGAACAGGCCCGACGGCCGGACGAGGGTCCAGTCGAGGTCCGTCCGCCGGATCACGCTCTCCATGCGGCGCATGTCCTCGTGGAGGGTGCGGCCGAGGCGTCGGTTCACCAGGGGGTCGAGCACGTGGTTGAAGAAGTGCGCGCCGGTGGGGCGCCAGTTCGGGTCGGCGATGCTGGAGCTGACGGCGAGGAGCCGCTTGGTGCCGTGGCGCGTCATGGCCCCGGTGATGGCCGTGGCACTCGCCGAGTACGTCGTGATGGTCTCCTTGCCGAAGCGTGTGCCGAGCGCCGACAGGACGGCGTCCGTCCCGGCGATCACGGCGTCGACAGCCGCCGGATCGGTGGCGTCGGCGACGGCCACGGTGAGGCCGGGCCGATCGGAGGGGAGGGAGCCGGGACGGCGCGTCACGGCGACGACCTCGTGGCCGGCGGCGAGGGCCTGGTCGGTGAGGTGGCGGCCGGTCGGCCCGTTGGCGCCGAAGACTGCGATGCGCATGATGTCGGGTCAGCCCTTCGCGTGATTGCTGGAATGCCCTTGACTGTGCCGATCACGCCACGCAGGCTCAACGCTGATGAATAACGCCACCCCTGCCCCTGCCCGCACCCGAGGCCGCCCCCGCGGCAATCCCCCGACCCGCGAAGCGATCGTCCCGGCGGCCCGTGCGCTGTTCCTGGAGCGCGGGTACCGGGGCACCACGGTGCGCGCGGTGGCCGCGGTGGCGGGCGTCGATCCGGCACTGATCTCCTACCACTTCGGTTCGAAGAAGGGCCTGTTCGCGGAGGTGATGCAGTTCCAGTGCGCCAATGCGCTGGCGGTGGACGACGTCCTCGGCGGTGATCCGGCCACCCTCCCCGACCGCCTGATCGACGCGGTGACAGGCCTGTGGGAGGACGCCGACTTCCTGCGGCTCACGGCCCAGGGCGACGAGGCCGCCGAGGTGATCCGCGAATACCTGGAACGCGAGCTGCTGGCCCGGCTCGTTGAATTTCTCGGCGGCCGGGACGCCACCGCCCGCGCCACGGCCGTGGTGACGATCCTCGGCGGTCTGATCTACACCCGCTACCTCAATCCCCTCCCCACCCCGGCCGCCCTCACCCCGTCCGAGACCCGCACCGTCCTCACCCCGGCACTGCGCGCGGCCCTGGCCCCGAGGCCGCGCCCCGCGACGGCCACCGGAGCCGGCCGCCGACGCTGACGGGCGTCCGGTGGGGTGCCACCCGGTCTTGGCCGGCACGGACTCCTCGAAGGTTCCCCGCGGGTGGCTCATGGCGAAGGCCGCACCGCCTCGATCAGTCCGTCGAGGTCCTCGGAAAGTCCCACGGGCCGGGCCCGCCGTCACACCGTCGGACCTGGTGGACCTGTTTCGGTCACTGCACCGGGAACGAGTTCGGTCGAGCTGTGGCTCCTCATACCTGGCGGGTGGGAAGGACGATCACCTGCCGCAGGTTGACGTGTGGGGGGCGGCTGGTGACGAAGCCGACCACGTCTGCGATTTCTTCGGCGGAGAGCGCGTCGATGACCTCGAACATGCCTTGCAGCTGTTGTGACAGGGCGGGGTTGTCCACGTGCTGTCCCAGCTCGGTGTCGGTCAGGCCGGGTTCGATGTTCGTGACGCGCACGTCACGGGGGCCGAGTTCCGTGCGCAGCGTGGTGGACAGTTGGGTGAGGGCGGCTTTGGTCGCGCCGTAGACCGCGTAGTCGGGGAAGGCGACATGCGCGGCGATGGAGGAGATGTTGACCAGGTCGGCAGGCCTGCCGGTGGCCGCCGCAGCGATGAGGTCGGCGCTGAACGCGCGGACGATCCGCAGGGCGCCGGTGACGTTGGTGTCGATCATCCGGGACCACTCGTCGATGCGACCGTCCTCCAGCGGGTTCGGCAGCATCACACCGGCGTTGTTCACCACCAGATCGGTCGGCCCGTAGGCCGCGTGGATCGTCGCGGCCGCGGCGTCCACGGACACGTCGTCGGTGACATCCGAGGGAACGGCAATGGCCTGGCCGCCTTCGGCGGCGATCCTGGCGGCGAGGTCATCGAGCCGGTCGGCACGCCGGGACAGCAGGGCCACGCGAGCCCCGTTGGCGGCCAGCAGACGGGCGGTGGCGGCGCCCATTCCGCTCGCGGCTCCGGTGACGACTGCGGTGCGGCCCGTAAGGGTGTCGTAGCTCATGAAGGTACTTTCCGGTCGTGGTGGCGATGTCCGACGCTGTCCGCGTCCTTGTTGACGTGTTCCACTGTGCGAACGGCCGGGGCGGCTACCCAGGGCTGCGGTTTTCCTGGGTCTGCCAGTACCAGGATCAATGCCCCGTCCCTCCCGGGTCCCTCCCGGGCTCTTCTAGGCTCAGGAGCATGGACAACGACCTCAGCGGTTTCCTCCAGTCGCGTCGTGCCCGCATCCGGCCGCAGGACGTCGGACTCCCCGCCCACGGACGGCGCCGCGTTCCGGGGCTTCGCCGCGAAGAAGTCGCGCAGCTCGCCGGGGTGAGCGTGGACTACTACATCCGCCTGGAGCAGGGGCGCGGGCAGAACGTCTCCGACTCGGTTCTGGAAGCGATCGGCCGGGTGCTGGAGCTGAACGGAACCGAGCAAGCGCATCTGCTGGACCTGGTCCGCCCGGCGCGCGCCGCGCGCCGGACCGCGTCCCGCGGTCGGCAGGCCGTTCGTCCGGGTTTGCAGTTGCTGCTGGACGGAATGACCGGCACCCCGGCGTTCGTGCTGGGCCGGCGCATGGACGTCCTCGCGTGGAACACGCTCGCCGATGCCATCGCCGGCTTCTCCAGGAGGCCGCCCTCCGAACGCAACCAGGCCCGTCAGGTGTTCCTCGATCCGACCGCGCCCGTCCACTACCCCGACTGGGCCGCGGTCGCCGCCGAGACGGTGGCGTACCTGCGGCTGGACGCCGGCAGGCACCCGGACGACCCTGCGGTGTCCTCCCTGGTCGGCGAGCTCTCGGCGAAGAGCGAGGACTTCCGCCGGCTCTGGACCGACCACCCGGTCAAAGAGAAGACTCACGGCGTGAAGCGACTGGTGCACGCCGTCGCCGGGGAGCTGGAGTTCGGCTACGAGACGCTGGCACTGCCCGGCGATCCGGACCAGTTGCTTGTCGCCTACACGGTCCCGCCGGGTTCGGTGACCGCCGGCCGACTGGCCCTACTGGTTCGCCGGACTACGGAAGCAGCGGCCGGGTAGGGCGTATTCCACCCAGCGCCTTCCCGGGACCGGAACCTGCGGCACGGGGCCGACGATTCGCGTCGGCCCCGGTCGGAGCCGCGCGGAAGCCGAAGTGTCGGTGTGGCCTTCGGGAACGTGTGACCCCGCTGTTGCCGGCTCGTCCGCCTCGGTGGCATCGGTGTCCCGGACGGTTGCCGGCGGATGACCGGGCTGCGTCGCGGGGCGTCGTCCACGTGCTGTGCAGGAGCGTGAGCCGGCGGGGCGCTCCGGCCGATGCCACTGCCGGACGCGATCCCCCGCATTCGCGGGGTCCGTGGGCGGCCGGGGCACCGGCCGGGCCGGTTGTTCGCCGACCGCGGCCACGACCACGACGAGTACCGCCGCCTCCCGCGGGCCCGCGACATCACACCGAAGACCGCCCGCAAGAGCACAGTCCATGGTTCCGGCCCCGGCGAGTCACCACTGCTGAGGCACCGGGCTCGCGCCTGTGAGTGCGGTCCACCGTTCCACCTCCTCGGCATGGCCACCGGTCGCGGGGGCCCCGGCGACCGCGACCGCCACCCCGGTGGGGGGGCCGGCGGCCCGGGGGGGGAGCCGGTGCGGCCGGGCCCGGGCGCGCGCTCGACACCGCGG
>NZ_JBEXPY010000069.1:0-31171 GCF_040612315.1 Streptomyces sp. NPDC006435
GGGGGCTGGTGTGGGCGGGGGGCCTCGGGGGTGGGCGGGGGGGGCCCTTGTTCCGGTTTTTCTTTATGGGAATGTTTTTGTGGGGGTAGATTAACAGGGTTGGGTTGGGGGTGTTGTTGGTGGGGGGGGGGGGGGGGGCCCCCGGGGGGGCGGCCCCCCCCCCCCGCCGAAGGTCTCCGGGGGAGCCCCGTACCCGCCACTGGGCGCCGGAGGGGGCGGACCGCCGTAACCCTGCGGCGCGGGCGCCGGGGGAGGCGGCGGGGGAGCCGGAACGGGATCGGGCGCGGAACCGGCCCCCGCGGCCAGGGCAGCGGGTACGGCGGCCGGGACCGGTGCGGGGCCTGCCGCGTCGTATCCGGAGAACAGTCCGGTGAGACCGGCCGGGGGCTCGCGCCAGCCGGAGGGCGCGGGGGCGGGCTGACTGCGCCCGACCCGGATCGAGCGGAGTTCCGGCAGGTCGGTGCGGCGCCGGAGGTCGGCGGTGGCCAGGGCGACGCGCACACCGGTCCAGTCCTCGCCGGTCCGCTGGGCGACCGAGGCACGCAGCACCAGACGGCCGCTGCCGTCGCCCTGACGGTGGGTGAGCCGGTAGGCCGGCACCCAGACCGCGCCCGGCACCCCGTATTCCAGTTCCAGCTCCAGTTCCGTCCCCGCGTCACCGGCGCCGTCGAGGGCCAGTACCGCGCAGACCGTGGTCTCCACGTGTGTGGACGGCGCGTCGGTGGAGGCGCGGGCGAGCCGGTCGGCGGCGACGTCGAGTTCGTGCTCGACGTCGCGCAGCGCATCCTCCAGCTCGACGAGGCGCCGGTGCAGTCGCGTCAGCCGTTCGTCGACGAAGTCGGCGAGCTCCAGCCACGCGTCGACCGGGGTGCGGCGGTGCGGGTCCTCGCGCTTGCGGGCGGGCGGGACCGGGCGGAGGGCACCGACCTCCGCGATCAGGCCCAGCTGCCGGTCCCGGCGGCCCCGCGCCGCCGCGCACTCGTCGCTCAGCCGCTCGACCTCGTGCCGCAGGCCGTCCGGCGCGTCCGCGGACGGTGGTTCGGCCTCGACCTCCACTCGGGCCCCGGTGACGCGTATCCCGGGGGTGCCCAGGACCCGGGCCCGCAGCGAACCCGGGTCCAGTGAGCGGGGCAGCCCCGTCACCCGCACCCGGCCGTCGGACGGTACGTCGCCCCGGGCCAGGCGCCGGCAG
Organism: Streptomyces sp. NPDC006435; assembly: GCF_040612315.1. NCBI lineage: Bacteria > Bacillati > Actinomycetota > Actinomycetes > Kitasatosporales > Streptomycetaceae > Streptomyces > Streptomyces sp. NPDC006435. The sequence goes on from NZ_JBEXPY010000069.1 coordinate 1,193, forward strand.
ACCGCGCCCTGCGCGTACACCACGACCGAATCGAGGGTCGATTCCCACCGCTGTGCCGACTCAGTCGCCATGTGCTCCGTCCCCCCGCCGTGTCCATGCTGAACGCAGCTTACGCCCGGCCGGTCCGCGCGTCCGGGGCGAGCCGGGGAGGAGCGGACCGGCGGACAGGACAGGGCTGATGGGGCGGGCAGGACGGACGGGGTGGGCGGTAACGGTGACGCCGGTTCAGGTCCCGGTGGTCATCGTGGTGAGCACCCGGTGGTGCACCCGCTTCAGCGTGGCGACGAGCACGAGAAGGACGGTGTCCAGAACCAGTACGGAGACCAGCGGCGGGAGCCGGAAGGCCGCGACGCCGGCGGCCGCACAGGCCAGGCAGGCGAGGAGGCGGGCGCCCCAGGCCTGCCGGGTGGAGGTGTAGTACCACCACGCCTGGGTGATCACGTAGAGGATCGGGCCGCCGAAGAGGAGGAGGCCGAGCGCGGCGCTGCCGGGCCCGGTGGGGTGACCGATGGCGAGTTCGGCCCCCACGGCGAGGGCGACCAGCCCGGCCAGGGTGGGGTACTGGCCGCTGACGGCGTGCCGGACGGGGAGCAGCGAGTCGGCCGTCGTGGCGACGTGCCGGGCGAGGATGTCCTCGCCCCCTCTGAAGTAGCTGGCGCACAGGCACACCAGTGCCACGAACACGCCGAGGCCGACCGTCACCGTCGCCACGTCGACCGGGGCCGCGGAGATCGCCGCACCGATGGTCAGGACCGTCTCGCCGAGCTGGATGATGATGAACAGGCGGATCCGCTCCACCATGTGCTCGGCGTCGAAGACGAGGTCCCGCGAGGACAGGACGTCGCGGGGCAGGGGGTGGGCCAGCCAGACGCCGGCCATGTCGACGGCCGCGGCCGCCGCCCACCAGGCCAGCCGCGGCCCGTGGTCCATGGCCGCCCCGGTCAGCCACAGCGGGACCGAGACGACGGCCCACGCCGTCACGCGCCGGTAGTGATGGCGCAGGACCGGCGTCGGGGCGCTCACCGCGGCCACGACGTCGGTCAGGAGCAGGATGGACACCAGGGGGACCACGAAGGCCCAGGGGCGGTCCGCGAAGGCGTGCGGGATCTGGGCGTTCATGAAGAGCCCCAGTCCCATCACCGCCAGGACCAGCCGCCGGGTCCGGGGGAGCTCGACGTCGAGGAAGGTGGCGTCGAACCTGGAGATCATCGAGCCGAAGGGCGGGTTCGCCAACTAGGGAGGGCGGGTTCGTCGGCCGGGGTGCGCTTCCCCCGGACCGGCCGGCCGGGTGCACTGCGGCCCGGGCACGCGTGGAGCGTGTCCGGGCCGTGCGGTTCGGTGCGGCTTTTGGGCCGCGGCGGGCCGGGAGGCCGGGGCCGGTGACGGGTCAGGAGGCCAGGGCCTGATGGAGGGCGGCCAGGCCGTCGCGGTAGATCCCGGTGAACAGCTCGACGACCTCCGCCTCGGTGGCGTTGTCGGGGTTGAAGCGGCCCGACCACTGGACCTCGGCGACGTCGTCGCGGCCGGGGACCGTGTGGACGCGGAGGGTGGAGATGTAGCCGTTGACCGGGAACGGCGCCTGGAGGATGGCGTAGCTGTAGTGGCGCTCCGCCTCGTCGAAGGCGACCAGGCGCTCGATGATGACGTCGCCGTCCGGGTTGGTCAGGCGCCGGACCCGGCCGCCTTCGAGAGCGGTGCTCTCGGGGATGTAGGGGAGCCAGTCGGGGAGGGAGTCGAAGCCGCCGATGAGGTTCCAGACCTGCTGGGGGGAGGCGGGGACGACGCGGGAGACGGAGGTGGAGGCCATGATCTTCTCTCCTGGGGGTGGAGTCCGTGGGGGGTGTGGGGGAGGGGAGTCGTGGGGGTCAGGCGTTGTTCGGGAGCGGGGCGGCCGGGCTGACCAGGCCGGCGGCACGGAGCTCGGTCCAGAACGCGGCGGGGACGGTCTCGGCGAGGGCGGCGGTGTCCTCGGCGATGCGGCCGGGCCGGGTGGCGCCGGGGATGACGGCGGCGGTGGCCGGGTGGGCGAGGGAGAACTGCAGGGCGGCGGCCTTGATGCTCACGCCGTGCCGCTCGGCCAGGGCCTTCAGCTTGCCGACGCGCTCGACGATCTCGGCCGGGGCCTGCTGGTACTCGAAGTGGGTGCCGCCGGCAAGGATGCCGGAGCTGTAGGGGCCGCCGACGACCATGTCGACGCCCTGCTCCTGGGCCATGGGCAGCAGGCGCTGGAGGGCGTGCTCGTGGTCGAGGAGGGTGTAGCGGCCCGCGAGGAGGAAGCCGTCGGGCCGCGGCTCGTCGAGGGCGAGGGTCAGCTCGATGGGCTCGGTCTTGTTGACGCCGAGGCCCCACGCCTTGATGACGCCCTCGTCGCGCAGCCGGGACAGGACGCGGAAGGCGCCGGTGCGGGCCTCCTCGAACTTCTGCAGCCACGCGTCGCCGTGGAAGTCCTGGGCGATGTCGTGGACCCAGACGACGTCGAGCCGGTCGGTGCCCAGACGCTTGAGGCTGTCCTCGATGGAGCGTTCGGTGGCCTCGGCGGTCCACTCGTGGACGATCCTGTTCGGGTTTCCGTGCTCGAACAGGCCGCCCTTCTCACCGAAGTCGGGGACGTCCGTCTCGTGCTCGTCGAGGATGACGCGGCCGACCTTGGTGGACAGGACGTAGGAGTCGCGCGACTTGGTGGACAGGACCTCGCCGAGACGGGTCTCGGCCAGGCCGGCGCCGTAGAAGGGGGCGGTGTCGTAGTAGCGGATGCCGTGGTCCCAGGCGGCCTCGACGGTGGCGCGGGCCTCGTCGTCGGGGATGGCGCGGAACATGTTGCCGAGCGGGGCCGTGCCGAAGCCGAGACGGCCGGGAAGGATGTTCTTGAGCGACATGGGAAGTGCCTTTGCGGGGGTGGGGTGGATGCCCGGCGGGCTCCGGCTCCGGGGAGCCGGGGTGCCGTGGGGGAGGGCGGTCCACCGGTTGTGCGGGCCCGCGTCAGATGCAAGCGCGCCTTACATGCAGAGACAATACTTGCACACGCGGGCTAATGCAAGGGGTGATATTCGGCGTCTGCTCCATGCCTGCCCCGCGCCCCCTCGCCCCGTGCCCCTCACCTCTTGTCCCGCGCCCCCGTCCCGTATCTCTCGGCCCTTGTCCCGCGCCCCTTTGCCGTACTTTTCGGCGCGCGCTTTCGGTGCGTCGTTCAGGCCGTGGTGCGGAGGGCGGTCGAGCTGTACTCCCAGAGGCGGTCGGCCGCCTCCGGGTCCAGGGCGTGGGCAGCCACGCCCCCGGGCCGTTCCTCGTCGCCCCGGACGACCCGTGCCTCCTGGCCGTCCTCGAAGTAGCGGCCCGTGACGCCGGCCGACAGGGGCGAGGCGGCCGGCAGGACGGATGTGGCGGCCCCCTGGAGCGGGGTCTTGTAGAACGGCGGCGGCGTCAGGTTCCCCTCGCCGTCCATCACCCCGAACGCGCGCATCGTCTCGTCGTCCAGGTGCCGCTGGAGGCGGGTGAGGATGAAGCCGGGGTTCACGGCGTTGACCGTGATCCCGTCGTCCGCCCAGCGCCGGGCGCCGACCGCGAAGAGCACGCCGGCCGACTTGGACCGCCCGTAGGCCGTCCAGGGGGCGTACGGCCGCCGCTCGAAATGCGGATCGTCGAAGTCGAAGGGCGCGCTCCGGTGGGCGCCGGAACTCACGACCACCACCCGGGCCGTCCCCGGGGCCCGCAGGGCGGGGTGCAGCCCGGTCGCGAGGGCGAAGTGGCCGAGGTGGTTGGTGGCCAGCTGCATCTCCCAGCCGCCCGGGGTGAGGACGCGCTCGGGGAGGGCCATGATCCCGGCGTTCGCCACGAGCACGTCCAGCGGCCCGTTCCAGGTCCGTACGAAGGAGTCGACCGAGGCCGGATCGGACAGGTCGAGCGCCGCCGCCCGCACGGTGCCCGCGCCCCGGGCGGCGGTCAGCTCGTGGACCAGGGGGCCGGCGGACTCCGGGCGGCGCGTGGCGATCGTGACCTCCGCGCCGGCCCGGGCCGGCGCCCGCACGGTCTCGGCGCCGATCCCCGAGGCCCCGCCGGTGACCACGGCACGCCGTCCGGTGAGGTCGACGCCGTCGATCACCTCCTCGGCGGCGGTGCGGGCGGTGAAGGGAGTGGTCAGGAGTGCGTTCGTCATGATTGCCACGCTAGGACGCCCCGACCGGACGGACTATGGTTCCCAGTCCTGGTTCTTTTAGTGATCGTCCAAAGAGGTGGCGGTGGATCCGCTCGAAGACGTGCTGACCCTGCTGGAGGTGCGGGCCCGGCTGTCCGCCGCCCTGGTGGCCGGCGGGCAGTGGGCGGTACGGTTCGACGCCCCCCGAGGGGTGAAGTTCAACGCGGTGCGGCGCGGCTCCTGCCGTCTGGAGGTCGACGGGCTCGACGAGCCGCTCGATCTGGCGGAGGGCGACTGCTACCTCCTCACCGGCCCGCACCGGTTCACCCTCCGCGGCGACCCCGAGACCCTGCCCGTCCCCGCCGCACCCCTCTTCGCCCGGGCCGGGAACGGCGTCGCCCGGGCCGGGCGGGGCGACGACACCCTTCTGGTCGGAGGCTCCTTCTCCTTCGGGGACCGCGCCCGCGAACTGCTCCTGGACCGGCTGCCCCCGGTGATCCACATCCCGGCCGGCACCCCGCACGCGGAGACGGCGGGCTGGGCGCTCGCCGCCATCGAGCAGGAGCTCGCGGACCGGCCGATGGCCTTCACCCTCGTGGCGGAACACCTCGCGGTCGTCATGCTCACCCACGCCCTGCGCCTGCACCTCGCACGCGCGCCGCACGCCGTCCGGGGCTGGCCGGCCGGCCTCGCCGACCCCCTGGTCGCCACCGCGCTGACCGCCCTGCACCAGGACCCGGCCCGCGCCTGGACGGTCGCCGAACTGGCCCGCACCTGCGCCGTCTCCCGCTCCACCCTCGCCGCGCGTTTCAAGGCCGCCGTCGGGCAGGGGCCCCTGGAGTACCTCACCCGCTGGCGCATCGAACTCGCCGCCCAGCGGCTGCGGAAGAACGACGCCACGCTCGCCGCCATCGCCCACTCCGTCGGCTACGGCTCCGAGAGTGCGCTCAGCGTCGCCTTCAAGCGCGTCCTGGGCGTACCGCCCGGCGACTACCGCCGACGACCCGTCGCCGGGACGGTCCCGGACCGGGCGGCGCACACCGCCCGGTCCGGATGACGCCACCCACCCAACGCCCGCCGACCGGGGCTCGCCCCGTACCGGAAGCCCCGCCCCGTACCGGGGGCCGTCCCCACGACGGACTTTCCCGTACGCGGTATCTCCCGGTGCGGTGTTCCCCGCACCGTTTTTGCCTTTGTTGCGCATTTCTGGGCGGCGGTCGTCTCCGTATCTCCTGGCCCCACTTGGTCCGCTTTCATCTGTTTCTTCCGATGGTCGGCACTTTTTGGGCGGACGTCATCGGGAGTTTCGAATTTTTTCGAGCAGCGGGTGTTCCGCCGCATTCATCAATGGTATTTCATTGGGGTCGGTAATTTCGTTCACCGGAGAGGGCTCCATGAGAAGCTTGAAGATCTTTCTCGGTATGGCTTCGGCCTTATTGCTCGGCCTGACATTAGCCACCCCGGCACATGCCGCGGGCGGCAAGTACGTGGCGCTCGGCGACTCCTACACCGTGGGCGTCGGCACGCGGACGTACGACAACCCCGACGACGCGTGCCGCAGGGGGCCGCTGTCGTACACCCGGCTGTGGGCGGCCCAGCACCCGGGCTACTCCTTCGTCGAGGCGGCCTGCTCCGGTGACACCACCACGGAGCTGCTGGCCAACCAGGTGCCCCGGGTGACGGCGGACACCACCCTGGTGACCGTCCAGATCGGCGGCAACGACGTCGGCTTCGTCGAGGTGCTGAAGAACTGCATCCTCACCATCGACGACAACGACTGCATCAAGGGCGTCGAGGCCGCCAAGGCCGCCGCGACCGGGTACCTTCCGGGCCGGCTCCAGCAGGTCTACTCCACGATCCGGGCCCGCGCCCCCCAGGCCCGGGTCGTCGCCGTGGGCTACCCGCGCCTCTACACCATCGGCGGCAACTGCGGCATCCTCGGGCTGAGCGACAAGGAGCGCACGGCGCTCAACTCGGCGGCCGACACCCTGGCCGGGGTGCAGTCGGCGGCGGCCTCCGCCGCCGGACTCACCTACCTCGACCCGCGGCCCGCGTTCGACCCCCACACCCTCTGCTCGGGCGGCTCGGAATGGGTCACGAGCCTGGAGTGGAGCAAGCTCAACGAGTCCTACCACCCGAATGCGGCCGGTCACCGCGACGGATATCTCGCCCAGCTCAACCGCATTACCGGCTGAACCGGCCGGCCGTGATTTCCCCGGACGGGGACCTGAAAAGGGCATGGGGAATTCCGCACCCACGAAAAATGGAAAGGAATTCCTGACCGCTCCGTCGGGGAAACGCGAGGACGAGGGCGCTCGGCCGGAAGGCCGGGCGCCCTCGTTCCGGTCCGGGGAACGTTCGGAACGGCACCCAGGAAATGATTTTCAGCCGGTGGGGCCGCTCCGTTCCGCCTTGGCGGGCGAGTGCCCGCCGGGGCCGACGGCGTTCGTGTCCGCGAGGGACGAGGGGTCCTCCACCTCCGGCACCAGCATCTGACCGGCCGCCAGCTCGCGGTACAGGCCGTCGGAGGCGACCAGCCCGGTGTGGCTGCCGCAGGCCCGCACCAGCCCGTGTTCGAGCACCACGATCTGGTCCGCCTCGGTGACCGTGGAGAGCCGGTGCGCGATCAGGATCACCGTGCAGCGCCGCGCGGCCTGGTCGACGGCGTCCCGCAGGGCGCGCTCGTTGTTCGCGTCGAGCTGCGCCGTGGCCTCGTCGAGCAGCAGCACCTCCGGGCGGCGCAGCAGGGCGCGCGCGATGGCCAGGCGCTGGCGCTCCCCGCCGGACAGCGTGACGCCGCGGTTGCCGACCTCGGTGCGCAGCCCCTCGGGCAGCCGGGCGATCAGCGAGTCGAGCCGGGTCAGCCGCAGCACCTCGGCGATGTCCTCGGCGGTCACGTCCTGCGCCGCGTACCGCAGGTTGTCCTCGACGGTGCCGGCCATCACGGGCGACTCCTGCTCCACGTACGCGATGCGGCGGCGCACCTCGGCGCGCGGCAGCGTCGAGATGTCCACGCCGTCGATCCGGATGGCGCCGGAATCGAGTTCGTGGAAGCGCTGGAGCAGCGCGAACAGGGTGGTCTTGCCCGCTCCCGACAGGCCCACCAGCGCGGTTCGGGTGCCGCCGGGCACCGTGCAGGAGATGCCCCGCAGCGCGGGTCCGCGGCCCGGGTAGGAGAACCGGACGTCGTCGAACTCGACCGGGGGAGCGCCGCCCTCCGCCGGCGTGTCGGCGGGCGGCACGTCGACGTCGTCCTCGGCGGGCATGTGGCGCACCTGCTCGATGCGGCCGATCGCGCCCAGCCCCTGCTGGAGCGTGCTGAGCCCCGCGACCAGCGAGCCGATCGGACTGGCCAGGTAGAACACGTACAGCAGGAAGGCGATCAGGGCGGAGACCGTGAGGCTGCCGGAGGCCACCAGGGCGCCCCCGACGCCGAGCACGGCGAGGAACGCCGCCTGGATGGACACCCCGGACAGCAGCTTCACCCAGGCCACGTAGCGGGCCCCGGTCAGCCCGGCGCGGTAGGCCTCCTCGACGGCGGCCTCGGCGCGCAGGGTCTCACGGCCCTCGGCGCCGTTGGCCTTGACGGTGCGGTACGCGCCCAGCGTGCGGTCGAGGGTCGCCCCGATCGCCCCGACCGACTCCTGCGCCCGCGCCACCGCCTTCCGGATGTGCGGCAGGATCAGCCCCATCACCACGGCCACGGCCACCATGACGGCGGCGGTCACCCCCAGCAGGCCCGGATGCACCACACCCATCAGGACGACGGCGCCGAGGATGCTCAGGACGCCGTTGGCAACCATCACCATGCCCTCGGTGGCGGCGTTCTGCACCAGGACGCTGTCGGAGGTGACGCGCGCTATCAGGTCGCCCGGCGAGCGGTGCTCCAACTCGGGCACCCGCAACCGGATCAGACGGTGCACCAGTTCGGTGCGGATCTGCCGGACCACGCGTTCGGAGGTGCGCTGCTGCCACCAGGACTGGAGCCCGGTGAGCGCGGCACCGAGTACGACCAGCGCGGCGAGCAGTACCACCGGGCCCAGCACGCCGCGCTTCTCGCCCAGCCCGTCCAGGACGTGCTGGGCGACCAGGGGCTGGACGAGCCCCGAGGCGCTGGCGGCGAGCACCATCAGCAGGGTGGCGCCGAGCACCGCGCGGTGCGGACGGGCGTAGCGCAGCAGGATCCGCAGCGGCGACGTCGCGGGATCCGTGCCGGGCGGTGCCGGGGCGGTGGCGGGAGCCTCGTCCCGTACGGGGTGTGTCATGGGGAACCCATCGAGGAAGGAGAGCGGGGCGGGCCGTCGGCCCGGTGGTGCTCCGTGCGGTTCGTGCGTGCTCGGGGCGGTGCGGGTGTGCTTGGGGCGTGCGGGACGGGTCCGGTGTCGTTCCGCGCGGCGCGTACCGGCTGCGGACCGGGCCGGACCGTGCGACCGCGTCCGGTACGGCCCGCCGCCCCGCGGCCGTACGCACCGGACGGCGCTTCCCGGTCCGAACCGGCCCGGCCCGGCGAGAGGTCCTAACCGGGTACGGGCGTGCCGGCCGCGACGTGTTCCACGAGGTCGGCCGCGGCCCGCCGGCCGCCGGCCGACCGCAGGGAGCGGCCGATGGCACGGGCCGCGGTGCGGTGCCCCCCGGTGTCGTCCAGCACGGTCTCCAGCGCCGTTCGCAGCCGGGCCGCGTCGGCCCGCCCGAAACGGACCCGGATGCCGGCGCCCGCCGTGACGACCTGCTCGGCGACGATCGGCTGATCGTCCCGGATCGGTGCCAGGACCAGCGGCAGCCCGTGCCACAGCGACTCGCAGACGGTGTTGTGCCCGCCGTGCGACACCACCGCGGACGCCCGCGCCAGCAGGTCGAGCTGCGGCACGTATTCCCGTACGAGGATGCCGTCCGGGACGTCCTCCAGCAGGCCCCCGGGATCGACGACCACGCCCTGGACCCGGTCGCGGAGCGAGTCGAGGGCGGTGACCGCTTCCTTCAGGAAACGGCCCCCGGCGTCGGTGTTGGCGGTGCCCAGCGAGACCAGCACCAGTTCGCGGTCCCCGTCCAGCGCCTCCCAGGGGAAGTCGCCGTCTCCGGGGCGGGGCGCGATGACCGGGCCGACCAGCCGGACCCGGTCGTGCGGCAGCGGCGCGTCACCGATCAGCTCGCGCCCGGTGAAGGCCACCACCCCGTACGGGGAGAACCGAGGGTCGCCCTCGGCCCGGGGATCCCCGATGCGGTGGCGCAGCCCGTCCATCAGCTCCTGCAGCCACGCACCGATCTTCGGGAACGCGGCGAGCGGGTCGACGAGTTCGGCCGAGGTGCTGGCCGAGGTGACGTGCACGACGCCCCGCCGCTCCGCGGTGAGCGAGCCGGCCAGGGTGTGCTGGTCGGTGAGGATCAGGTCGGGCCGGAAGTCCTCGACGGCGGCGTCGACACCGGGAGCCATGGCGTCGGCCAGGGGAATGAAGAAGTTCTCCCACAGGAACCGGAACGCGGCCGGGCCGGTCAGCCCCGGGGGCCGGACCGTGTGCTCGTCCTGCGGCATGGGGCAGTCGTAGATCCGCGCGCCCCCGCCCACGAGCCGTCCGAGCTGCTCGGCGTTCCCGCACCAGGCGACCTCGTGCCCGCGCCCGGCCAGCTCGTCGGCCACCCCGACCAGCGGATTGGTGTGACCGACCAGCGGCGGTACGACCAGCAGGAAACGCGTCACCGCAACGCTCCCGCGGGGGTGTGCTCGGCGACCCACTCCAGGATGAGGTCGCGGGTGACGGCGGGCTGTTCCACCAGGACCGAGTGGCCCTGCTCCGGCAGGATCACCGTGCGGCAGCCGGCCACCCGCTTCTCCAGGTCCGGCGCCTGGGCGCTGAGCCCCGACTCGTCGCCGAAGACGGCGAGCAGCGGGCAGGTCAGCGCGGACAGGTCGTCGTCGATGGTCCGGCTCAGCGGCACGTCCTCGGCGAGCGTCGTCGTCCGCAGGATCCGGCCGGCGTTGCGCGACAGCCGGGCGGTGTGCGCGCCGTGGTTGGCGGCGATCCAGTCGATGGACTCCTCCAGCACCAGGTGCGTCTTGGCGTCCGCGAGCCCCGCCTCCATGTGCTCGTTCCACAGGGCGACCGGCGGCTCGGACTCGATCATGGTGATCGTGGCCACCCGGTCCGGGTACCAGGCGGCGAAGCCGGCGGCGATCGTCCCGCCGAAGGAGTTGCCGACCAGATGCACCCGGCCGGTGATCTCCAGGCCGTCCAGCAGCGCCGCCAGGTCGTCGACGAACGCCTCCAGCCGGTAGCCGGTGCGCGGCCGGTCGCTGCGCCCGTGGCCGCGCAGGTCGTACATGACGACGTCGTGCCCGGCGGCGGCGAAGGCGGGGCCGAGTGTGAAGTAGTAACTGGCGAGGCTGTCGGTCAGCAGCCCGTGGACGAAGACGACGACCTGGGGTTCACCGCCGAGGGCGGGCGCGGTCGTGGCCGGTAACCGCTGCACATGGGTGGTGATCTCGCCGGTGCGGATCTTGGACATGGGGGGTCGGGCCCTTTCGTGGGTGGTGGCGGGCACCCGGGGTGTGCCTGCCGCGGGGACGGTCGAACGGGTGCTCGGCGGGGCGGTCGCACGGAGGGGGAGGCGCCCCGGCCCATGGAGCGGGCCGGTCCATGGGCCGGCCCGGCTCATGAGGTACCCCGGTTCAAGAAGCGGACCGGCTCATGAACCGGACCGGTTCACGGAGTGCCCCGGCTCATGGGGCGGACCGCAGCGATTGCGTCACGTAGTCGACGAGCTGACCCACCGTCAGGGCGATGATCTCGTCGAGTTCCAGATCGGCGACGAACAGGGCCACGTTGACCTTCTCGCCGTAGTGCTCGCGCAGCGAACCGGCGAGCGTGACCAGGTCGATGCTCTCCAGTTCGAGGTCGTCGTGGAACGTGGTGTCCCGGTCGATCTCGACGTCGTCCAGCCCCTCCTCGGCCAGCAGGTCGCGGAGCATGCCCGCGATGTCGGCGAGGGTCCTCTCCCACAGTTCGTCCCCCGGAAGGGCGGCCGTCGTGGCGGGCCGCCCGATTGCTTCAGTGCTCATCCTGGATTCCTGTCGTCTTGTCGTCCGCCGTCCAGGCGACGACGTACCGCCGCCCGTCCGGCTCCCGTGCACCGCCGGTCATCTCGGTGCTCTTCACCTCGTAGGTCACGCCCTCGGCCGCGACCTCCAGCCGTTCGGAGGTCGCGGACACCACCCGGAAGTCGGCGGGGCGGCCCCGCAGCCCGGTCCCGAGCCGCTTGGAGACCGCTTCCTTGGCCGTCCAGAACCGGGTGAACCAGACCGCCTCGCCCTCCTCGTCCGCCGCCACCAGCCCGTCGAGAAGGGCCAGTTCCGCCGGATCGCAGGAGGCCGTCACGGTGCCCCGCGGACGGTCGACGACCTCCTCGACGTCGATCCCGCAGGGGCCCCGGCGGGCGACGGCCACACCGATGTCCCGGCAGTGCGCGAGCGACACCGTCAGGTCCTCGCCCGGCTCGCACCCGTACACCCCGCGGACCAGTGGCCGGCCGGACTCGGCGTTGTGCACGGCCAGTTCCGCCGGATAGATGTCGCCGCGGCCCTCCTGCCACAACAGGGTGCGCACCGCGTCCTTGGCGGCGATCCGGCCGAGCAGCCAGCGGCGGCGGACCATGGGCTTCAGCCCGTCGTACACCTCGCGTTCCGCACCGCCCAGCACGTTGCGCATCACCAGCTCGCGGGTGGCCAGGTCGGGCCAGCGCTCGTGGACCGACAGCCACCCGCCGGGGCGCTGCTCGGAGAGGGTGTTGCGGCCGGGGAAGCGGTCGACCGCGCGCATCGTCGCGTCGTTGTCGAAGCGCCGGTCCTGCCAGCCGGTGAACTCGGCCCACACCCGGCCCTCGTGGCTGAGCTGCATGTCGGCGGTCAGCGTCGACGTGGTCACATCGGTGATGCGGATGGCGCAGGTCAGCCGGGTGCCGGGGGCGGGATGGGGACCGAAGAAGCGGATCCGTTCCATGGCCACGGGGAAGACGGTGGTGCGCTCGTCGAGCTTCGACATGATCCAGTAGCCGAGCAGCTGACCCACGTTGTCCAGCAGCGCGCCGGGCGCCTCGGGAGTGGTCAGCACCCCCCGTACGTAGTGGTCGGCCTCGGCCGTCAGTTCGCTCACCCCCTGGAAGCGGGGGCCGTGGAACATCCACCGGTCCGTGTACAGCTGCTCCGCGCGCAGCTCGGGCCGCCGCTCCGCGGCCGGGTCGGTGGGCCACACCGCCGGGGCGGCGGCGTACCGCGGGGCCAGCTCGACGACCGCCCGGGAGTAGCCGGTCAGGGCGACCTCCACCCGGTCCGGGGCCACGTCCCGCACCTCCACCGGGACCCGCACCGACGGGATCGCGGCGATCCACTTCAGCAGCCGCACGTCGTGGACGGCGACCGCACGAGTCCCGGGGCGGGCCCGCTCGGCGAACTCCATGAGGTGGGTGATGACCGTGGTGGCGGGCACCACGGGCCAGCGGTCCCCCTCGTCGGGCCAGCCGGGACGCTGCCGGAAGAAGCAGTGGTCCAGCAGATAGGGCATCTCGGCCACGTCCACCCGCAGCACCCGTTCCGCCCCGGCCCGGGGCGCCTGTGGAGCCGGACGAGCCGGGGGCGTCGGGGAAGCCGGACGTGCCGGGACGCCGGCGGACGGCGGGGGGTCCGCGGGACGCCGGACCGGCACCCCGCGACCCGGCCGGGCCGCGGGGGCGCGGCGGGCGAGAGCGCGGGCGCCGATGAGCTCCCTGGCCACCGACGCCGTGTCGTCGAGCAGCGCGGACAGCTCGGCGCTCAGCGGGTCGCCCGCCGTACCGGGAACCGGCGCGGCGGCACCGGCACCGGCTGCGGAGGTCCTGGCGAGCAGGCCGCGCTCCCGCGCGGGCAGCGACACCAGCGCCCCGCCGAGGTCCAGCCGGACCCCCGGACGGCCGGTGCGCGCCGCCACCGGGGCACCGGCACCGGCCCCGGCGGTGCCGGGAGCGAGCAGCGGGGTGACGTCGGGGGCGGCACCCTCCGTCCACAGCGCGGTCACCACCCGGCGCAGCTGCGCCAGGCTGTCGTGCGACGAGGAGTGCGCGGAGACGACCAGCCGGTCCTGCCCGGCCAGGGTGTCGTCGATGAGCGAGCCGAGCTGGCCCGCACCGAGCTGCACGAAGGCCCGGAACCCGGCCCCGTGCAGCGCGAGCACCGTCTGCCGGAAGCGGACGGGCTCCAGCAGATGGCGTACGAACAGCTCGCGCACCGCGTCCGCATCGGCCGGGAAGGGCGCGGCCGTCGTCGCGGACCAGACCGGGGTGGTCTGCGGGTGCAGCGAGTAGCGTTCGGCGGCCGCGCGGATCGGCCCCAGGTACGGCGCGAGCAGCGGGGTGTGGAAACCGGAACGGAAGGGCAGCACCTGGCAGATGACGCCCTGGGAGCGGAAGCGGTGCACGAGCTCGGCCACCGCCTCCTCGGGGCCGCAGATCATCGACTGCTGCGGCGCGTTGTCGTGCGAGAGCACGACGTCCTCGCGGTCCCCGAGCTCCTTCAGCACCCGCTGCGCGGACATGCCCAGCACCCCGAAGGCGACGCCCGGCACGCGCAGCGCGTCCGGATCGAAGGCCGAGAGGAACGCGTCGACCTCGTCGGCCGCGTGGATGCCGCCGCAGGCCATCGCCGTCCACTCGCCCACGCTGTGCCCGGCGACGGCGTCCGGGACCACGCCCACCCGGCGCAGCGCGGTGTCCAGCAACCGGCCCAGCTGGAAGACGGCGGTGCCGTGCCGGCCCACGTCACCGACGCGCGCGTCGGAGCCGAGGATCCGGGGAAGCCCGAAACGAGCGGCCAACTCATCGACGCGCGGGGTGAATTCGGCCTCCAGGCCGGGGAAGACGAACGCGGTCCGGCCACCGGCCGCCCCCAGCACCGGACGCGGAGTGAACCACACGTCGGTACGGCCCCGCCAGGGCACGCCCTTGGCCACGGCCCGGCGGGCGAGTTTCAGCCTGCGCGCGGTCGGATCGACGATGCCCAGCCGCACCGGCCCGCCGCCCGGGGCCCGTTCGTCCCGGCCCGCGGCCAGGACCGAGGTGTCGTCGCCGTCCAGCAGCCCGGCCAGTTCGTCGACCGTGCCGGCGGCCAGCCGCAGCACCCGCTCCGGCTCGCTCACCGTCACCCGGCCCGTCACCCGGCCCGTCGCCCGGGGGGCGGCCGGAGCCGGCTGCTCCAGCACCACATGGGCGTTGATGCCGCCGAAGCCGAACGCGTTCACCCCCGCCCGGCGCGGCGCGCCGCCCGCCGGGTCCTGCCAGGGGCGCGCCTTCGCCAACGGGGCGAACCGGGTGTCCGCGAGTGCCGGATGCGGCTCCTCGCAGTGCAGCGTCGGAGGCAGCACCCCGTGGTGCACCGCCAGCGCCGCCTTGATCAGACCGGCGATCCCGGCGGCGGGCATCGTGTGCCCGATCATCGACTTCACCGAGCCGATGACCGCCCGGTCGCCCTCCGCGGAAGGGCCGAACACCTCGGCGAGCGTGGCGAGTTCGGCCTTGTCACCGGCCGGGGTCGCGGTGCCGTGCGCCTCCAGCAGGCCGATCGAACCGGCGGCCCCGGGGTCGAGCCCGGCGGCCTGCCACGCCTGGCGCACCGCCCGGACCTGACCGCCCGGGTCCGGGGCGAGCAGACTGGCCGAACGGCCGTCGCCGGCCACCCCGGTGCCGGTGACCACGGCATAGATCCGGTCCCCGTCCCGCTCGGCGTCGGCGAGCCGCTTCAGGACGACCACTCCCGTGCCCTCGCCGATCAGCACCCCGTCCGCGCCCTGGTGGAAGGGACGGATCCGCTCGGAGGGGGAGAGCGCGCCGAGCTGGTTGAAGACGCTCCACAGCGTGATGTCGTGGCAGTGGTGCACCCCGCCCGCCAGCATCAGGTCGCAGCGCCCGGAGGCCAGTTCGCGCACCGCGTGGTCGACCGCGATCAGCGAGGACGCGCACGCCGCGTCGACCGTGTACGCCGGGCCGCGCAGATCGAGCCGGTTGGCGACCCGGGAAGCCACCAGGTTCGGCACGAGCCCGATCGCGGACTCCGGCTGCTCGGGGCCGAGCTGCTCGGTGAACGCCGCCCGCACCCGCTCCAGCTGGTCGGCGCCGAGCTGCGGGGCGAGCTCGCCCAGCGTCCGGACCAACTGGTGCGCGGTGCGCACCCGTTGGTCCAGGCGGACCAGGCCGGGCGTCAGATAGCCGCCGCGGCCCAGCACGATCCCGGCCCGCTCCCGCGCGGACGGCAGCACATCGGCGCCCCCCGCGTCCTGGAGCGAACGGTGCGCCACCTCCAGCGCGATCAGCTGGTCCGGCTCGGTGCCCGCCACCGAGGACGGCATGATCCCGAACCGGGCCACGTCGAACTCGGCCGTCCGGTCCACGAACCCGCCGCGCCGGCAGTAGATCCGGTCGCTGCGCCGGTCCCCGTCCGTGACGCCCGGCGCGTAGAAACCGGCGTCCCAGCCGTCGTCCGGCACCTGGGTGATGGCGTCCACCCCGCCGACGATGTTGCGCCAGTAGGCCTCCAGGTCGGTGGCGCCCGGGAAGAAGGCGTCCATGCCGACGATGGCGACCGGTGTGCGTGCGTCCACGCCTGTCACCAGCCCGAGGCGGTGTAGACCGTGGCGTGCGTCTCCGGCAGGCCCCAGGCCAGTTCCCGCAGCAGGCTCAGCGGGCCCTCGTCCGGGTCGATCAGCTTGATCCCGCGGGCCGCGTACGAACGCATCAGCTCGGGGGTCACCATGCCGCCGCCGGTCTCCGCCGCCGCCCAGGGCCCCCAGTGCACGGTGAACCCGCGCCGGCCGGGCCTGGTCCACCGGCGGCCCAGTTCCTCCAGGGCGTCGTTGGCCGCGGCGTAGTCGCACTGGCCGCGGTTGCCCAGGGCCGCCGCGATGCTGCCGAAGAGCACCGCGAAACGGGGCCCGGAGGGCAGCGAGTCGACCGCGTCCAGCACGGCCCTGGCCCCCTGGACCTTGGTGGAGAAGACCCGGTCGAAGGAGGCGGCGGTCTTCTCCGCGATCAGCTTGTCCTCGATGACACCGGCCGCGTGGACGACCCCGTCCAGCCGCCCGTACTCCCGGTGCACCTCCTTCACCGTGGTGCTGACGGCCTCGGTGTCCAGCACGTCCACGCAGTGGTACCGGGCCTCGCTGCCCAGCTCCCGAAGCTCCCGCAGCGTGTCGCGCACCTCACGGGCCGACAGCAGGGAGTTCAGCCTGCGCTCGATCTCGGCGGGCTGCGTCAGCCCCGTCGCCAGCAGCGCGCGGCGCAGCGCGTCGCGGCCCTGCGCGGACGCCGTCGCCGGGTCCTCGGCCTCCGACGGCACCGGGGTGCGGCCCATGAGGACCAGCCGGCAGCGACTGGTGGCGGCCAGCGTCCGGGCGAAACGGGCGGTGATGCCGCGCGCGCCGCCGACCAGCAGCACCACGGCCTCCCGGTCGAGACCGACGGCCTCCGCCTCCGCCACGCCGTCCCCGGCGGGGCCCGCGCCGGTCTCGGCGAGCGCACCCAGACCGGTGGGGGTCAGCCGCAGCGCGCGCCGGACCGTTCCGTCGGTGAGCACGACCGGCTCCCGGTCCGTGGCCGCGGCCTCGACGAGCAGGGCATCGGCGACGGCCCCGGCGTCGGCGTCCTCCACCACCTCCAGCAGGGTCGCGGCGCACTCGGGGTACTCGCGGGAGACCGTGCGGAAGAAGCCGCGCAGACCGCTGGCCGCGCCCACGGTGCGCCGCTCCACCGCGACCAGCCGGGCGGGGGCCGCCGCGAGCAGCTTCTGGAACAGCGGCAGGGCGTCGGGCAGCGGCGGGACGTCGGCGTCCAGGGCGCCCAGGTAGTACACGGTGCCGGGGATCTCGTCGGGCACGTCGTCGGAGACCACCGGCTCGGCGCCCACGGCCCGCAGCCGGTCCGCCAGCGCCTCGGCCGCCGCACCGCCGCCGAGCAGCAGCACCCGGGTCCCGGCCGGGACCGCGGCGGTCACCCCGGGCAGCGCCTCCTCGGTGAACTCCAGCCGCACGGGGGCGATGATCTCCGGCTCGACGGCCTCGGGCGCGACCGGCGCGGGAGCCGGTGCGGGGGCCGCCGACCCGGCCGCGGGCTCCGGCGCGCCGGCCCCGAGCGCCTCGACGAGGAGACCGGTGAGGGCGGCGGCGGTACGGGCGGAGGTGAGGCGGTCGAGCCCGTCGGGGGTGTCGGTGGGCAGACCGAGCCGGGTGGCGAGTTCGCCCGCTATCTCGGCGCGCTTGATGGAGTCGACGCTGAGGTCGGCCTCCAGGTCGAGCTCGGGCTCGATCATGTCGACCGGGTAGCCGGTGCGGTCCGCGACGACACCGAGGACGGCGTCGAGCACGCTCTCCCGGTCCGTGGCGGGCGCGGTCGCCGCGGCCACCGGCTCGGGGGCGGCGGGCGCCGGCAGCGCCGGTACGGGCTGCGGCGGCTCGTACGCCACGGTCTGCGCGTACACCGGGGTGCTCGGCACCGGGGGCGCCGCCGCGTAGCCGGTGTCCGCCCCGCCCAGATAGCGCAGCAGCACGTCGCGCTGGGCGGCGACCATGTCCCGGCTGCTGCGGAGGAACTCCGCGATCAGGGCGTCGGGGCCGGACAGGGAACCGTTGTTGTGGAGATGCTCCGACACGACCGACTCCGATATCTGGGTGGGGGGATGGAGTGCGCCCGACGGGATGGTGCCGTCGGCGCGGCGCAGCAGATGGCCGTCGACCGTCCAGCCCGCGGCGCGCGGCGCGGTGGCGGTCTCGGGGTCGACGGTGTCACGGCCCTGGACGAGCCGGGCGAGGCGCACGTCGACGCCGAGCACCGCGAGCCGGGCCAGGGCGTCGAGCAGTCCGCGCAGACCGCCCCGGTGGTCGGCGGCCACCGGCACGGTGCGGTGCGGCCGGTCCTTGAGGATGGTGTCCACCAGCCGCGACATCATCCGGCCGGGGCCGACCTCGGCGAAGACCCTGGCCCCCGCCTCGTACATGGCCTCGATCTGCTCGGTGAACCGCACCGGGGCCTCGATCTGCGCCGCCAGCGACGCGCGGATGTCCTCGGGCGCGGCCGGATAGCGCGCGGCGGTCCGGTTCGCCCACACGTCGAAGGCGGGCGGGTGCAACGGGACCTGCTCCAGGTGCCCGGCGAAGGCGTCGCCCGCACCCGACAGCACCGGACTGTGGAAGGCGCAGGCCACCTGGAGCTTCTTGGCCGAGCGGCCGGCGTCCCGCAACGCGGCACAGGCCGCCTCCACCGACCCGGTCGGGCCCGAGACGACGGTCTGCCGCGGCGAGTTGTGGTTGGCCGCGACGACGTCGCCGTGCAGGCCGGCCAGCCGCAGCACCTCCTCGATCTGCTCGGCGGAGGCGTTCACGGCCGCCATCGACCCGGGGTCGCCGCCGTCGACCGCGCCGAGGATCGCCGTGGCGCGCGCGGCGCTCGCCGCCAGCAGGTCCTGCGGCGCGAACACCCCGGCGGCGCCCAGCGCCGCCAGTTCGCCGTAGCTGTGCCCCGCCGCCATCGCGGGCCGCA
This sequence comes from Streptomyces sp. NPDC006435, assembly GCF_040612315.1. Taxonomy (NCBI): domain Bacteria; kingdom Bacillati; phylum Actinomycetota; class Actinomycetes; order Kitasatosporales; family Streptomycetaceae; genus Streptomyces; species Streptomyces sp. NPDC006435. Next base: position 19,869 of record NZ_JBEXPY010000069.1, read on the forward strand.
CCCCCAGGCTGCCGAGCAGATCGGCCGCGGCCAGCTCCACGATGCCGAGCGCGGGCTGCGCCACGGCCGTGTCGGTGATCCTGGCCAGCTGCCCGGCCCTCGTGTCCGCGTCGAAGGCGGTGGGCGGGTGGAGCGCCCCGGCCCACTCGGCACCGAGGTGGAGGTAGCGGTGCAGCTCGGGGAAGGCGACGAAGAGGTCCGCCAGCATGCCCGGCCGCTGGCTGCCCTGGCCCGGGAAGAGGAACGCCAGCGCCTCGGCGGGAACGGTCTCCGCGTCCCCGTACAGGCCCTCCTGCTCCCGCGCCGCGACGAACACACCGTCGTCGGGGGCGTGTTCACCGGAGACGGCCCGCCCCAGCAGGCCGGGCAGCGCGTCGAGCGATTCGGCCACCACCGCGTACCGGACGGGCTCCTCGTTCGACGCGGCCCGGTCGGCGCGGAGCGCGGCGTGCCGGGCGTAGTCCCGCAACCGCCAGGTCCCGCCCCGCTCCAGCAGGTCCAGCAGGCGCCGTACGGAACGGGCGGCGGCCTCCTCGTCCCTGCCGCGGAACACGAACAGCTCGGCGGGCCAGCCGTCCAGCGTGTGGGACGCCGGTGCCTGCTCGTGGGCGCGCAGCACCACGTGGAAGTTGGTGCCGCCGAAACCGAAGGCGCTGACCCCGGCGATCCGCCCGGACGGCTCCACCGGCCACGGACTGGCCTCGGAGTGGAAGAAGAACGGGCTCGACCCCTTCTCCCAGGCCGGGTTGGGCTCGCGGACGTGCAGGGTCGGCGGCTTGATCCCGTGGTGGAGGGCGAGCGCCGTCTTGATCAGACCGGCCATGCCCGCCGCGCACTTGGTGTGCCCGATCTGCGACTTGACCGAACCGACCGCGCAACTGCCGGGCAGTGCACCGGACTCGGTGAAGAACTCGGTGAGCGTGGCGAGTTCGGTGCGGTCGCCGACGACGGTGCCGGTGCCGTGCGCCTCGATGAGGCCGACCTCGGTGGGGGAGACGCCCGCACCCGTGTACGCCCGCTCCAGCGCCGCGCGCTGGCCCTCGGGGCGGGGCGCGGTCAGGCCCAGCGCCCGGCCGTCGCTCGCGCTGCCCACCCCGTCGATGACGGCGTAGATCCGGTCGCCGTCGCGCTCCGCGTCGGCGAGCCGCTTCAGCGCCACGCAGCCCACGCCCTCACCGAGCGCGATGCCGTCGGCGGAGCTGTCGAAGGTGGCCGAGCGGCCCGAGGGGGAGAGCGCGTGCACCGAGGAGAACAGCAGGAAGTCGTTGATGCCGTTGTGCAGGTCGGCACCTCCGCACAGCACCAGGTCGCTGGTGCCGGTGACCAGTTCCTTGCAGGCCGCGTCCACCGCGGTCAGCGAGGAGGCGCAGGCGGCGTCCACCGTGTAGTTGGCGCCGCCCAGGTCGAGCCGGTTGGCGATGCGGCCCGCGATGACGTTGGCCAGCATGCCCGGGAAGGAGTCCTCGGTCAGCCTCGGCAACTGCTCGTCGAGGCCCGCCGGGATGCTCCCGGTGTACGCGGGCAGCACCGTGCGCAACGTCGTCGCGTTGGACAGGTCGCTGCCCGCCTCCGCCCCGAAGATCACCGAGGTGCGGCGGTGGTCGGTGCCCGGCGCGTCGTACCCGGCGTCCACCAGCGTCCGGCGGGCCGCTTCGAGCGCCAGCAGCTGCACCGGTTCGATGCTGGCGAGCGAGGTCGGCGGGATGCCGTACACCAGCGGGTCGAAGGGGATCTCGGGCAGGAAGCCGCCCCAGCGGGACGGGGTGCGCTCGCCGTCGCCGTCCGGCGCGTAGTACAGCTCCGGGTCCCAGCGGTCCGCCGGGACCTCCGACACACAGTCCTCGCCGGACAGGACGTTGGCCCAGAACTCGGTCAGATCGGCCGCGCCCGGGAACATGCCGGCCATGCCGATCACCGCGATCCGCAACGGCGCGGGCTCCTCGGCGGGCGCGTCGGGAACGGCGGAGCGCTCCCGCAGCAGACGGCTCGCGCCCTCGGTCACCGAGGCGTGCAGGGCCGCGACGTCGGTCGTGCCGTGCCGCAGCACCACCACCTCGCCGGCCATGAACATGCCCTCGTGCGCCTGGCGGTCCTCGTTCACCGTCAGCAGTTCGTCGCCGACCCGCTCGATGCCCTTGGACGCCAGCCGCAGCCGGCCCACGTTGAACCGCTCCAGCTGCTCCCAGGCATCCCGGTCGGGCACCCCCTGCTCGCGCAGCCCGTTCTTGAGGGCTGCGAAGTCGCGGGTGATCGCGGAGTGCGCGCAGCGGGTGGCGTGCCCGGGAGCCGTTTCCAGCAGGTCGGTGCGGTCCGCGGCGATCACCTGGCGCTGGTACAGCGGCTGGATCGCCCCGGCGGTCACGGCCTCCTCGGTGAACAGGTACGCCGTGCCCATCAGCACGCCGAAGCCCACCCCGGCCCGGGTCAGCGGGGCTGCCAGGGCTGCCGCCATCGCCGCCGACCGCTCGTCGTGGATGCCGCCCGCGAAGAGCACGGTCAGCTCCTGCGCGCCCCGCCCGCCGGACTCGGCCAGGAAGTCGAGCAGCACCTCGGTCTGGGCCTGCCACAGCGGGAAGCTGCCGCGCGGACCCACATGGCCGCCGCACTCCGAGCCCTCGAAGATGAACCGGCGCGCCCCGGCCGTCAGGAACTGCCGCAGCAGCCCCGGCGACGGCACGTGCAGGAAGGTGGTGATCCCCTCGGCCTCCAGGGCGGCGGCCTGCGCGGGCCTGCCGCCCGCGATGATCGCGTGCGAGGGCCGCAGCTCACGGACCACTTCCAGCTGGGCGTCCTTCACGGCGTCGTCCGCGAAGCCCAGGATGCCGACGCCCCAGGCGGCGTCCCCGAGCAGGGAGCGGGTCTCCTCCAGCATGGCGCGGGTGCGCTCGGGCCCCGCCAGCGCCAGTGCCAGGAACGGCAGTCCGCCCCGTGCCGCCACGGCCGCGGCGAACGCCGGCTGGTCGCTGACCCGGGTCATCGGGCCCTGGGCGACGGGCAGGTCCGTGCCGAGCGTTCGGGCGCCGGGCGAGCCCGCGACCAGCGCGGCACCGGGGGAGTCGTCGGCCAGTGCCTCGGCCACGGCGCCGCGGACCGCCCGCAGCGCCCGGGGCACATCTGCGTACCGTCCGGCGAACGACCCGGCCAGGCAGACGTCCTGCCCGACCGGCAGGAACTGGGTGCGCAGGTCGTCCGAGCCGATGCGGGAGATGAACTCCTCGGGATCATCGGGGAGTTGGGGCGCCCCCGGTCCCCGGCGGCGCAGCACGCGCCGGCCGTGGTGCACCACGGTCTCGGAGCCGTCGAGCCCGCGCAGGGCGTCCGCGATCCCGGCGGGCAGCTCGGCCTCGTCGAACAGCGCCAGCTGCGTGTCGAGCACCACCCCGGCCGCGCCCCCCGCGACGGCCGCCGCCGCGCTGTGCGGCCCGATGCCCCCGCAGGCCCACACGGGGAGTTCCAGCGTCCCGTCGGCCAGGACCTGCTGCAGGAGGATGAACGTGCTCAGTTCGCCGACCCGGCCACCGCCCTCGTGGCCGCGCACCACCAGGCCGTGCGCCCCGGCCCGGGCCGCCTCGTGGGCCTCGGCCAGGTCGGTGATCTCCACCAGGACCCGGCGGCCGGGGAAGTCGGCGGGGCGGCGGGCGGAATCGGCCAGCAGGACGGTGCCCACGCCCTCGGGGAGCGAACCGGCGGTGTCGCTGTCCGGCAGCACGCAGCCGGGGCGGATTCGTACGCCGAACGGTGCCCGGGTCCATCGGTCCGTACGGGCCAGTAACTCCTCGGCCCCGCGCGCGTCCCCCGTGGGCAGCTCCAGCACACCGAGTGCGCCCGCCCGGACCGCCGCGGCGGTCAGCCGGGGGGAGGGGCGGTGGAGCGGATTGACCGCGATGACCAGGTCCGGCGCCGACGGCAGGGAGGGCGCGCCGGATAACGGCATCGACATGAAGTCTCCTGATTCGAGGGTCCGTTGGGCGTGATCTGCGGTAGTTAACTGGTGGGGACTCTGCGCGGTCAACAGGTCACGTTGTTCCGTCCGGCCACCGATGTCTACGCGCGTTAAGCGGGTGTGAACCGCAAAGACCCCGAGGCGCGGCAATCCGGACTTCCTCGCGCGGGTGCGCACCGGCCGTCACCTGCAAGTCATGGGCATGACACGTGTATGACGTGCGTTCGAGCGGCGCGAAAAGGCCGATGTGTCGAAGATCACAGCAACCTGGAGGGGCTCGGAGTTCTCACGGAGCGTGGCCGCACGATGCCGGGTACCGGGCCAGGTCGCACCCGGTCGCGGAGGTGCCCGCCGTCGATGGCGCACGGTCCGGTAGCACCGCCCGCCCGCTGCCCGGACCGGTGCGGGACCCGGAGCCGTCCGGTCCGTTCTTCCGCCAGGCTCGCCGCAGTCGCCCCCGGCCCCGCCCGGGCCCCGACGGTTGCCCGGCCCGAAATCGCCTCTCCGGCCCACACCCGCACCCCTGCGCCGTGACAGGTATTCGGCCACCTCGGCCCCGGCGACGACACGGTTCCGTTCCCCCGCGTCCCGCCGGAGGGGTCACACCCCCTCCGGCGGCTGCTCCGCCCGGCCGGACGGGAAAAGGCGAGCACGGCCCTCACGCGCCGGCCGCCGGACGACTACGGTCCCGGCCCCCACCGACCGGAGGAGAGAAATACGGCCACGGCCGGGTCCGGGCGGGCGGATCACGGGGCAGGACGGACCGGCGACCGACCCGACGACTTCGCGCCACCCCTCACGACGTCGAAAGGACGGGAGGTTCGGCCCGCGCGACGCTGCTCCAGCGGGCGATCTCCTCCCGGTGGGAGCCGGTACGGGTCGCCCCGGCGACGGCGGCCCCCGCCTCCGCCGAGGCGGCGCAGGAGCGACGGGCGAGCAGGACGAGGGGCCAGAGGGGTTCGTGGGGACCGGCGCCGTCGAAGGGGCACCAGTCCCACGGCCCGTCGAAGCGCCAGGCCCGGCCGGAGCCGTCGGCGACCTCGTCGCCGGGCTCCAGGAAGGCGTACGGACGGAGGACCGGCTCGAAGACGACCGGGATGTCGTCGTCGGGGTCGAAGCTCTCCCCCTGCTCCTCCAGCCGGGGGTCGTACGAGCGGCCTGCGGGCAGGACGACCACCAGTCGGCCGGGGCGCGGCAGCAGGCCGGTCTCCTGGGGCGGGTCGTAACGGGCGACGTCGACGACGTGGACGAGGGTCGGCGGGATGCCGACGCGGCACGTGTCACCGGTGGCGAGGGAACGGGGCGCCGGATCGGTGCGGAACAGCCCCCCGTCCCCCGCGTCCGGCCCGGTACCGCCGTCGACGACCACCGAACCGTCCCAGCGGAACCACGAGCAGTCCGGGTCGGCCGACCACCAGGGCCACCGGAGGGCGACCTCCCCGTCCGGACGCCCCTCCGTGACCAGGGCCTCCGTGAAGGGGCACGAGATCCTGACGACGTCGCCCACCCGCAGATCCTCCGCGGGCCCCGGCTCCCACGCGTGAAGTGATGCCATGGGAGGCGACCGTACCCTGCGGGCGCGGCCCGCCCGGTCCGGGCCCGGACCGGGCGGGCCGGAAGGGGCGGTTCAGACCGGCTTGCGCCACACGGAGACGTGCTTCGGGGAGTCCTGGGTGAACGGCGTCCCGTCCCAGTCCGCGACGCGCCGCTCCGGTTCGAGCCCCGCGAGCCGGGCCATCAGATCGAGCTCGGCCGGCCACGCGTACCGGTGCCGGGACACGTCGCGGCGGTAGCGGCCGTCGTCGCCGTCACGGGTGAGGTGGTGCGAGAGGAGGACCTGCTCGACCAGGTCGAAGGTGTCGAAGCCGAGATGGTCGTCGGAGACGTCGAACGGCACCGCGACCTGTCCGGGCGGCAGGAACCGCAGCGGCGGCACGCCCAGCTCGATGACGAAACGGCCGCCGGGCGCCAGATGACGCGCGGCGTTGCGGAAGCACTCGACCTGCTCGTCCTGCGTGAGCAGGTTCGTGATGGTGTTGTAGACGAGGTAGACCAGGGCGAACTCGCCGGGCACGGTGGTGGTGGCCATGTCCCCGATGACGACCGGGAGCGTGTCCTCGTCGACCTTGCGCCGCAGGACCGCGGCCATGTGCTCGGACAGTTCGATGCCCGCCACGGGCACACCGCGTTCCCGGAGCGGGACGCCCACCCGCCCGGTCCCGATGGCGAACTCCAGTGCCCGGCCGTCCCCGGCGAGGAAGTCGAGGGCCGGTCCGAGGACGGCGGCCGAGGACATCTCCTTCTCCTCGGTGTCGTAGCGGTCGGCGGTCGCACGGGTCCACATCTCACTGCTCGTCATGGTCGGCGACTCTGCCGGGTGCGGCGGGCGTTGTCGAAGCGATTACGCCGTTTCCCGCCCCGTGCTCCCCGCCCCGGCGGCGGCCGGGGAGATGGTGACCCTGACGTGCTTCATGATCGGCTGGTCGCTCTGGGTGCTGTAGTCGCAGAGCGCGCACAGCACGTTCATTTCGGGCATGTAGCCGGCCGCGCAGCCGCGGGGAATGTCGTAGGGGACGGCGAGATAGCCCTCCAGGGAGCGCCGGCTGCCGTCCTTCGCGGTGCTCGTGATGTCGACGGGTCCGAGGTCGGCGATACCGCGCTCGCGCATGTCGGCCCGGTTCATGAGGACGAGCGTGCGCAGGTTCTTGATGCCGCGGTAACGGTCGTTGTCGGAGTAGACGGTGGTGTTCCACTGGTCGTGGGACCGCATGGTGCCCAGGGCCAGGGTGCCGGGGGCGGGGACGACGTCGGGCAGGGCCGCGGTGGAGAACTCGGCACGTCCGGAGGGGGTGAGGAAGACCAGCTCGCGGGCGGGCTGCCTGATGCGGAAGCCGAGGGGCATCCGCACCCGGCGGTTGAAGTCCTCGAAGCCGTCGAGCGCGCGGGACATGGTGTCGCGGATGCGGTCGTAGTCCTCGATGTACCACTCCCAGGGGGTGGCGCTGTCGGGCAGGGCCGCGCGGGCCATGCCGGCGACGACGGCCGGCTCGGACAGCAGGTGCGGCGAGGCGGGACGCTTCATGCCGACCGACAGGTGGACCATGCTCATCGAGTCCTCGACGGACGTGCTCTGGACGCCCCTGCGCTGGTGGTCCTTCTCGGTACGGCCGAGGCACGGCAGGATGAGGGCCCGGCGGCCGTGGACGACGTGGCTGCGGTTCAGCTTGGTGCTCACCTGGACGGTGAGGTCGCAGGAGCGCAGTGCCGCGCAGGTGTACGGGGTGTCGGGCGCCGCCAGGGCGAAGTTGCCGCCCATGCCGACGAACACCTTCACGTCGCCGCTGTGCATCGCCTTGATCGTGCCGACGGTGTCCAGGCCGTGCCGGCGGGGCGGCTCGATCCCGCAGACCTCGGCGAGGCGGTCCAGGAACGCGTCGGTGGGCCGGTGGTCGATGCCGCAGGTGCGGTTGCCCTGGACGTTGCTGTGTCCGCGCACGGGGGAGGGGCCGGCCCCCTCCCGCCCCAGGTTGCCGCGGAGCAGGAGCAGGTTGACGATCTCCCGGACGGTGTCGACGCCGTGTTCGTGCTGGGTGATCCCCAGGCACCAGCTGATGACGGAGCGGTCGGCCTCGCCGTACACGCGCGCCGCGTCGAGGACGTCGACGCGGCTCAGCCCGGACTGGTCCTCGATCTCCTGCCACGAAGTGGCCCGGCACAGCGCGCGGTACTCCTCGAAGCCGGTGGTGTGGCGCTCGATGAACTCCCGGTCCAGTGCCCTGGGATCGGACTCGGACTGCTCCAGGATCGCCTTCGACATCCCGCGCAGCAGCGCCATGTCGCCGCCGATGCGGGGCTGCAGGTTCAGGGTGCTGGTCCGGGTCGCCTTGAACAGCGCCATGTCGGTGAAGTCGTGCGGGACGATGGTGCGGGTGGCCGCCGCCTCGACGAGCGGATTGACGTGCACGATCCGGGCGCCGCGGCGGTACGCCTCGGACAGGGCGGTGAGCATCCTGGGTGCGTTGGAGGCGGCGTTGACCCCCAGGACGAACAACGCGTCGGCCCGCTCCCAGTCCTTGAGGTCGACGGTCCCCTTGCCGGTGCCCAGGGACGCCTGGAGGCCGCGGCCGCTGGCCTCGTGGCACATGTTGGAGCAGTCCGGCAGGTTGTTCGTACCCAGCTCGCGGGCCATCAGCTGGTAGAGGAAGGTGGCCTCGTTGCCGAGCCGGCCGGAGGTGTAGAACGCGGCCCGGTCCGGATGGTCCAGCTCGCGCAGGGCGCGGCCCACCATCTCGAACGCGTCCTTCCAGCCGATCGGGACGTAGTGGTCCGTCGCGGGGTCGTAGACCATCGGCTCGGTCAGCCGGCCCTGGTTCTCCAGGTCGTGGTCGTTCCATCCGGCCAGCTCGGTCACCGAGTGGGCGGCGAAGAACTCGCGCCCGACCCGCTTGCGGGTCATCTCCCAGGTGACGTGCTTGATGCCGTTCTCGCAGATGTCCAGGTGCAGGCCCTTGGTGTCGTCCGGCCACGCGCACCCGGGACAGTCGAACCCGCCGTTCTCGTGGTTCATCCGCATGATGGCCCGCGGACCGTCCACCAGCGTGCCCTCGCGCATCAGGAAACGGCTCACGCTCCCCGCCGCGCCCCAGCCCGCGGCGGGGTGGTGGTAGGGGTGGAACTCCGGATCGCCCCCGGGGACGGGTCCAGCCGCGGGCTCCGGGGATTCCTGCTCGTCACGGGTGGTGCTCAAGGCTCTCAACCCTTCCGCCGGGCGGACCGGGGACGATGGAACGGCACTGCTGGGCAGGCTATGCCCGCAGGTCCCGGCCCGCCATCCGGCTCCCGGCCGGTGCCGTCCCCTTCCCGTGCCGTCCCCCTCCCCGGTCCTGTCAGCGCAGCGCCCCGGGCAGCTCCTCCCGGTGGACGACGCCCAGGCGCTGGGTGGCGCGGGTCAGGGCCACGTACAGGTCGCTGGTCTTGAACCGGGCGGGCTCCACGACCAGCACGTGGTCGAATTCGAGCCCCTTGGCCTGGCGCGGGCCGAGCAGTACCACCGGTCGGGTCAGATCCGGCTCGGCGCCGGCCGTGATCCCGTCCAGCGGGGCCGCGATCTCCTCGTGGAGCTCCCGCGGCGCGATCACCGCGAGGCGCCCCTCCCGGGGCGTCAGCTCCGCGACCGCCCGGGCCACGGCACCCGCCAGGTCCTCCCCGGCGTGCCGGGTCCACGGCACCTCGCCGGTGGACCGCACCGAACCGGGCGGCCGGAAGCCGGGGTTCTCGGCCCGTACGACCCCGGCGGCCAGCTCCATGATCTCGGCGGGCGTGCGGTAGTTGACCCCGAGCCGGACGTGCTCGAAGCGGTCACCGACGTACGGCTCCAGGATCTTCTCCCACGAACCGACGCCGGCCTCCTCGGAGGTCTGCGCCGGATCGCCGACCAGGGTCATCGAACGGGTCGGCGAACGGCGCATCAGCAGCCGCCACATCATCGGCGACAGCTCCTGCGCCTCGTCGACGATGATGTGCCCGAACGCCCAGGACCGGTCCGCGGCGGCGCGCTCGGCCGCACTGCGGTGATCGGCCTCCTCGTGCCGTTCCGCCATCCGTTCGGCGTCGACGATGTCGTGGGCGGCGAGGACCTCGGACTCCTCGTCCTCGAACTCGTACGTCTCCGAACCCCGCGAGAGCTCCAGCACGCCCTGCGCGTACGCGATCCGCTCCTGGCGCTCGGCCTCGGCGGCGGCCCGTTCGGCGCTGTCGTCGACCCCGAGGAGCTCCGCCGCCTCGTCGAGCAGCGGAACGTCGGCGGGGGTCCACGCCCCGCCGCCGGACGTGCGCCGGATGGCCCCGGCCTCCTCGTCCGGTATGTGCACGGGGTCGGCCAGATAGTCGGCGAGGAACCCCTCCGGGGTGAGGGCCGGCCACAGCTCCTCGACGGCGGAGTGCACCTCCCGGCTGGCCGCGACGCCCTTGCCGAGCTGGGCGATGTCGTCGGGGCCGAGGAAGTTGGGGCCGCCGTACGGGTCGGCGCCGATCCGCTCGGCGAGCTGAGCGGTGAGGGCGTCGATGATCCGGAACGCGAAGTGCGGGCGGGCGAGGTTGTGGGGCAGCCGGGTGTCACGGGCCGCCTGCCGGGCCTCGCGGGCGATCTCCCGGTCGAGCACGAGGTCCCCGTCGTCGTGCGGGACGACCAGCGGCGCGTCGGGTTCGGGCAGCCGCTGCCGGTCGCGGACGGCGAGGGCGAGCGCCGGGGCCATCCGGGCCCCGCCCTTGACCGCGGCGGCGCGGGGCGTGTCGGTGCCTTCGGCGCGCACCCCGGGGAAGAGTTCGGCCTGCGTGGCGAGCAGGACACCGGTCTCGCCGAGCGCGGGCAGCACCTCGCCGATGTAGTGCAGGAAGGCGGGGTTGGGGCCCACGATCAGGACGGCGCGCCTGGCGAGCAGCTCGCGGTGCTCGTACAGGAGGAAGGCCGCCCGGTGCAGCGCCACCGCCGTCTTGCCGGTGCCGGGACCGCCCTCGACGACGAGGACCCCGCGGTGCGGGGCGCGGATGATGCGGTCCTGCTCCGCCTGGATGGTCCGCACGATGTCGCCCATGCGGCCGGTGCGGGCGGAGTTCACGGCGGCGAGCAGCACGGCGTCGCCGCTCGGGTCCTCGAAGCCGGTGCGCTCCCGGTCCCGGAGGTCGAGGATCTCGTCGTGCAGTTCGGTGACGGTGCGGTTCCTGGAGGCGATGTGCCGGCGTCGGCGCAGCCCCATGGGGGTGTGACCGGTGGCGAGATAGAAGGGCCGGGCGACCGGTGCGCGCCAGTCGATCAGCAGCGGAGTGCGTTCGGCGTCGTCCTCGCGGATTCCGACCCGGCCGATATGGCGCGCGGTGCCGTCGCGGAAATCGATGCGGCCGAAACACAGTGAGCCGTCCACCGCGTTCAGGGCGGCCAGCAGCCCCGAGCGTTCGGCGACGAGCACATCGCGTTCGAGACGGGCCTGCAAGCCGTTCCCGACCGGTGTCAGCGCGTCCTCGACGCCCTGTGCGGTGACCTCGCGCAGGGCGTCGACACGGTCGTGGAGCCGGTCGATGAATTCCTGTTCCTTCTGCAATTCGGCGCTTTCCCGATTTGACAAAACGACTCCCTGCCGGATATGGTGTTTCTTAGTGGCCCCCGTTGTGGGGCTTTTTCTGTGGACGCACAGAAACACTCAATATACCCGGGAAAATCCCCGGACCACAATTGCGGTCCGGGGATTTCTCGTGCGTGTCGTGGGGTTTCAGTCCCAGCGGTCCTGGTTGATGAAGCGGCTGAAGCCGCGCCAGGAGTTGGGGCCCATCACGCCGTCGACGGGTCCGGTGTAGCCGTGTGCGG
>NZ_JBEXPY010000070.1:0-30502 GCF_040612315.1 Streptomyces sp. NPDC006435
CGATCCGGACGCACCATCGGCACCAACGCCGCACGCCCACCCACCGACGAACCCACCACACGCTCCGCCAACAACACCACCGTCTGCGCATCGAACAGGGCGCGCACCGGGAGCTCGATCTCGAAGACGGACCGGATCCGGCTCACCAGCCGGGTGGCCAGCAGGGAGTGACCGCCCAGGTCGAAGAAGTTGTCGTCGATGGAGACCGAGTCCACCCCGAGGACCTCGGCGAACAGGCCGCAGAGCATCTCCTCGTGCGGGGTCCTGGGCGCCCGGCCCGCGGTCGGGGCGGCGGTCAGGTCCGCCACCGAGGAACCCTCGCGCGCCCGCGGGGCGGCGGGCACCTCCCAGCCGGCGGGCGGGGCGGCCGACTCCAGCGCCTCGGCGACCGGCTGCTCGCCGTTGCCGGTGACGGCCCGCAGGACCGTCTCCAGGTTGGCGAGCAGGACACCGGCGGTGTCCTCGGTGAACAGGCCGTTCTGGAAGCCCAGGCGCAGCTGGAGACGCCGGCCCGGCACCGCGATGAGCGTCAGCGGGTAGTGGGTGGCGTCGGATCCGGAGGTGCCGGTGATCGTGAGGTCGCCGAGCGAGCCCTGCAGGGAGTCCGCGTCCACCGGGTAGCTCTCGAACGCGACGAGGCTGTCGAAGAGTTCACCGCTGCCGGCGGCGCGCTGGATCTCGGTGAGGCCGATGTAGTGGTGGTCGAGCAGGGCCGACTGCTCGGCCTGGACGCGCAGCAGCAGCGCCCTGAGCGATTCGGCCGGGTCCAGCCGGATGCGTACCGGCACGGTGTTGATGAACAGGCCGACGATGCTCTCGACGCCCTCGATCTCCGGCGGCCGGCCGGAGACGGTGGCGCCGAACACGACGTCGTCGGTTCCGGTGAGCCGGGCCACCTGCAGACCCCACGCCACCTGCACCATCGTGTTGACGGTGATGCCGAGCCTGCGGGCCAGCGCGGTCAGCTGCGCGCTCTGCTCCTCGGGCAGGTCGAGGGTGATCCGGCCGGGCAGGCTCTCGACGGTCCCGTCGGCCCGCGGGGCCACCAGGGTGGGGCCGCCGAGGCCGTCCAGCGCGTCCTGCCACGCCTCCAGACCCGTCTGCTTGTCCTGCTTGCGCAGCCAGGCGAGGTACAGCTTGAACGGCGGCGCGGGCGGCAGTCCCGCCGCGTCCCCGCCGCGCTGGTACAGCTCGAAGAGCTCGCCCAGCACGATCGGCATCGACCAGCCGTCCAGCAGGATGTGGTGGCAGCTGAACATCAGCCGCCAGGAGTCCTCCGCCAGGCGCACCATGGTGAACCGCAGCAGCGGCGGGTCGGTGAGGTCGAAGCGCACGGCCTCCTCGGCCGCGGACAGTTCGGCCAGGCGGGTCTCCCGCTCGGTCCCGTCCAGCCCGGACAGGTCGTGCACGACGACCGGGGTGTCGAACTCGCGCGGCACCACCTGCACCGGCTTGCTCAGGTTCTCCGACAGGAAGCCGGCCCGCAGGTTGGTCCGGCGGACCAGCAGGGCCCGGACCGCCTCGCGGAAGACGTCCAGGTCGAACGGCCCCTCGAAGTCGACGGCCAGCCGTACGGTGTAGACGTCCAGCGCGTCCTCGTCGTACGTCGCGTGGAAGAGCATGCCTTCCTGCAGCGGTGCGAGCGGCAGGATTTCTTCGAACAGGTCCTTGCGGGTCACCGGGACTTCCTCCACTCAGCTTCCAGTACCCCGAGATCGTCGAGTTCGAGGTCGATCAGTGACAGGTCCGACGGGGCGAGACCGGCCGGTTCGCCCTCGCCGGCGTGTTCGGCGAGAGCGGTGAGCGCGCGGAACCATCCCTCGGCCAGCGCGTGCACGGCGTCCTTGTCGAGCAGGCGGCGCGGCCAGGTCCAGTTGGCCACCAGCCGCGGGCCGTTCGCGCCGTCCTCGACCAGGACGTTGAGCGACAGCGGGTGCGGGGCCGGCATCTCCGGGTCGCCGCCGAGCTGCCGCAGGACGTCGCCGTCCGCGGACATGGTCCAGGGTTCGGCACCGGCTCCGTCCCCGGTGACCGCGGTCCGGCCCAGGTAGTTGAAGCCGAACTGCGGGGAGTCGAGGGCGGCCAGCCGGTCGCGGGTGTGCGGGTTGAGGTGGCGCAGCAGGCCGAAGCCGACGCCCTCGTCCGGCATCTGCCGGAGCGTCTCCCGGACCCGGTTGAGGGCCTTGTGCAGGGCCGCGGGGTCGGTGTGGACCCGGCCCCAGGCCACCGGCCCGAGGTCCAGCCGCACCGGCGCGAGGCTGGTGAACCAGCCGACCGTGCGGGAGATGTCGAGGTCCTCCCCCTCGGGGATCTGCCGGCCGTGCCGCTCGACGTCGACCAGCACCGCGGTGCCGGCCCCCAGTCCGCGGCGGCGGCGCCAGTCGGCGACCGCCAGGGTGAACGCGGTCAGGAGCACGTCCTCGACGCCGCTCCTCGTCGCGGCGGGCACCTTGGCCAGCAGCGGCTCGGTGACCGCTTCCGGCAGGGTCAGCACGAGCGATTCCTGGGTGCTCATGGTGTCGATCGCCGGGTCGGGCGTCGCCGCCGTCACGGGTACGTCCCCGTCGGCGAGCTGCTCGGTCCACCAGGAGACCCGGGCGGCCCGTGCGGGCTCGGCGGCCAGCTCGGTGAGCCACTGCGACCAGCGCCGCCAGGAGGTGCCGACCGGTTGCAGCCCGGCCTCCCGGGCCCCGGCCGCCGCCTGCCACGCCTCGGCGAGGTCGGGCACCAGGATGCGCCACGACACCCCGTCGACGGCCAGGTGGTGACCGAGGAACAGCAGCCGTCCCGGCGCGTCGGGTCCGGCGTCGAACCAGACGACCTGCACCATCGCGCCGTCCTTCGGGGACAGCCGGGAGATCGCCCGCTCCGCGTGCTCGGCGATCAGGTCCCGTACCTTCCCGTTGTCCGCGCCGGCGACGTCGACCCGGCTCACGCAGTCGGCGGCGTCCACCGCACCGCGCGGCCGGACCTCGCCGGACCACTCGCCGTCACGGACCGTCAGCCGCAGCCGCAGCGCGTCGTGGTGGTCGAGCACGGTGGCGACGGCGGCGGTCAGCGTCTCCGGGGTGACCTCGGCGGGCACCGTGAGCAGCACCGACTGGTGGAACCGATCCGTCCGGCCGCCGTGCCCGCGCAGCCAGTGCATCATCGGGGTGAGCGGCACCTCGCCGATCCCGGCGTCCGGGTCCTGCGGGGGCAGTTCGTCGACCGTGCGGGCGACCGCCGCGATCCCGGCGACCGTCTTGTGCTCGAACACGTCCCGGGGGGTGATGACCAGGCCGCCCTTGCGGGCCTCGCTGACCAGCTTGATGGAGACGATGCTGTCGCCGCCCAGCTCGAAGAAGTTGCCTTCGGCGCCCACCTCGGGCAGGGCGAGCACGGCGGCGAACGCCTCGGCGAGGATCCGCTCGGCGTCCGTGGCCGGTCCCTCGCCGTCGCGGACGGCGGTGAGCTCGGGTGCGGGCAGCGCCCTGGTGTCGAGCTTGCCGTTGACCGTCAGCGGCAGGGCGTCCAGCACCACGAACACCTGCGGCACCATGTACTCCGGGAGCCGCTCGGCCGCGCGGGCGCGCACCTCGCCGGGGTCCACGGCCGTGTCGCCCTCGGGCACCACGTAGCCGACGAGCTGGCGGACCCCGGGCCGGTCCTCGCGGACGACGACGGCCGCGCCGTCCACCCCCGCGCAGCCCGACAGCACGGACTCGATCTCGCCGAGCTCGATCCGGAACCCGCGCAGCTTGACCTGGTTGTCCCGGCGGCCGACGAACTCCAGCGCCCCGTCCGCGCGCCGGCGCACCACGTCGCCGGTCCGGTACAGCCGGGAGCCCGGTGCGCCGAACGGGTCGGCCACGAACCGCTCCGACGTCAGGTCCGCACGCCCCAGGTAGCCGCGGGCCAGTCCCACGCCCGCCACGTACAGCTCACCGGGCACACCCACCGGGCACGGGTTGAGGCCGCCGTCCAGGACGTACACCCGGGTGTTGGCGATCGGGCCGCCGATGGGCGGGGTGACCGTGCCGTCGACCGGGTCGCTCGCCGTGGCGCAGACCGTGGTCTCGGTCGGCCCGTAGGCGTTGATCACCCGGCGGCCCGGGGACCAGCGGGCGGCCAGGTCACGGGGGCACGCCTCGCCCGCGGTCACCAGGGTCAGCCCGGCGGGCGCTGCCTGGGGCTCGGCCCCGGACAGCGCAGTCGGGGTGAGGGTGGCGTGGGTGATGCCCCGGTCGGTCAGGAAGTCGGTGAGGGCGGAGCCCAGCACCGGGCCGTCGGCCGGCGTGAGGACGAGCGCGGCGCCGTTGAGCAGGGCCATGACCGTTTCCCAGGCGGACGCGTCGAAGCTGGGCGCGGCGAACTGCCCGACCCGGCTCGTGCTGTTCACGCCGAGCCGTTCCGCGTGCCACGCGGCCAGGCTGCCCAGGCCCCGGTGGGTGACCGCGACGCCCTTGGGGCGTCCGGTGGAACCGGAGGTGTAGATCACGTACGCGGGGTGGTCGATCGACAGCGGTGTCCGCCGGTCCGCGTCGGTGACCGGGGCGCCGGAGCGGCCCGCGAGTTCCTCGACGACCGCGGGGCTGTCGAGGAGCAGGGGCTCGACGACTCCGGCCGGCAGCCGGTCGACCAGGCCCTCGAGGGTGACCACGAGCGCGGGTGCGCTGTCGGAGACCATGTACTCGATGCGGTCGGCCGGGTGGTTCGGGTCGACCGGCACATAGGCCCCGCCGGAGGTCATCACGGCCAGCAGCGCCGTGGTGAGGTCGACCGACCGGGGCAGGACCAGCGCGACCCGGTCCTCCGGTCCGACCCCGCGGTCGATCAGCAGCCGGGCGAGCCGGGCGGCCCGGTCGGCCAGTCCGGCGTAGTCGACGGTGATGTCGTCGCCGACCACGGCGGGCCGGTCGGGCACGGCGGCGGCCTGCCGGGCGAACAGGTCCGGGACGGTGCCGGGGGGCACCGGCCGCTCGCTGTCGTTCCAGCCGACGAGCAGTCGTTCGCGCTGCTCCGCCGGCAGGATCTCCAGCCGGCGCACCGGCCGGGTGGGGTCCTCGACGACGGCGTGCAGCAGTGTGACCAGGTGGTCGGCCAGGCGCTCCGCACTCTCCCGGTCGAACAGGTCGGTGCTGTAGTTGAGGATGCCGGAGATCCCGCCGGTCGCGGAGTCCTCGGCCAGGCTGAGTTCCAGGTCGACCTTGGCGACCGGGAGCAGCAGGTCCTGGGCGGTGACCCGGAGGCCGGGCAGCTCCAGCTCCCCCGAGGTGTTGTTCTGGTACGCGAGCAGCACCTGGAACAGCGGGTTGTGCGACAGCGAGCGGTCGGCGCCGACGAGGTCGACCAGCCGCTCGAAGGGCAGGTCCTGGTGCGCGTAGGCGCCCAGGGCGGTGGTGCGGGCGCGGCGCAGCAGATCGACGAAGCTCGGGTCGCCGGACACGTCGGTGCGCAGCACCAGGGTGTTGACGAAGAATCCGATGAGGTCGTCGGCCGCGGCGTCCAGCCGGCCGGCGACCGGGGTGCCGATGGGGATGTCCGTGCCGGCGCCGAGCCGGGACAGCAGCGCGGCCAGGGCCGCCTGGAAGACCATGAACGGCGTGGTGTCGGTGCGGCCGGCGAGTTCGCGCAGCTTCCCGCCGAGCTCGGCGTCGATGGTCACCGGGACGACGGCGCCCCGGTGGGTGGCGACCGGCGGGCGCGGCCGGTCCGCCGGGAGTTCGAGCTCCTGCGGGGAGCCGGCGAGCTGTTCGGCCCAGTACGCCTGCTGGGAGGCGGCCAGGCTGTCCTCGTCCTGCTCGTCGCCCAGCAGTTGCTGCTGCCACAGCGTGTAGTCCGCGTACTGCACCGGCAGCGGCTCCCACTGCGGTGCCGCGCCGGCCAGCCGGGTGCGGTAGGCCTCGCCGAGGTCGCGGGCGAGCGGGGCCTGCGACCAGCCGTCCCCGGCGATGTGGTGCACGACGACGCACAGCACGTGCTCGTCCGGGGCGGTGCGGAAGAGCCAGGCCCGTACCGGCAGGTCGCGGGCGAGGTCGAAGCCGGCGGAACCGGCAACGTCCAGCGCAGTGGCCAGTCCGGCCTCCGGCACGTCGGAGACCTCGATGGTCACCGTCGCCGACTCGGCCGGGACGATCTGCTGCCGGGGCTCGCCGTCGGTGTCCGGGAAGACGGTGCGCAGCGACTCGTGCCGTCCGAGCACGTCGCCGAACGCGGCGGTCAGGGCCTCGGCGTCCAGCTCTCCGGAGAGGCGGACGGCGAACGGGATGTTGTAGGTGGCGCTCGGCCCCTCCATCCGGTTGAGGAACCACAGCCTGCGCTGGGCGAACGAGAGCGGCACCCGCTCCGGCCGGTCGGCCGGGCGCAGCGGCACCCGGGCCGAGGACGGGGTGTCCGTGAGCCGCACCGCGAGCTGGGCCACGGTCGGTTCCTCGAAGACCCGGCGGATCGGCAGTTCGACGCCGAGCACAGCGCGCACCCGGCTGACGAGCCGGGTGGCGAGCAGCGAGTGGCCGCCGAGTTCGAAGAAGTTGTCGTTGACCGAGACGGCGGGCAGGCCGAGGACTTCCTCGAACAGCCCGCACAGCAGCTCCTCGTGCGGGGTCCGCGGGCCGCGGGCGTCCTCCACGACGTGCTCGGGGGCGGGCAGCGCCTTGGTGTCGAGCTTGCCGTTGGTGGTCAGCGGCAGCGCGTCCAGGACGACGACCGGGCGCGGCACCATGTACTCCGGCAGCCGCTCGGCGGCCCAGGTCCGCAGCTCCTCCGGGTCGAGCCCGGCGTCCGCGGCGGGCACCGCGTAGCCGACGAGCTGCCGGACGCCGGGCCGGTCCTCGCGGACCATGACGGCGACCTGGCCGACCGCTTCGTGACCGGCGAGCACGGACTCGATCTCGCCGAGCTCGATCCGGAACCCGCGCAGCTTGACCTGGTTGTCCCGGCGGCCGACGAACTCCAGCACCCCGTCGGCGCACCAGCGCACCACGTCGCCGGTCCGGTACAGCCGGGAGCCCGGGGCACCGAACGGGTCGGCCACGAACCGCTCCGACGTCAGACCCGCACGCCCCAGATAGCCGCGGGCCAGCCCCACGCCCGACACGTACAGCTCACCGGGCACACCCACCGGACACAGGTTCAGTCCGCTGTCCAGGACGTACACCCGCTTGCCGTCGAAGGGGCGCCCGATCGGCACCGGGTCCGGCACGGGTCCGTCCGCGGTCAGCGGGTGCGCGGCGGCGATGACGGTGACCTCGGTCGGCCCGTAGGCGTCCACGACCGTGATGTCCGGGCAGGCGTCCAGCACCTGGCGCACCGAAGCGGCCGGTACCGCCTCGCCGCCGGCCCACACCTCGCGCAGCGGCCGGAAGGTCTCCGGCGCCTCGGCCGCGATCAGCCGGAACAGGCCGGTGGTGAACAGCGCAGCGGTGACGCGTCCTTCGGCGATGGTCCGGCCGATGGTGGCCACGTCCAGCTCGCCGGGCGGGCCGACCACCAGGGTGCCGCCGTTCAGCAGCGGGGTCCACATCTCGTACGTCGAGGCGTCGAAGGCGTGGGCCGAGTGCATCAGCACCCGCTCCTGCGCCCCGCCCGCGAACAGGCTGTCGGCGACCAGGTCGCCGATGCCGCGGTGGGTGACGGCGACGCCCTTCGGCCGGCCCGTCGAGCCGGAGGTGTACATGATGCACGCGATCCGTTCCGGGCCCGGCGGCATCGGGACGCCGCCGGCCGGGACCGGGTACTCGTCGGGCAGGTCGCCCTGTTCCAGGATCAGCGAGGTACCGCTGTCGCCCAGGACGTAATCGCGCCGGGAGAGCGGCCAGCGGTGGTCGACGGGCACGTACGCCGCGCCCGCCCGCAGCACGCCGAGCACGGCGAGCACGAACTCGGCGGAACGGTCCATGGCGATGCCGACCGGTTCCTCGGGGCGCACCCCGCGGTCGAGCAGCCAGGCGGCGATCTGCTCGACCCGGTGGCTCAGTTCCGCGTAGGTCAGCGACCGGTCGCCGCGGACCAGCGCCTCCCGGTCCGGGGTCTCGGCGGTGCGCAGCGCCAGCAGCTCCGGCACGGTGCGGGCCGGTACCGGGACGGGGGCCGGGTTCCACTCGTCGAGCAGGAGCGCGCGCTCGGCGTCGTCCAGCAGCTCGACCGCCCCGGCCTGTCCGGACGGGTCGTCGACGAAGGACTCCAGGACGGCGGTCAGCCGCTTGCGGAAGCCCTCGATCTCGGCCTCGTCGAAGGCGTCGGAGCGGTAGGTGAAGCGCAGTTCGAGCGAGGAGCCGGGGATGACCATGAGGGCGAGCGGGTAGTGCGCGCCGTCGGTGGAGAAGAAGCCGGCGACCGACAGTCCGCCGGGAAGGGTCAGGGCCGCCGGGTCGACCGGGAAGTTCTCGAGGACGGTGAGGGTGTCGAACAGTTCGCCGAGCCCGGCCGCCCGCTGGATCTCCGCCAGACCGAGGTGCTGGTGGGACATCAGCGCCTGCTGCTCCTCCTGGATCCGTCCGCAGAGCGCGAGCAGCGACTCCTCGGGGCGGATCCGGACCCGTACGGGCACGGTGTTGAGGAAGAGCCCGACCATGGTGTGCACACCGGGGATCTCCGGCGAGCGGCCGGCCAGGGTCATGCCGAAGGTGACGTCGCGGCGGTCGGTCAGCCTGCCCAGCAGCAGCCCCCACGCGGCCTGCACCACGGTGTTGAGGGTGATGCCGTGCTCGCGGGCCCGTTCGGTCAGCCGCCGGGTGGTCTCCGGCGAGAGCCGGCCGATGACCCGGCTGGGCAGCACCGACGTGGAGCGGTCGTCGGGCATCGCGGCCAGCATGGTGGGCTCCTCCAGGCCCTCCAGCGCGCTGCTCCAGGCCCGGACGGCTCCCTCGCGGTCCCGCTTGGCGAGCCACGCCAGGTGGTAGCGGTACGGGGTCACCGCGGGCAGTGCGGCGGCGTCGCCCGCCGCGTACAGCTCGAACAGCTCGCGCACCAGGACCGGTGCCGACCAGCCGTCCAGCAGGATGTGGTGGTTGGTCACCAGCAGCCGGTGGCGGTCCGGCGTCACCCGGACCACGGTGAACCGCAGCAGCGGCGGGGTGCGCAGGTCGAAGCGGGCCGCGCGGTCGCGTTCGGTGATCTCGCGCAGCGCCGCTTCCCGCTCCTGCTCCGGCAGGTCGGTCAGGTCGGCCTCGTGCCACGGGAGTTCGACCGTCTTCGGAATGAACTGCAGTGCGCGCGGGCCGTCGTGCCGGAAGCCGGCGCGCAGGTTGCCGTGCCGCTCCAGCAGGGCGCGGGCGGCGGTGTGCAGGGCCGGGACGTCGAGCGGGCCGTCGATGTCCAGGCCGAGCTGCATGACGTAGACGTCCGGGCCGGGCTGGTCGTCGTACTGCGCGTGGAAGAGCAGGCCCTCCTGCAGCGGGGTGAGCGGCAGCACGGCTTCCAGCGACGAGGTGTCCTTCGTACTCATTCCGAAACGCTCCATTTCGACTCGAACTGGTCGAGTTCGTCCTGCGAGAGCAAGTCCATGTCCCATTCGCTGTCGGCCGCCGGGTCCGTCCTGCCGGCGTCGGTGGACACCGGCGCGGCCATCGCGGCGATGGCCCGCACGGTGCGGTGCGCGAACACGTCCTGCGGGGTGAACTCCAGCCCCTCGGCACGTGCCCGGCTGACGAGCTGGATCGAGACGATGCTGTCGCCGCCCTGGCGGAAGAAGTCGTCGTCCACACCGGCCCGGGAGAGTCCGAGCACCTCGGCGAAGAGCCGGGCGACCGTCTTCTCCTGCGGGGTGACGGGCACCGCGTCCGAGGCGGGCGCCGCCATGTCGGGCGCGGGCAGCGCCTTGTGGTCGAGCTTGCCGTTCAGGGTGACGGGCAGGGCGTCCAGCAGGACCAGTGCGGCGGGCATCATGTGGTCGGGCAGCCGCTGTGCGAGCGCGTTCTGCAGTTCGGCCACCAGCGCGCCGCTCTTGCGGACGACCAGCGGGTCGTTGGCGTACTTCGCGGGTGTCCCGTCCGGGAGGTACAGGTCCCGGTAGGCGGGCACGGCACCGCCGTCGGCGGGCTCCGGCACGAACACCGCGTCCAGCCGGCCGTCCTCGGACCCGGCCGTCCAGGTCACGAGCGCCCGGTAGCCGGCGAGGGAGCCCACCTCGTGCAGGGCCGTGACCTCGGCGTCGTCCGTCGCCGCGGGGGCGTCGTCCCCGGCCGCCATGGCCAGGTCGACGGCGAGCCTGCTGTTGGGGATGCCGGTGACCCGCAGCCCGGCCGGACGCTCCCGGTGCAGTCGCGCGGCCAGTGCGTCGAGTCCGCCGACGGTCTCCCAGGCGACGGCCGGTGCGTCGGCGAGCGAGACCGGGGCGGCCGGCCGCTTGTGCAGCACCACGTCGTAGCGGTAGCGGTTCAGTTCGTTGGCGTAGTCCCCGCGCTTGATGCGGATGTCCGCACCGCCGAAGCCGTCCAGCACCCCGTCGAGGGTGTCGAACAGGGCGGGGTCGACCAGCAGCTCGGTCTCGCGCTCGACCGCCCGGTCCACCGCGTGCCGGGTGGCGTCGGTGCCGTCCCCGGGCCGGGCCGTGCGGTGCACGGCCGTCCGCATGCAGCGCAGCAGCCGCAGGTCGCGGATGTCGCCGAGGAAGACCGAACCGGTGTCGCCGAGCAGGGTGAACGCCTTCGCGATGACCTCGGTCAGGTAGTCCACGCTCGGGAAGTACTGCGCCACCGAGTTGATCACGACGGTGTCGAACGTCCCGGCCGGCAGCTCGTCCAGCACGTGCGCCGCCGCCGCGGTGAACCGGGTCCGGCCCGCCAGCACCGGGTCCTGCGCGGTCTGCCGCCGCAGGGTGGCGATGACCTCGCCGGACAGGTCGGTGCCCCAGTAGAGCTCCACGTGGGGGGCGACCGGCGTCATGATCAGGCCGGCGCCGACGCCGATCTCCAGCACCCGGCGCGGCTTCAGCTCCAGGATCCGGTCGACCGTCGCCGCGCGCCAGGCGCGCATCTCCGTCTCGGGCAGCTCCGAGCCGTCGTAACTGCTGTGCCAGCCGCTGAAGTTCTCGCCGAGCGGCGGACCGTCCTGGGCGGAGGCCCCGTACACCTCGTCGTTGATGACCTGCCACTTGTCGACCTGGTCGGTCTCCAGGCCGGTGTCCCGGGAACCGGAGTCCTGCTCGGCGGGCACCACGTAGCCGACCAGTCTGCGCTCGCCGGGCCGGTCCTCCCGGACCACGACCGCGGCCGTCTCCACCTGCGGCTGGTCGATCAGCGCGCCGGTGACCTCGCCCAGCTCCACCCGGAAGCCGCGCAGCTTCACCTGGTCGTCGGCCCGGCCGACGAACTCCAGCTGGCCGTCGGGGTGTTGGCGCACCACGTCACCGGTGCGGTACATCCGCTCCCCCGGTCCGCCGAACGGGGCGGCGACGAACCGCTCCGCGGTGAGGCCGGCCCGGCCGAGGTAGCCGCGCGCCAGGTTGATCCCGGCCACGTACAGCTCGCCGACGACGCCGGGCGCGACCGGGCTGAGCCGGGCGTCCAGCACGTACACGCGGGCGTTGGAGATCGGCGTGCCGATCGGCGGCGTGACCGCGCCGGACAGCGGCCGGCTCATCGTGGCGCAGACCGTCGTCTCGGTCGGACCGTACGCGTTGATCATGCGGCGGCCCGCCGACCAGGTGCCGGCCAGCTCCGCCGAGCACGGTTCGCCCGCGACCGTCAGCACCATGCCGGCCGGCACGGCGGCCGGGTCCAGGCCGGTCAGCGCGATCGGTGGGATCGTCGCGTGGGTGATCCGCTGCGCGGTCAGGAACCGGGCCAGCACGTCGCCGAGCAGCAGGCCCCGGTCGACCGGGAGCACCAGCGCGGCACCGCTCAGCAGGGTGATGCAGGTCTCGGAGATCGCGGCGTCGAAGCTCGGTGCCGCGTACTGGACGACCCGGCTGTCCGGCCGGATCGCGAACCGTTCGCCCTGCGCGGCGGCCAGGTTGCCGATGCCCCGGTGGGTCACCACGACGCCCTTGGGGCGGCCGGTCGAGCCGGAGGTGTAGATGACGTAGGCGGTGTGGTCGGTGGAGGCGGGCAGGCGCCGGTCCCCGTCCGACAGCGGGCCGGCCGGCCGCGACGCGATCCGGGCGGCGGTCCCCGCGGCGTCGACCACGACCGCGGGCACGCCGGGCACGACCTCGCGGGCCGTGTCGGCCACCGCCTCGGTGGTCAGCAGCAGCACGGGCGCGGAGTCGGCGGCCATGTAGGCGACCCGGTCCTGCGGATAGGCGGGGTCGACCGGGACGAACGCGGCACCCGCCGTGACCACGGCGAGCTGCGCCACGAGGAGGTCCAGCGACTTCGGCATGACCAGCAGGACCCGGTCCTCGGCTCCGATCCCGCGCGTCACCAGGTGCCGGGCGAGCCGGTTGACCCGCTCGGCCAGCTCGGCGTAGCGCAGTTCCTGTTCGCCGGCCACCACCGCGAGGGCGCCGGGGGTGCGCAGCGCCTGGGCGGTGAAGAGCTCGGCCAGGGTGCCGGACGGGACCTCGCACGCGGTGTCGTTCCAGGCGACGAGGATCCGCTCGCGCTCGTCGGCGCCCAGCACCTCCAGCTCGCTCAGGCGGCTGCCGGGCCGTCCGGTCGCCTGGTCCAGCAGCCGTGTCAGCCGGTCGATGAGCAGCTCGATGGTCGGGCGGTCGTACAGGTCGGTCGCGTACTCGACGGCGCAGGTGGTGTGGGCGGGGACGTCGCCCTCGCCCTCCACCTCGCGGAAGTCGAACAGCAGGTCCAGCTTGGCGGTGTGGGTGACGGCGGGCTCGATCCAGGCGTCGAGGCCCGGCAGGTCCAGGGTCGGGGTCGCGTTGTTCTGGAAGCCCAGACCGATCTGGATCAGCGGGTGCCGGCCCGCCGAGCGCTCCGGGTTGACCGCCTCCACCAGGCGTTCGAAGGGCAGGTCCTGGTTGGCGAAGGCGGCCAGGCCGTCCGTGCGGGCCTTGCCCAGCAGGTCGGCGAAGCTCGGGTCGCCGCTGAGGTCGGTGCGCATCACCAGGGTGTTGACCAGGAAGCCGACCAGGTTGTCGAGGGCCTCGTCGGTGCGTCCCGCGATCGAGATGCCGAGCGGGACGTCCTCACCGGCGCCGAGCTTGCTCAGCAGGGCCGCCAGCGCGGTCTGCACCACCATGAACGGGCTCACGTCGTGTTCGCGCGAGCACCGCGTCAGCTGCTGGTGCAGCTCGGGCGACAGGTCGAAGCGCAGCGTCTCGCCCCGGTAGGAGGCGACGGCGGGCCGGGGCCGGTCGGTGGGCAGGGTGACCTCTTCGGGCAGCCCCCGCAGGTACTCCGTCCAGAAGGAGAGCTGGCCGCGGATCGCGGAACCGGGGTCGTCCTCGTCGCCGAGGATCTCGCGCTGCCACAGCGTGTAGTCCGCGTACTGCACCGGCAGCGGCTCCCACTCCGGGAGGTCGCCCCGGCAGCGTGCCGTGTAGGCGGTCTGGAGGTCGCGGGTGAGCGGCACCAGGGACCAGCCGTCGCCGGCGATGTGGTGCACCGGCATGAGCAGCGCGTGCTCCTCGTCGGACACGGCGTACAGGTGCGCGCGGATGGGCGCCTCGGTGGTCAGGTCGAAGCCGACGGCGGCGCGTTCGGTCATCGCCCGGGCCAGCTCGTCGGCGGCGATCTCGGTCACGCCCATGACCGGTGTCGCCCGCTCGGCGGGCAGGATGTGCTGGCGCGGGGTGCCGTCGCGGTCGGGGAAGACGGTGCGCAGGCTCTCGTGCCGGGCGACCACGTCGCCGATCGCGGCCTGGAGGGCCTCACGGTCCAGAGAGCCGTTGAGCCGCACCACGAGCGGGATGTTGTACGTGCCGGAGCCGCCGTCGATCTTGTCGATGAACCACAGCCGCAGCTGGGCGAAGGAGAGCGGGATCTCCTCCGGCTTGTCCATCCGGGTCAGCGGGCGCCGGGCCTCGGGCACGTCGCCGTGACCGGCCAGCCAGGCGATCAGCGCCGCCGGGGTGGGGGCCTCGAACACGGTACGGATGGAGAGTTCGACGCCGAACGCCGCGCGCACCCGGCTGACCAGCCTGGTCGCCAGCAGCGAGTGTCCGCCCAGGTCGAAGAAGTTGTCGTCCATCGAGACCGAGGACAGCCCCAGGATCTCCGCGAAGAGACCGCAGAAGATCTCCTCCTCCGGGGTACGGGGTGCCCGGCCGCCCGCCACGCCCGCCACGTCGGGGGCGGGCAGGGCCTTGGTGTCGAGCTTCCCGTTCGCGGTCAGGGGCAGCGCGTCCAGCTGCACGAACCAGCTGGGCACCATGTGCTCGGGCAGGGCCGCCGCCGCGTGCTTGCGCAGTTCGGCCGACTCCAGCGCGACGTCGCCGACGACGTAGGCCACCAGCCGCTTGTCGTCGGGGGTGTCCTCCCGGACGACGACCGCCGCCTGCCGGACGTCGGGGTGCCGGAGCACGGCGGCCTCGATCTCGCCCGGCTCGATCCGGAAGCCGCGGATCTTGACCTGGTGGTCGGAGCGGCCCAGGTACTCCAGGTTCGCGGTGCCGTCCGCGGCCCAGCGGGCCAGGTCGCCGGAGCGGTACATGCGCTGTCCGGGCGGGCCGAAGGGGTCCGCGACGAACCGGGTGGAGCTCAGGTCCGGCCGCCCCAGGTATCCGTCGGCCACCGCGGGGCCACCGACATACAGTTCGCCGGCCACGCCGGGCGGGGCCGGGCGCAGGGCGGTGTCCAGGACGTAGAGGCGCAGGTCGCTGATGCCCCGGCCGATCATGCTGCCGGTGCGGACGGACGTGCACGAGGCGTCGAGCAGCAGCTCGGTGGTGTGCACCGTGGTCTCGGTGATGCCGTACATGTTGACCAGGCGCGGCGCGTCCTCGGCGTGCCGCTCGTACCACTCGGCCAGCCTGCCGAACTCCAGCGCGGCGCCGCCGAAGACCACGAACCGCAGGGCCAGCCGCCCGCCGGTCCCCGGGTCGTCCCGGTCAGCCTGGATCAGCTGGTAGAACGCCGACGGCGTCTGGCTGAGGACGGTGACCCGCTCCTGCGCCAGCAGCCGCAGGAACTCCTCCGGGGAGCGGCTGACGCCGAACGGCACCACCACGAGCTTGCCGCCGTGCAGCAGGGCGCCCCAGATCTCCCACACCGAGAAGTCGAAGGCGTAGGAGTGGAACAGCGACCACACGTCGTCCGGACCGGCGCCGGTCCACCACTCGGTCGCCTCGAAGAGCCGGATCACGTTCTGGTGGGCGACCACCACGCCCTTGGGGCGGCCGGTCGAGCCGGAGGTGTAGATGACGTAGGCGGCCTGGTCGGGCAGGACCGGTCCGCCGCGCTCGCCGTCCTGGACCGGGGTCCGCGGGAGCAGGTCGAGCTCGGCCGCCGTGTCGGGGTGGTCCAGCGCGATCTCCGGCGTCTGAAGCGCCAGTTGGGCGAAGGCCTCGTGCTGCGCGGTGATCACCGCGGTGGGCTTGGCGTCCTCGAGCGTGTAGGCGATCCGGTCCGCCGGGTACTCGGGGTCGATCGGCAGGTACGCCGCGCCCGCCTTGAGCGTGGCCAGCAGCGCGACGGGCAGGTCCGCCGAGCGCGGCATCGCCAGCGCGACGAGCTGTCCGCGCCGGACCCCGCGGCGGAGCAGCAGCCGGGCCAGCTGGTTGGAGCGCTCGTCCAGTTCGCGGTAGGTCAGCTCCCGGCCGTCGGGGCCGTCGGGGCACACCACCGCCGTGTTGTCCGGGTACGCCGCCGCGGCGGCGGCGAACCGCTCGGGCAGGGTGGCGCGTTCGGCGGCCCCGTGGACCCGGGAGGCCCCGCCCCAGTCGCCGACCAGCTTGGCCAGCATCTCGGGCTTGACGATGTCCAGGGCGCCGACGGGGCGCTCGGGGCTCGCGGCGAGCTCCCCGAGCAGCCGGATGATCAGGTCGTGGTGGCGGCGCACCTCGTCGGCGGTGTAGACGTCCGGGTTGGCCGAGACGTCGAACCGGAAGCCGCCGTCCGGCCGGCCGATCACGATCAGGGAGAAGTCGTCGTCGTGCCCGGCCATCAGCGGGTTCAGCGTCGACGGCAGTCCCGCGAAGTGCAGGGTCGGCGACACGACGTGGAGGTTGAGCCGGGGGCCGAGCAACCGGCCGTCGGAGCCCAGGAGTTTGAGTTCGCGCCGCAGGTCCTCGTAGCGGTAGCGCTTGTGCCGGGAGGCGGCGCGCATCTGCTGGTGCGCGTGCCTCACGAGCTCCTGCGCCGTCATGTCGGGACGCACCGTCATCCGTACGCCGACCACGTTGGACACCATGCCGGGCACGGCCCGCCCGGCGGCCGTGGTGCGGGCGGCGACGGACAGGGCGATCACCACGTCGTCGCTTCCGGTGATCCGGCTCGTGTACACGGCCATCGCCGCCAGGACGGCGGCGGGCCAGCCGACCCGGCCGGCCCGTGCCGCGTCGCGGACCTCGTCGCCCGTGCTCGCCGAGACCTGCCGGGTTCCGCGCACCTGGCCGGTCGGCAGCGCCGTCGGGCGGTCGCCGAGGCTCACCGCGATCGGCTTGTCGGCGAACTGCCCGGTCCAGAAGTCCCGGTCGGCGGCGAGTTCGTCGGAGTCCTGGTAGGCCAGGTCGTCCTCGACCAGCTCGCGCAGTGCCGGGAACGCCCCGGTGGAGGTGTCCTCCCCCGCCGTCAGCCGGGTGTAGACGTCGGCGGTGCGGGACGCGACGAGGCTCGCGCCGAAGCTGTCCATCACCAGGTGGTGGTAGCGGTAGTAGAAGAGGAACCGGTCGTCGGCGACCTTGATCAGCGCGAAGCGGTACAGCAGGCCCCCGGTCACGTCCAGCGGGGTCTCGGCGTCCGCCCACATCCAGGCGTCGGCCTTCTCGGCCGGGTGCTCCTCGCCGGTGAGGTCCAGGAACTCCACGGGCTGTGCCGCCCAGTCGGCGACCGGGTCGATCACCTGCACCGGGCCGGTTCCCTCATCGACGAACCGGGCGCGCAGCGCCTCGGTCTCGGTGACGACCTGGCGCATGGCGGCGGTGAACAGTCCGGGATCGACGGCACCCGCTATGTCCAGGTACAGGGCCGCGTTGAACGTCGGGTTCGGGCCGCTCAGGCTCTGGGCGTACCAGATCCCGGCCTGGCCGGCGGTCAGCGGCAGAACCGTGGCTGACGAGTCAGACATCTGTCCTCTGTTTCTTCGGGCCAGGCCGACCTGTGAGTCGGTCGGTGATTTCGACGGTCGGCGGGCGCGGTGGCTCCGGCTGCCCTGGTGTCCTGCGGTCGGCTCCGTGACGGCCGATGTGCCGGCCCTTGGCGGGGCAGGCGAAGACGCGCCCTCAGCGGGGAGACGGCTCCTCCGACGGCGGTCGAACAACGTTCAGTAAACGAATACACGTCCGGACAAGCCGTGTCGCACGTGGCTGCAATTTCCGGAAAGGGATCTTCTCCTCGGCACGCGGAATTCGGATCGGTCCGGGCGACGTCCCGTTGCAGCAAGTGGCAAGTGCCCCCGGTGGCAGGGAATTCCGTCCGTAGCATCACCACGAGCAGGCCCATGACCACGACAAAGACAGGGGAAATCCCCATGACCGACGCCATGGAGAAGCCGGCGACCTGCCCCGTCGCCCCGCGCGGCTGGCCCAACCCGCTGCTGCCTGAGTACGACCAGGTTCCGGAGGGGCGCCCGCTGACCCAGGTGACCATGCCGTCGGGCAGCAAGGCGTGGCTGGTCTCCCGGCACGACCACATCCAGCGGCTGCTGGCCGACAACCGGTTCAGCGTGGAGCCGCACCCCACGTTCCCGATCCGGTTCCCGGCGCCGCAGGAACTGCTGGACATGATCGCCCGGGACGCGAAGAACCTGCTGGTGACCATGGACCCGCCGCGGCACACCCGGGTGCGTCAGATGTCCCTGCCGGACTTCACCATCAAGGCCGTCGAGAAGCTGCGCCCCCGGGTCCAGGAGCTCATCGACCACTACCTGGACGCGATGGAGCGGGACGGGGGCCCCCTCGACCTGGTCCAGGCGCTGGCCCTGCCGCTGCCGGCCCAGGTGATCTGCGAGCTGGCCGGGATCCCCGAGGCCGAGCGCGACGTCTTCACCCGCAACGCCGCGATCATGGTGGGCACGCGGCACTCGTACACCATGGACGAGAAGCTGGCCGCCAACGAGGAGCTGATGAAGCACTTCGCGGCCCTCGTCACCGAGAAGCAGCAGAACCCCACCGACGACATGCTCGGCAACTTCATCACGCGGGCCGGCCGGACCGACGAGTTCGACCACCACGGCCTGACGCTGATGACGAAGATGCTGCTGCTCGCGGGTTACGAGTTCATCGTGAACCGCATCGCGCTCGGCACCCAGACGCTGCTCGACCACCCCGACCAGCTCAAGGCGCTGCAGGCCGACCCCGAGGCCCTCATGCCGAAGACGGTCAATGAGGTGCTGCGCTACTTCAGCCTGGTCGACGAGATCATCGCCCGCGTCGCGCTCGCCGACGTGGAGATCGACGGGGTGACCATCAAGGAGGGCGAGGGCATCCTCGTGCTCAAGGGCCTCGGCGACCGCGACCCCGCCAAGTACGAGAACCCGGACTCCTTCGACATCCACCGCGACTCGCGGGACCACCTCGCCTTCGGCTACGGCGTCCACCAGTGCCTCGGCCAGCACGTCGCGCGCCTGATGATGGAGCTGTGCTTCACCTCGCTGTTCACCCGGTTCCCGGACCTGCACGTTGTCGAGTCGGACGAGCCGATCGAGCTCATCGACGGCCTGCCGCCGGTGCACAAGCTCGTGGTCGGCTGGTGACCGCGATGAAGGTGCACGTGGAACGCGACCGCTGCATCGGCGCCGGGCTGTGCGTGATGAGCGCGCCGACCGTCTTCGACCAGGGGGACGACGACGGGCTGGTGATCCTGCTGAACGACAGCCCCTCGGAGGCCGAGGCCGACAACCTGCGCAAGGTCGCCCAGCACATCTGCCCCTCGAAGGCCATCCTCATCACCGAGGACTGAATCACCGAGGACTGAGCGCGCCTCGCACCGGCTCGCGGGTCCGCCGCCGCACCCGCGGTGGCGGACCCGTCGTCGTTGCCCGCCGCGCCCGTCCTCGCAACCTCCGACCAGAGTGGACAGCACACATGACAAAGCTCACCGGATGGAAAGTGCTCAGAGCGGGCCGGGGTTCCGGTCTCGTGCTCACCGTCGACTTCGCCACCACCGGCCGCTCCGACTCCAGCTTCTCCGACCTCGCCCCGCGGCTGGACCCGCAGTTGACGGTGTGGGAGACCCGGCAGCCCGACACCGCGGACGGGATGTCCGCGCAGGACTACATCGAGTTGTGGACCCGCGAGATCAAGGACAGCGGGCTGACCGTCCTGGCGGTGCTCGGCTACTGCGCGGGCAGTGTGTTCGCCGGCGAGCTGGCCGCCAGGATCGGTGACTGGCAGGAACAGCCGCCCCGGTTCGTGATGTTCGACCCGGAGGTGCCGACCCCGGACGGCCTGGACCGGGACTTCACCGCCATGATGGACCAGTTCGCCGCGGTGCTGTCCCCCGAGGAGGCGACCGCCGCCCGCGAGGCCTCCCGGCAGGCCCGGACGGACGCCCCGGACTTCGCCGCCTTCGGCGACGAGCTCGTCCGGATCTTCCGGGAGCAGGCCGGTGCGGCGTTCGTGCGCGAGGAGCTCGACACGGAACTGCTGGAGGAGTTCGCGGCGGTGTTCCGGTCGTTCGTGTCGTACCTGGACGCGGCCCGGCAGATCGACCCGACCGCAGCCTGGGGCACCGCCGTCGCGGTGAACTCCGACAACCCGACCGAGGGCGCCCTGCTGGCCCCGGAGTCCGTCGGCATTCCCGTCGCCCACGTCGACATCCTGCGCAGTCCGCTGACGGCCGAGGCCATCGACCGGATCGTCGCGGCCCACACCGCCGCGACCGCGTGACGACGAAGCGGCCCGCCCGCGGGGACCGGAGAGGATTTCCGTTCCCGCGGGCGGGCCGCTTCGTCGTGCTCCGCGGCCCGGCCGTCAGGTGGCCGCGGCCGCCTTCCGGTCGACCCGCTCACGCGGCCGGCTCGACCCGATCATGGCACCGACCGTCATGACGCACCGGTCGCCGTCCCAGGTCTGCCCGGACACGAAGACGTTGTCGGACATCATCCGGTCGATCCGGGCCACATGGCGCAGCACCGCTCCCGGCCGGACCTCGCCCGCGAACCGGCAGTTGCGGAAGGCCGCGGCCACCTGCACACCGTCGGTGGTGCCGCTGGACAGCCACAGGAGTATCGAGGACTGCCCGAAGGACTCCAGCATCAGCGCCCTGGGGTAGGCGTACCGCGACAGCGGCAGCCCGTCGGCCATCGACCGGTAGCACGGCTCGGAACCGGAGACCGCCTTGAGCGTGGTGATCTCCCGGCCCGCGTCGAAGGCCTCCACCCGGTCCACCAGGAGCATGGGGTGCCGTACCGGCAGCCGGTCCAGGATCTCGGTGTAGTCCGGCCCGTGCCCGGTGGTGGCGGGCAGGGGCGCCTCGTCCGCGGGGGCGAGCGGCGCACCGGCCGGCCCGGCGTCGCCGTGGCCGAGCACCAGCTTCACCGCCAGGACCGGGGTGCCGTCCTGCCGTACGCCGTCGGCGGCGACCCGCCAGGGGCCGTCGTCGGACCGCTCGGCCGTGACGTCCAGGCGGATCTCGTCGCCGCCCTGCATGGGCGCCAGCCACCTGCCGGAGACGACCTCCAGCAGGTTCAGCGGCTCGTCGGCGCCGGTGAGGACGGTCAGCGCCTGCCGGAGTCCCTCCAGCACGAACACGGCGGGCAGCAGGGTGAGGCCCGGGAAGTGTCCGCCCATGTAGGGGTCGTCGGCGCTGACCGTCTTGAACGTACGGAACCGCAGGCCCGGCCCGTCGGGGCAGGACTCGATCCGGTCGATCGCCCGCAGCGGGGTCGCGAAGCTGTGCCGGTCCCCGGTCCATGGCTCGATCCGGGAGACGAGCGGGCCGGTCACACGAACCACACGTGGTCGTAATCGGGCCAGCGGGCCGCCAGTTCGGCCTGGCCGATGCAGGTGACCCCTGGCACCAACTGCTTCTCGCTCACCCCGAGTTCGGCCAGGGCCTCGGCATCCACGAAGACGTTGAAGCCCTCCGCGACCAGATCGCGCACCGAACCCCGGTAGTCCGGCAGTGTGTCCAGCACCGTCGAGCCGAGCCGTACGGAGGGCCGGTAGTCGTCCTCCTCGACGGCCATCGTCACCGTCGCGCCGCGGAGCGCCAGGTCCACCTGCTCGAACTGGCCGTGCAGATCGATCAGTCCGTAGAGCGGGTGGAAGAACTGGGCCTCGACGGCGCCCCGGTAGGCGCGGTCGATGAGGCAGAGCACGCGCCGGCGGGGCTCCGCCCGTTGGGTGGTGGTCATCAGGCTCCCCCGAGATAGAGCGTCTGCTTGGCCCCGGCCATGGTTCCCGCCAGCCGGAGCGGCGACCGGTGCCGCACCTGCGGGATGTGGTGGGTCGCGCCGCGCTCCTCGGAGCACGCGGTGCACGCGATCCACGCGAAGCGGCCGTCGCTGTCGGCCATCAGCTGCCGGACGATCGCCGCGGGCGAGGGGTAATGGCCCTCGGGGTCACGGGTGTTCGGCAACTTGGTGTCGCCGAAGGTGTCCTGGGTCATCATGTTGGCGTACCCGCACGCCCAGACCCGTACCGAGCCGCCGCCGTCGAGCACCGCCTGCGAGAGCCGCAGCGCGGAGGTGACCACGTCGCCGGAGTGCGGGGCGGCCGTCAGGACGAGCAGCAGATCCCACATCCGGCGCTTCATCGAGCTCCCCATCAGTGCCACACACCCCTGCAGTCGTCCTCGGCCAGAGCCGCCGCGACGGTCTCCATGCCGGCGAGTTTCACGTGCGGCGACAGCTTCGTGCCGCCGAGCGCGCGCTGCGCCGCCGAGAAGTCGTCCACGAGGACCTCGACCCCGGCCTCGGCGAGCCGGTCGATCTCGGGCGTCCGGGTGCCGACGGCGCTGAGCACGCCGTCCTCCACGAGGTAGACCCGCACCCGGTGACCGGCGTCGGCCAGCGCGGCGGCGTCCCGGAGGAAGGTGCCCGCGTTGGGGCCGGCCCAGTTCCCCTTGCTCTCGATCAGGAAGTAGGAGACGGAATTCCCGTCGGCGCCCGATGAGTGGGCCGGCTGCGCGTCCATCAACCGCCCAGCTTCCTGCTGAGCAGTGCGTGGATGTCGGGGAACGTACGGAGCTCGGCGAGCTCCTCCTCGGGAATCTTGACCCCGTAACGCTGCTCCAGCGTGACCAGGAGTTCCAGCGCCACCACCGAGTCGACGCCCAGCTCCTCGATGAAGAGCGCGTCGTCGGTCAGTTCCGAGGATTCGACGTCCAGGGTGTCCGCAACCAGTTCCCGGAGCTCCGACGTGTTAAGCGTGCTTTCGACACTCACCGGATTCTCTTTCTCATAGGGCTATTCATATCGACAATCGCGCTGTTTCGCGTGCACTATTTCCGGACGATACGGCGCCGGGTTGATCGCGCTGATGGTATTGCAGGCGCCCGACGGGCGAGGAGACGCTCAGGCGATTACTGCAGGTACTTGCAAGGGCAACGGACACCACTCTTTATCGGAGGCACCCTGGTCGGTATCGGTCAATTGTTTTGCACTATCCGGAGGAGTGAGGTGCGCCGGTGACGGTCGTTGTCACGGGACTGGGAGCGGTGACCTGTTTCGGCAGCGGGGTCGAGGCGCTGTGGGAGGGGCTGCTGCGCGCCGACCGGCTGCCGGTCCCGGCTCCGGACGCCTGCGGCCTGCCGGAGCACCCGCATCTGTACGCGGCGCCCGATCCGGCCGAACCGGCCCCGAAGTCCCCGGCGCTCGACGGCGACGTCCCCGGACGGACCAGCACCCTGGTCGTCACCGCGGTCGCGGAGGCCCTGGCCGAGGCCCGCCTGACCGGGGAGGACCTGCTCGACGCGGGCCTGACCGTCGGCACCTCGCTCGGCGACATCGACGGGCCGGAGGCGCCCGACGCTCCGGGACACCGTCTCGCCACCCATCACGTGGCCGCCGTGGTCGCCGACCGGTTCGGGATCGGCGGCTGCAGCCACACCCTGTCCACCGCCTGCTCCGCCGGGACGTACGCGGTGGGCTGGGCCGCCGAGCTGATCGAGACGGGCCAGGCCGATGTCGTGATCGCCTGCGGCGGCGACGCCTTCTCCCGGGTCGCGGTCGGCACCCTGCACCGGTTCGGGCTGCTGGACCCGGAGTGCTGCCGCCCCTTCGACACCGACCGCGCCGGAATGGTCACCGGCGAGGGCGCGGCGGCCATGGTGCTGGAGTCGGCCGAGTCGGCCCGTCGCCGGGGCGCGACCGCGCTGGCGGTCCTCGCCGGGCAGGGCTGGAGCTGCGACGCCCACCACCCGATGGCCCCGGAGCCGTCGGGCGAACAGCTGGGCCGGTCGGTCTCCCTGGCCCTCGCCACCACCGCCAAGGCCCCCGGCGCCGTGGTGCTGCACCGGGCGGGCGTGGCGCTCAACGACTCCGTGGAGAGCACCGCCGTCACCGAGGCCCTGGCGGCCGTCGGCGACCCCGCCGAGGTCGCCGGCTACGCCCCGAAGGCCGTGATGGGGCACACCGCGGGAGCCGCCGGCGTCTTCGGCTGCGTCATCGCGGCCCGGATGCTGCGCCACGGCCTGGTCCCGCCCAACGCCCATGTCGCCACGGTCGACCCCGCGTCCTCGATGCGGGTGCCCCTGGGCGAACCGGCCGCCCTGGCCCGACCGTCCGTGCTGGTCAGCGGAACCGGCTTCGGGGGCAACAACGCGGTACTCGCCTGGGAGGCCTCCGAATGACCGTACTGATCACGAGCGTCGGCGTCGTCGCCGAGGATCCCGGCGCGGCCGGGGAGCACCCCGACGGCACCTGGTTCGCACCCGCCGAGCACCTGGGCAGACGTGGCTGGAAGTACTACAGCCCGGCCACCCGGTACCTGCTCGCGGCGGGCAACCTGGCGCTCGGCCGACGCCACGACGACCCGCCCCTCACCGGTGGGCCGAGCCTGCGCTTCGGTGTGGTCACCGGCACCCAGTACGCGATCGCCCATGTGCACCGGCGGATGAACCACGTGCTGAGCACCGAGGGCGTGCGGGGCATCAGCCCGGCGGAGGTGCCCGGGTTCTCGATGAGCACTCCCGGCAGCCAGCTGGCCATCACCACCGGGGCCCGCGCGTTCTCGGTCACGCTGACCAACCCCTTCACCGCCGGCCTGGAGGCGGTGCACTTCGCGACGACCGCGCTGCGCACCGGCCGGGCCGACCGGGTGGTGGCCGCGGCGACCGACCAGGCCCCGGCCGGGGACCAGCGCCGCGGCCAGTACGACGGTGCCGCCGCCGTCGTACTGTCGACGCCGGAGGCGGCCGACGGCGCCGAGGCCCTGGCCGCCGTCACGGGCGGCCTCTCCCGCTTCGTCGTCCGGGGCACCGACGGCACCCCGGACCGGGCCGCCCTCGCGGCGACCGGGAGGCGGATCGCCGCCCTGGCCGGGGGCGCGTCCGGCCCGCGGCTCGTCGTCAGCGCCCCGGCCGGCGCCGTGGACCTGGGCGAAGCGGTCCGCGACACCGTCGCGACGGCCCTCGCCGCGGCCGGGACCCCGCCGCACGACCCCGCGGGCACGGTGACCGAGGCCCGGCACTGCGCGGTGTCCGGGCTGCTGGAACTGATCGCGCTGGCCGGTGCCGGGGAGCCCGCCCTGCTGGTGTCGGTCTCGGAGTCCGGGCATCTCACCGCGGTGGCACTCGACAGCCCGATTCGGACCTCGGTCCATAAATCGACCGAAAAGCGCATATCCCTATAAGGATATAGAAAATTTTGACCGCGAATGACGGCTCGGATATCGTGCCAACATGACAGTAATGGTGGAGCAGCCGACCTCACGACTGAATAAGATACGCAGAATCAGTGGCTACGGCACCGCCATTGCGGTTATGCCGTACATGCTCATCAAAATCGCTTGGACGTTCGGCCTCTTCCTTCCGACCGAGGAAATGGGTGAAGCGGACTGGCGCGCCATCAATGCGACGACCGCGGTGCTCGCCGCGGTGGGCATCCTGCTGGCGGCGGCGTTCAGCCGGCCCTGGGGCGAACGGATTCCCGCCTGGCCGATCGTCCTGCCGGTATGGGTCGGCACCGGTCTGCTCGTACCCATGCTGGTGCTGGCGCCGATCCTCGGCCCGGCCGCCATGTCCCGGGACGAACAGGCCGACTCCTCCACCAACTTCTGGGTCTACGAGCAGGTCTTCGTGATGATCTCGCTGGTCGGGGTCGGCATCGGCCTTCCGCTCGCCCTGGCCGGCTACGCCCGGTCCCGGTGGCCGGAGGCGTTGAGCGGGCCGACCGAGTGCGGGGACGCCCCGGGCAACACCCGGGCCCTGCAGACCACCGTGGCCCGGCTGCTCTGCGCGGGCTGCGTCGTGCTCGGCGCCGTCAAGCTCTTCTGGGCGGTCGGCGGCACCGTCGGCCTCGACCCCGACAAGCTCGAACACCGTGACATGTGGTGGCACCTGCTGTCGGCCAGCACCGGCGTCTGGGCCCTCGCCGGGACCTGGGGCCTGCTGGTGCTGACGAGCCGTCGGGGATCACGGCGGTTCTTCCCGCCCATGGCGGTGACCTGGATCTCGTCGGGCATGCTCTTCTCGTACAGCATCTACAGCCTGCTCACCCATCTCGGCGACGACCGCCCCGCCCCCGAGTACGACCTGGCGCACCTGCTGACCGGCCTGGCCGGCACCGTGCTGGGCGTGCTCATGGGGATGATCCTCCTGCTGGTGCTGCACGACCGCAGGCGCGCCCTGCGCGAGAACGCCTGAACCCCCTGCGACGACAGACGACAACACCGATGCCGCGCCGAGAGAATCGGCGCGGCATCGGCATACCGTCATCCGTACACGCCACAAAGGCGATTGAGGCAGTGTCAGGAAAGGGTGCCCGACCGGCCGGCCTCCACGGCGGACCCGAGGAACCGCCGCGGCAGCCCGGCCCACACGTCCGTCTCGTAGAAGTGTCCGCCCGGCAGTTGATGCGCCTCGAAACCGCCGTCGGCCAGAGACTTCCAGTCCTGCTCCACCACGGGGAACGGCTCGGCGTCCCGGGTGCCGTAGAGCAGCCTCAGCGGGACCCTCGCCCGGGTGCCCCGCGCGTAGCGGTAGGACTCCGACACCCCGAGGTCGGCGCGGAGCAGCTCCACCGCCATCCTGCGCAGCTCCGGCTCGTTGGCCACCACCGGGGACATCTGCCCGAACTCGCGCATCCACGCGACGAGGGCGTCGTCGCTGTCGGACGAGCGGGGCACGTCGTCGCGCAGCTCCCGCTTGTGCGGCGCCGTGCCGCCGGAGACGACCAGTTCCGTGGGCGGTGCGACGCCGAGGCGCTCCAGCTGTGCCGCGACCTCGAACGCCACCCAGGAGCCCATGCTGTGGCCGAACAGCGTGTAGGGCCGGTCGGCGAGACCGCGGACCGCTTCCACCGCGTCGTCCCGCAGGGCGACCCAGTCCCGGGCGAACGGCACCCCGAAGCGCGCCTCCCGGCCCGGGTAGCAGATCAGCGCCAGATCCACGTCTTCCGGCACGGCTTCGGCCCACTGCCGGAAGGGGGCGGTGCCGCCGCCGCAGTAGCTCAGGCACACCAGAACCCGGTCGGCCCGCGGGCGCGGCCGGGGCCGGAACACCGCCGCGGCGGAGGAACCCGTCTGCATGATCGTCCTCTCCGGTCGCCGTCTACTCGGCGGCGGCCATCTGGCGCACGAGGCTCAGCGGGCGCATGTCGGTCCAGTTCTCGTTGACGTAGTCGAGGCAGGCCTGCCTGCTGTCCTGGCCGTGCTTCACCGTCCAGCCCGCGGGAACCTCGGCGAACGCGGGCCACAGCGAGTGCTGGCCCTCGTCGTTGACCAGTACGTAGTAGCTGGCGTCGTTGTCCTCGAAGGGGTTCGTGCTCATCGTTGTCTCTCCCACGTGGTCGGCATTCGTCAGTATCGACCCGGCCGGCGTCGCCGTTCGGGCGTCCATGAAAGCGAGGAAGCACCATCCGTACGGATTTCCCGGACGGATCGCTCGACGTCGCACGGCGCCCGACCGAGGCTTCACACGGCATCCGGCCGGCAACACGGCAGAAATCCTGATGACCTAGGACGCCGCACCGAAACCCTACCGATCCCGAAGGCGCTTCTCGCCGCCCTGTTCAGGAAGCTGCGCCCCTCTTGCATAAGTCGTGCGCACGGGATTTCGGCGGGGGTCCGCCGCCGCTGCTCCGCGGGTGGCGGGCGGCGGGCGGCAGGCGGCAGGCGGCAGGCGGCAGGCGGCAGGCGGCAGGCGGCAGGCGGCAAAGAAGAACGCCGCCCGCCCCTCGGCCGGGTTCCGGCCGTGGGACGAGCGGCGGCTCACGCCTGTCGGGTCACTGCCTCCCGGCGGTGACCAGGGGGTCGGCGTCGGGCTCGCCCAGCTCCTCGGCCGCGCCTCCCCCGGGCGTCTCGTTGCGGTTGCCCGGCCACCAGGCCCGGCGTCCCACCAGCGTGGTGACCGCGGGGACCAGGAGGATCGCCATCACGAACGCGCTCAGCAGGATGCCGAACGCGACCGCGAATCCCATCTGCTTCAGCATGGAGTTGTCGGCGAGCATCAGGACGCCGAAGGTACCGGCGAGGATGACCGCGGCGGCGGCGATGGTGGGAACGGACTGCGTGACGGCCAGCCGGACGGCCTCCCGGGGCTCCTTGCCGCTCCGGATCTCCTCGCGCAGTCGGGCCACCATCAGGATGTTGTAGTCCGTTCCGATGGCCGTGACGAAGAGGTAGACGATCACCGGCAGCATGAACAGCAGCCCGTTCGAGCCGTCCTGGAACAGCCAGACGGTGGCGCCGAGCGTGCCGCCGAAGCCGAGGCCGACCGCGACCATCAGGTACAGCGGGGCGATGAGGCTGCGCAGCAGCAGACCGAGGATGATCATGATCGCCACGGCGGCCACCGGGAAGACCAGCTTGTAGTCACGGTTGACCGCGGTCTGGATGTCCGCGAGCACGGCCGTGCTGCCGCCGACGTACTGCTCGGTGCCCTTCGGCGCCGCCCCGTGGACCGTGTCCCGCAGATCGCCGTTGACCAGCTCCAGGGCCTCGTCCGCGCTCGGGCGGAAGTCGAGCACGACGCTGAACTGCGCGACGTCGCCCTTCGGGCCGACCAGGGCCGGGGACACCTGGTTCACACCCTTGACGCCCTGCAACTTGGCCTGGTAGCCCGCGAGTTCGCCCTTGTCGAGCGCCGCACCGTCGGTGGCCTTCACATAGACCTGCGTCGGGTCGGACTGCCCGGCGGAGAAGCCCTTCTGGAGGCGGTCCATCGCCTGGACGGACTCCAGGTTTTCCGGCAGCGAGCTCTCGGTGTCGTACTCCGCCTTGAAGCCGAACACGCCCAGGGCCGTCACCAGCAGCAGACCGCCGGAGACGGCGGCGACGAGGGCGGGCTTGCGGGAGGCGAAGGAGCCGACCCGGTTCGCGATCACGTTCTTGGGCTGCTTGCGCCATGCCTTCGAGGGCCAGAACGCCTTGGTGCCCAGCAAGGAGAAGACCGCCGGGACGAGGGTGAGCGCGGCGATCAGGGTGACGGCGACGGCGATCGCCAGCGACAGCCCCATGCTGCTGAGCATGCCCATGGAGGACAGCAGCAGCGCGACGAAGGCGGCGATGACGACACCCGCGGCGGACGCGATGGTCTCACCGACCCGGCCGGCGGCCGAGGCCAGCGCCTCCTTGGGCTCCTGGCCCTCGCGCAGGTGCTCGCGGTAGCGGAACAGCAGGAAGAGCGTGTAGTCGGTGCCGACGCCGAAGAGCACCACGATGAGGATGGCGGAGATGGAGGCGGGCGCCTCCAGGCCGGCGAGGTTGCTGGCGGTCGCGATGACGCCCATGGTCACCATGAACACGAGGCCGATGATGAGGACCGGCATCAGGGCGATGATCGGGCTGCGGAAGATGACCAGCAGCAGCACGATGATGAGAACCAGGGTGGCCATCATGACCATGGCGTCGGTGCTGTCCGACGCCTCCTGCGAGTCCAGCATCGTGGCCGCGGCACCGGTGAAGCCGAACTTCAGCTCTTTGCCGGAGAGTTGATCGGAAGTGGCGGTTCGCAGCTTCCCGACGGATTCGACCAGTGCCTCGTCCTGCATCTGCTGGGTGGAGGCGTACACCTGGACGAGGGCGATCTTCCCGTCCGGCGAGACGGCCTTCGGGTCCGTCACCACCTGGCTGATCTTCTCGAACTTCCGGCCCTGCAGGCCGGTCGCGATCTCACCGACCTCCTTCTTGTCGGCCTCGGTCAGCTTGCCGCCGTCGGACCGCTCGAAGACACCGATGGCCGCCGGCTGGCGGTTCTGCGGGAACGCCTTCTGCTGGATGTCCGCTGCGCGTACCGACTCGTAGTGCGACGGGAGGAACTCCGCCTGGTCGTTGGTCGGCTTCAGCTGCGGAGCCAACGCGATCAAGGCAGCGGTCGCCACCAGCCAGAGAGCGATGACCAACCATGGGCGGTTCACCGAGAACCGCCCGATTCCACGGAACATGGAAATCCTCCACGACTTCACTGCGGCTTCCCGGCCGCCGATTACCTGACACTTGGACCGCCACGCTGCGCAAGGCGGTGCCCTTCTTCAAGTAGTCGTGCAGCTACCTGCAGCCACCACTTGCGTCGCGCTCCTCGCACCGCGCACCGCCGGTCGGCCGCTGCCTCCCACAACAGGGAAAACAGCAGCCCACACGGCTGATCCACGTGATTCATGCCACGGTGCGGCGGACCGCTTCAGCGCCCCGCGCGCCAGGAGACCTTCGGCGAGGCCGGGGCTTCCGCACGGCGCCAGGGCGCCTGCACGGGACCGGCCGGACCGCTCCCGCCGTCAAGCCCCTGTTCCTTGAGGACGCCGAGCACCACCGCGACCGCCGCCGCCAACTCCTCGGCGGTCGGGGAGCCGTGGACCACTCTCAGCAGGGATCCGTCCTGCCCTGACGCGGCGCTCATGCGGGCTGGTTGCCGTGCTTGCGCGACGGCAGGTCGGCGTGCTTGCGCCGCAGCATGGCCAGGGCGCCGATCAGTGTGTGCCGGGTCTCGGCGGGGTCGATGACGTCGTCGACCAGTCCGCGCTCGGCCGCGTAGTAGGGGTGCATCAGCTCGGTCTTGTACTCCTTGACCAGCTGGCCGCGCAGCATCTCCGGGTCGTCGGAGTCGGCGATCTGCCGGCGGAAGATGACGTTCGCCGCGCCCTCCGCGCCCATCACCGCGATCTCGTTGGTCGGCCAGGCGTAGCACAGGTCGGCGCCGATGGACCGGGAGTCCATGACGATGTACGCGCCGCCGTACGCCTTGCGCAGGATCAGCGAGATCCTCGGCACGGTCGCGTTGCAGTACGCGTACAGCAGCTTCGCCCCGTGCCGGATGATGCCGCCGTGTTCCTGGTCGACGCCGGGCAGGAAGCCGGGTACGTCGACGAGGGTGACCAGGGGGATGTTGAAGGCGTCGCAGAACTGGACGAAGCGTGCGCCCTT